>JBAVQD010000081.1:0-1792 GCA_049693675.1 Candidatus Sulfotelmatobacter sp. | reverse complement strand
TCAGGTCCAGAGCAGCTCGCGTCTCCGGTTCATGTTCATAATGCCAGTTCGGGTTGTACCAGGCGCGGCTGTTCTCGACTTGCTCTACGGTGAGCCCGAACAGGAACATGTTTTCTTCTCCGGCTTCCTCCGCCATTTCGATGGTCGCACCGTCGCGGGTTCCGACCGTTAAGGCTCCGTTCATCATAAATTTCATATTGCTGGTTCCGCTGGCCTCGTAGCCAGCGGTCGAGATCTGGTTGGAGACGTCGCTGGCTGGAATCAGCCGCTCCGCCAACGAAACGTTGTATTCAGGGAGAAAAACAATGTTGAGCCGGCCGCGCGCCACCGGGTCGCCGTCAATCGTGCTCGCCAGGTTGTTGATGAACTTTATGATGAGCTTGGCCAGCGTGTAAGCTGGCGCCGCTTTACCCGCGAAGAAAAATGTCCGCGGCACCATCTTCATGCCGGGATTTTCCCGCAGCCGGTTATAAACGATCACAATCCGCAGCGCATTCATCAATTGCCTTTTATATTCGTGAATACGCTTGATATGGCAGTCGAAGATGGTATAGGGGTCTACGACACGTCCCGACGTTGACTTGAACCAATTGGCAAACTGCACTTTGGACTCTCGCTTTGACTTGAGGAAACGCTCGCGAGCATTGGAATCCTCCGCGAATGGTTTGAGCTGTTTGAGCAGGCTGAGATCCGTGATCCAGCCATCTCCGATGACTTGCGTGATTTCGCGGGCCAGCGCGGGATTAGCCTCAAGCAACCAGCGCCGGGGCGTCACTCCGTTTGTCTTATTGTTAAAACGCTCGGGAAACATTTCCGCGAGATCTTTGACCGTCGTGGTTCGCAGTAGCTTGGAGTGGACAGCAGACACTCCGTTGGTGCTATGCGAGCCAACAATAGCGAGGTTGGCCATCCGGATTTTGCGCGGGCTTCCTTCTTCCACCAGGCTGATGCGCTGCACGCGCCCCTCGTCGCCCGGGAAGCGAACTCGAACATCATCGAGCAGCCGGCGGTTAATTTCGTAAATGAGCTCCAGGTGACGAGGAATCAGTGTCTCAAACCACGCCACCGGCCATTTCTCGAGAGCCTCAGGCAGCAACGTGTGATTTGTGTATCCGAGCGTCCTCTTCGTCAGGTCCCAGGCCTGGTCCCATCCCAAGTGCACATCGTCAAGCAAGATTCGCATGAGTTCGGGGACCGACATGGAAGGATGCGTGTCGTTGAGTTGAATTGCGGCCTTCTCCGGAAACTTTTCCCAATCCGAGTTGTGGCGCTGGAAACGGCGCACCAGGTCGGCCATGGAACACGCGACCAGAAAATATTCCTGCAGAAAGCGCAGCCCCTGCCCCTTCGCCGTGGAATCGTCCGGATAAAGCACGCGGGTAAGCGACTCCGCTTGGAGAGTTTCGCCCAGTGCGCCCACGAAGTCTCCGGTGTCAAACTTCTCAAGATCGAAGTAGTCAGGCGCGGCCGCGGCCCAGAGCCGCAGCGTGTTGATCGTCTTTCCACCATAGCCCACCACGGGACGATCAAACGGAATGCCGATCAGGCTTGATGGCCGGTTGGGAATGATTTGAAAATTACCCGCTTGCAGCTTGAATGAGACGTTCAGTTTGATTTCTACGTTCTCGTGAAGCCGGGCAATCTCCCAGGGATCGCCCCAGCGGAGCCAGTTATCGGGATTCTCTTTTTGCCAGCCATCTACAATCGATTGCTTGAACATGCCGTACTCATAGCGCAAACCGTAGCCGGTGCCCGCGAGCTGCATGGTTGCCATCGAGTCGAGAAAGCACGC
>JBAVQD010000080.1:0-3140 GCA_049693675.1 Candidatus Sulfotelmatobacter sp. | reverse complement strand
CCGCCGACTCTAGCAGAAACGCGTGCGGCTCTTTCCGCGCAATCGCCAGGAATGCGGAGACAGGCGTGAGCAGATCAGCGCTCACCGACTTCACCACCGGGACGAGCGTCGCGGAACGCGCCAGACGCGAGAATTCCCTGAATTCGGGGTTAACCATGCAAGAGATGATAGCCGCCGGACTTCGGCGCCTCGCGGTTCATTATAGGGGACAGATTCGCGCCCGTTCGACGGTCCAGGTATTGCTGGTCGAAATACTTGGCTGCGAACCAACCCGGCAATTGACGAACGGGTTCTATCGTCAGAAGATACAGGAAGTCACCCAGCAAATCCGGGCCCTCGTGCAGTTACGAACCTATGCGCATCAAGTTCTGGGGCGTACGCGGTTCCACGCCAACTCCACAATCCGAGAACATGCGTTATGGAGGCAACACCTCCTGCGTCGAAGTGCGTCTCGGCGATCGCATTTATATTTTCGATTGCGGCACCGGTTTCCGCGTGCTTGGCCAGCAACTGCAAAACGAATTTGGTGACCGTCCTTTTTCCGCGCACGTTTTCGTCTCTCACTTTCACTGGGATCACATTCAGGGCATGCCGTTTTTTCGGCCCTTGTATATGAATGCGGAAAGCCGCTTTCTGTTCCAATGCTCAAGCCGAACCCGCAGCCTCAAACAAGTCCTGGCCGATCAGATGGCGGCGCCGTACTTTCCTGTCGACATTGGCCAGATGAAAGCTCGCCGCGATTTTTACGAGATCGAGAGCGGACGCGTCACTCTGGAAGAAGGCGTACAGCTGGAGACAGCGTGGCTAAACCACCCCCAGGGATGCATGGGCTTCCGACTGGAAACTAAAGATGGCGTTCTCGTCTACGCTACCGACAACGAACCCGGAGATGCGGGGTTCGACAAGGCTGTCCGCAAGCTGGCCGAAGGCGCGGACGTGCTCATCTACGACGCGCAATACCTGCCCGAGGAATATGAGGCGCACCGCCGCGGCTGGGGACACAGTCACTGGCGCGAAGCGGTAAATGTGGTGATGGAGAGTGGCGCAAAAGAGCTTGTGCTATTTCACCATGACCCCGATCACACGGACGTAATCATTGACAAAGTCGTGCACGAGGCCCGCAACTACTACCCTAAGGTGCGCGCGGCTGCTGAAGGGATGGAGATTAAACTCTAGGACAACACATTTGTCGTTCTGCCTGCATCGCGCTTAGTTGTGCACTCGAAAGATAAGATCAAACCACGGCTTCCATGTTCTGCCGCCGTCCGGCGAGCGCACAGCTGTCTCGCGAACGCCTGCGCCTTCGGCCTTCCATATCCCGCGAACAAGTCTTTCTCGTCCTTCCGCGGTGCGGTCCGTTCCAGTAAGTACCATCTCTCCATCTTTTAAGCCGCCTTCAATCACTAGCAATTCGCCGCGATTTGTAACCCAGGTCTGATGCCAGACTTTGCGGGACCCATCATAGATGCTCACGCTCTCGCCCTTATGACCGTCGGTGCCTTCGTACTGCTCCCGTAAAACGCACCCGTCGAGCAAGTGGTCCACTTTCAAACGCGCGACCACAACCGTGCCGCCGACATCGAATGCATCCCAATCCCCACCCGGAAGTCGAATTGTTTGTATTCAGGCGCTCGGCATGCAACAGGCTTCGGGGGGTCGGAGGGCGACATTGAGCCGCTCGCGACCGCAAACCTCACCGTGAAAAATACGACTGCGTAAATCGCGCCGACCATCACCGCGCGCTTCGACGTCAAGGCGATGAGATTCATTGATTTTTCTTTCGGTCCTCCTCAAGGCTTAAATTGAGTGAGCTTATCTCTCGATCCGTATTTGGTCTCAATAGCCAAATCTCATCAGGGCCGCCATAGCCGCGAGCATAAGCTCCATTCGAGACAGAGTAGGTTTTCAGATCATTCCAATTCCATCGACTGCAAACCGGCGGCCGTCGACAGGAACAAAACAACTTATATTCCTCGGAAGACTCAGTTACAAAAGATGCGAGGTACGAACCGTTTTGATACGGACTGAACCCAATCAGGTATCGAGTGGAACATTCCGGGCATTCTACGCAGTGTCGCAAGCGGTCGGGCATAAAGAGGCGTCGGTTAGAAGATGCGAGATACAACGAGCATTAAGAACTGGCATTGAAGGAGGGCGGGAGTTTCCTGCCCTCGTTTCTTACTCGCCATCCGCTCAATTTTTTCCGGGGACGACAACACCAAGGCGGCGCAAAAGCTGTTGGCGAACGTTTTCAGGAACAACAAAGTTCCGCGAATTGCCGCCCTTCTGCATTTGCAAGGTCTTACTTGAGCTTCCACGCCCGTTGAGCACGGGCACCGCCAGGAAGGCAACCGTCGCCCCGTTCGTTGAATCGACGGCGAAGCCCACAATCTCGCCGCGATCGTTAGGGAAAACTAGAGCAGAGAAAAGACACGTCGCGGCAATGTAAATCAGGTTCGGGGATTTCATGTTGACTCCTTCCCGGGAAATGAGCGGGAGCACTCATCGGGCTTCCGTTCCGGAAAGATAGATTGACTTCCGAACCCGGGTTGGACGTTTGCGGACTTTGCTCACTAGTGGCTGGACGTTTGCGGACTTCGCTCCCGCCAGTCGATGCCCAAGTCGTTCGCAAATCCGCCTGCCGCTGCTACCCTCAAGAACATGGTCCGAAAACGTCTACCCAGCCATGCCAGAGCAGTTATGATGAGTGCGACATATGACGCTCGATTGGCAAATATGTTCCCGAGCTAGGCTGTCGCGCGATCCGCGCTTTGATGGCAAATTCTTCATTGGTGTGGTGGGGAGTGGTGTTTACTGCCGATCGATTTGTCCGGCGCCCACTGCAAAAGAAAAAAATGTTCGCTACTTCCCGACCGCGGCGGCGGCGGCGGAGGCGGGTTTTCGACCTTGTCTCCGCTGTCGACCCGAATGCTCGCCGGGAACTCCTGCCTGGCTCGGAACTTCCAATACGGTGTCGCGAGCTCTGCGGCTCATCGGAGAAAGTGGCTTGGAGGATGGCGGAGTGGAAGTTCTTGCGTCGCGTTTGGGAGTTGGCTCGCGTCACCTCCGCCGATTATTTCTAAAACATCTCGGCGCAACTCCCACATCGGTAGCACATACGCGGCGTCTGCATTTTGCCA
>JBAVQD010000079.1:0-27266 GCA_049693675.1 Candidatus Sulfotelmatobacter sp. | reverse complement strand
ATGTCGAAGAGTGCACCAGGAAATCTGGCACGTCCTACCTAACACACCGATCAGATCCATTGACCAGGCCGAATGTGTCTCATCTGCGGTGTCTCCGAGAATCGGGCTTTCTCGAATCTGTACCGACAGGCCGCCAATCTCAGCCATTAC
Source organism: Candidatus Sulfotelmatobacter sp. (assembly GCA_049693675.1). Lineage (GTDB taxonomy): Bacteria > Acidobacteriota > Terriglobia > Terriglobales > Acidobacteriaceae > Sulfotelmatobacter. The sequence continues at coordinate 27,116 of JBAVQD010000079.1, read as the reverse complement.
GTGAATCGGGACAAGAAATTTGAGGAGGAGTGCGCGAATCTGCTCCCGGCCAAATACCGAGCCACTCTCGGTGCCGTCGCTGACCTCGACATGATCGGCGTAGAACGCGTCAAAAATCTCAAGATATGTTTCCCAACCGCTGCTGATATCGGCGGCAATGATGGCGGAATTCAAGACCTTCTCCCGTGCGTATAGATCGCGATCCGCGCGGTTGATAGAGGCCAAATGCTGTTGGGTAATCATCGACGTTTCTCCTAACCGAGGGAGTCGCTCAGACCTGGGCTCTGCCCCCATCAACGAACAGTTCAATACCTGTGACAAAACTTGAGTCGTCGGATGCCAGATACAGCGCGGCCTTGGCAACTTCCTCGGGTTTCCCCATGCGTCCCATGGGGATGGTGGACACAATTCGCGCAATCACATCCGCGGATTGCCGACTCGCAAGCGGCGTATCGATCGGACCCGGACTAACGACGTTTGAGCGGATACGACGGTCCTTCAGATCCGTAGTCCAGGTTCGTGCGAAAGATCGGATTGCGGCCTTACTTGCGGCGTAGACGCCGAAGGCGGCTGTGCCCTTGATGCTCGCGACAGAGCCGTTGAGAATGATAGAGCCGCCATCATTCAGTAACGGTAAAGCCTTTTGCACCGTGAACAGCGTGCCCCTCACATTGATGTTGAATAGCTTGTCGAAATGCTCTTCGGTTACAGTCCCAAAGGGAACGAATTCGCCCACGCCGGCATTCGCGAAAATAATGTCGATTCGCCTCTTCACATTGGAGACGGTCTCGTAAAGACGATCAAGGTCGGCCAGTTGGGCGACGTCGCCTTGAACTCCAGAAACGTTGGCGCCGATTGCCGCCACGGCCTCATCGAGTTCCTTCTGGCGACGGCCCGTTATGAAGACGTACGCGCCCTCTTGGACGAAAAGTTTTGCCGTAGCGAACCCAATCCCTTCTGTTCCGCCGGTGATGACGGCGGTCTTGCCTGCGAGCTTTTTGGTCATTGCCTTTCTCCGTTGTTGCTGAGCTGAAACTCTCCAGCTCCGATGCTTCACGTTCAATCAGTTGAGTCCAAGCACCGCCTGGCCGAGGTGATAAGAGACATGATTTGTGCGGCTGAGCAGGATGGAGAAGCGATTACGCGAAGGATCTTTCGCGAACTCTTCTTCCGACACGGCAGAGTGACGCTGGAGCCAGTCGGACTGCGACATTTTTTCGAACCCTTTCGACAATTCTCCGTTTACGGTAGTCCATGCTCGGCGAATCTCTTCGTGCGATGGAATGACGGTCTGCGATTTGTCAGGATTAGTGACGAAGGCGACGTCAAACTCGGGATAAAGTCGTTTTCCCAGCCCCAGCAGCGGCAGCATCGCGTCGTGAATGGCTGTCAGATGTCCCCACAAGTAGAGAAGCCTGTTTCTGCCAGGCGCTATTTCCTGCAGAACCTGCTCGGACGAGAGGGCACCAAAAAGCTTGTCCGCCCGATCGACTTGGGCTTTCCATACCTTCAGCCCGAGAGCTGTATAAGACCCTTCGTTTCCCATGGTTCCTTCTCCTCTCAACGACTGCCATCATCTCCAGAAGGCATTCCGCACCCATTCGGGGCAATTTGATTCGAGCCGCCGCAGTCAGCGATGATTTCTATCCGCTGGGATGGAGGCACCCGTCGCGACCTACCGAATCCTTTTCAAAACAAGCCCGCGCTATCCTGTACATTGGCGCGAGCCACTTCGACAGTATTCAGAGCTTCTCTAAACAACTTGATCCTTCCGTTCTCGGCAACCAGCCGCGAAAAGAAGAGTTGATGAACAGTTCGTCCCGTTTTGCTTGACACCGCAGTGGCCTCGAATTCTGCAAAGACTTGGTCAGGAGTATCGATCAGCACCTTGGTATTCTCGAATTGGAAACCGGGATAGATGTCGAGCACGGATTGGAAAAAGCCGGCGATCGCGTCTTGGCCCCTGTACTGCGTAGGAAGTCCGAACGTCGCGAGATAAGGCAACTCAAAGGCGCCGTCTTCCGCAAACATCTCCGCCGCCTTCTTCGGATCTCTGAACGAGAAGGCGGTGTATTCAAGCATGAGTTCCTTGGCATTTTTCATGGATATTCTCCTGTTTCTGACTATCAGTTAATCCGCATCGTTTATAGGGTTCCCGGATCTCCCGCCTGCAATCAGGCGCGACAGGTAACACATTAAGGGCTGAGCCTACCCGCGCTTGGCTGGCGGCGTGATCTGTGAAGCAGATACACCACGAAGAATTGGAGGACGGCGATAAAGAGCGGCCCAACGCATTTTCCAAGATCATGCTCAAACAGACCGATTCCGGCATCCAGCAATTGCATGGCGCCGGCGAGCGCACCCAGGAGCACCAACGCAGGGGTTGCCTGTTTGTAGATCGCCCACAATGCGAACAAAGCCAAAGGAATTGTGCGCGCTGCTGCGTACATCGCCAATATCAACGACGCCTGTGTTGGAACGGATCCCGCAGGGAGCAGATATTGCGGACGGAGGATCCCCACGATGGAAAAGCCGCTCGCGACCAGGACATTGATTGCCGTGACCACCGAAGCCAGTCGCATCGCCTTTATCGTCGTCATTGATTCCTCCAGAACTCTCGCCTGGAAACAGCCACAACCGGTGCCGCCCCGGGCTCATCGCCTTGAGCCTTCCCGTGATACGCAGCCACAAAAACATCCTGCACAAATCTTTCGAAGGAAGTAGGCGTAGTGTTCTCCGGCGAACGCGGCTCCAACGGAACGAGGACTCCTGCGTTGATGGCTTTGTACATCTCGATGTACATGGCAGCTCCCTTAGGCGGAACACCCAATTGCGTCAATGCCTGCTGCACTTGGTCATACGGGAATTGCTGGTACCGCAGATCCAGTTTGCCGATGCCGCGCGCAATCACTGCGATCGCTTCTGTCATCGAGAGGTCGCGCTCCCCAAGCAGTTCGCGCGTTTGTTTGCCGGAAAAATCCAGGTGCAGGAGGCGTTGCGCGGCAAAGTCACCAACGTCGCGCGTCGCGGCCATGGGAATCTTCAGGTCGGGTCGCAGCGCATTACCGAAGACTCCCATCCCATGGATCATGCCGATCGCCGCCAGATTGTTCTCCATGAAATACGCGGCGCGCAGGTGCAGAACGTTGAGATCTTCGATAGCATTCAGTTTTTGTTCCGAAGAATGCAGTCCCGAGACTGGCCCGGCACCTTCCGCAACCTGCGCGCCGTAGCTGCTCAGATGCACCGCGTAGCGCAGGCCGGACTCTTTTACAGCTTTCGCAATGGCGTCGCTATCGCGCTCCTGCTCCTCCCGGGATTTCGCCGGCGGCAACATCAGATATGCGGCGCGCGCTCCCCTGAAAGCTTTAGTGAGCGCAGCCGCATCGCTCACGGTGGCCGTGAACGCTTCAGCGCCTTTGTCCACAAAGCGCTGTAGTCGCCCCGAGTCGCGTCCCACGACGCGTACCTTTTTGCCCGCTGACAGCAGAGAATTGGCAATGATCGAGCCGGTGTTCCCGCTCGCTCCTAAAATCACATATATTTCATTTGAAACAACGGATGACGTCATAGTTACTGGCTCCTTCGGCTTGTGAAAAGGGTGTTGCACGCCTTCACGGCGATTGCGTTGTCTGTGGCCCTCACTTCGGGAATGTGTCGCCGAACATGGGAAGGCCGCTCACAGAATCGGCCTTGGTCGCCTCGTCCTGCAAAACGTCCCAATGCTCTTTGAGAAGACCGTCTTCGAAGCGGACAACGTCGGCTGCGATCCACGCGGCGGGCCTTCCCATCCCAGTGAAGCGGCCATGCGCGATGACGTAATCGCCTTCTGCGATGATGAGTTGGTTGTCGTAATGCAAAGTCTCCGGCGCTGAGCGGACGAGATTGAACAGCCCTTCGCGGCCCGGTGGTATGTGTGCGCTGTGCTGAATGTAGTTCGGTGACCAGAAGCGTTCCGCCGCCGCATAGTCACGCTTGTTGAACAGTGTCTCGAATGCTTCGAGCACGATTGCTTTATTTCGTTCTGGGGATGAGTTGCTCATTGCTTCTCCTGTGCTGGGGAAAAGGTTGATCTGCGCTTTCTCTACACTAGAGTATGATCGTAATCCAGAAGGTGCAAAGTATTTTATGAAATCTTTTCGAGAACATTTCGGTGCCGGCTTCATTTCGAAAGCGGTTCATTGTTACTATCGCCCAATGAGCGTTTTGCACCAAGGATGCGACAGTTTGCATCCAATCGCTGAAGAGTATGCTGATACTCTAGGGGCTCGTCCTGCAGCCAGCCATAAATGCGGACTCGGGAAGAGATGGTGACGGCAAATGGGTTATTCGAAGAGTGACAAGGCGGAGACGCACACTCGGATCGTGAAAGTTGCTGCCAAAAGGTTTCGTGAACTTGGTCTGGAAGGCATCGGCGTTGCCGATGTGATGAGAGAGGCAGGTGTTACTGTCGGCGGTTTCTACAAACACTTCGGATCGCGCGATGAACTGGTCGTGGAGGCGCTCGCGGCGGCATTCAAGGATCTTGACGTTTGGGAAGAGCATACTGCCGACATGGCGCACCTTCTCCAGAACTACCTGACGGAGGCGCACCGCGATGCGCCGGGAACCGGCTGTGCGATGGGAGCGTTAGTAGGCGACATGACCCGGGGGAGCAAATCCGCGCGGGCCCTGTACACGGCGCGGGTAAAGCGGAGCCTGGCGTTCTTCAGCGCCCTTCTTCCATCGAACCGGCGCTCGAATAAGCGCCGGCGTGCCCTGCTTATTCTGAGCGCTCTGCTCGGAGCGATCAATCTATCCCGTGCTGTGTCCGATCCCAACTTATCGCGAGAGATCCTTCATGGGGTTCGCGAGGAGCTGATTGGTCTGGTGAACTCGGAATTTCATACGGATTAGGGGACCATGTCGCAAACACTAAGGCGTCACCCAACCTGTCGACTTTCCGACCCGCGCGGAACTCCCGGTTGGCGGGCTATGGAAGAGTCCGCGAATTTGTGCCGTCCTGGATAGCCAGTGTCCTCAAGCACTTAAGCTATAAAAATCCGCTGCGTCTGCCGTCACGCAATTATCTTATTTATTTACTTATACTTTAAGATATAAGCAGCATCCGCTTTTGAGTCCGCTGCGTCTGCCAGTTCCGCCATCCCGGCTAAGGGCATTCCTGAAGAGAACACCAGCTTAATTGACGCTTTAGCCCTTTGCAACATGGCCCCGGCAGCGCCAGCGTGATCCAGGCCTTTTATGCACCGAGGTTGCCGTTTTCGACAGCAACCCCCATACTTCGCTCAGCTTCCAAACCGCATGGCTCCCGTCACAGCTCCGCTTCCCGCCACCGTCCGACCGCCGCGGCAGCCATGGCAGAAAAACTACAAGAGATTCTTAATCCCGATCGCACTGGTGGCCTGCGTGCTACTATGCGCGGGCGCAGTGGAACTGGGCCATCACTGGCCCTACTCGCAGGCGGAAGTATTGCAGGATTTGCGCGAGGCCAGCGACAGCCAGGTCGAGGTCCGGAGATTTCATCAGACATTTTTTCCCTCGCCGGGCTGCGTACTGGAAGGATTAGTCTTCTCCGATGACCCGAATGCGGCCAAGCCGCTTATCACCATCGACAAGTTGACGATTCAAGGCAGCTATCTGGGCCTGCTCGCGCAACGTGTGAGCCGCATTACCGCGGAAGGTATGGTGGTGACCATTCCGCCATTCGGGACCGGCAAGGCTTTGCATACTTCACAGTCAAAAATCACGATCGCAGAGATTGTCGCGAACGGCGCAATTGTGGAGTTCGCTTCCAAATATCCGGACAAGAAACCTTTGCGGTTTGATGTTCATGAGGCACTCCTGCGAAATGTGGGATGGGGATCGCCGTTGACTTACCGGGTGAAAGTGCACAATCCTGAACCGCCCGGCGAGGTCTCCGCCGAAGGGAAGTTTGGTGTATGGAACCTTACCAATGCGGGCGAAACCCCGATTTCTGGAAAATATAGATTCGTCGACGCCGACCTCGGCGTGTACGAAGGCATTGCCGGCAAGCTTTCCTCGACTGGCGAGTTTGGAGGCAAGCTGTCGCATATAGATATCTCGGGGGAGACAGACACTCCTGATTTTGAGGTCACATCGGGTGAGCACCAGGCACATCTGACAACGAAATTCAGCGCTTATGTCGACGCCACGCACGGCAATACATATCTCAAGCAGGTCGATGGGGATTTCTGGAACACCCATGTCGAAGCCCGCGGCAGCGTTGCCACTTCGCCTGATGGCAAAGGAAAAACGGCGCTGATCGATCTGCAATCCAGAAGCGCGCGCATCGAAGATATTCTGCTGTTATTTGTGCAGGCAAAACGCGCACCTATGTCGGGCGATGTCGCATTTCAGGCGCACGCCGAACTTCCTCCAGGCGAGCAAAAGTTCCTGAAGAAAATCAAGTTGCGAGGTAATTTTGGAATCGGCGGGGGATCGTTTGCCGCAGCTTCAACTCAGAAAGGCATCGACGAATTCAGCGCCGGCGCTCGAGGGGAGAAAAATATCAGCAAGGAGATTCAGAACGACGACAAAACAACTGACCGGAAGCAGAATGATAAAAAACTGGATCCTGAAACCGTAATGAGCGATCTGCAAGGCCAAGTCGACGTCATCCACGGAATCGCGAAATTCGCCGATCTGTCATTTCGCGTCCCCGGCGCCCACGCCCGCGTCCACGGAACTTACAACCTGATGAATTACAAGATCGATTTGCGCGGCCAGATGCGGGTGGATTCGCAGATTTCAAACACTACCACGGGAGCGAAAGCATTCCTGCTGAAAGTGATGAATCCGTTTTTCAAGAAGAAGCCGAAAGGCGAAGTTGTACCGGTGAGAATCGGGGGAGATTACGATCATCCCACCTTCGGCCTCGACCTGAACGATAAGAAAGCGCAGAACATACTGCACACTCACGAGCCTCCGAACCCCACTCCCACTGCGCGCAAGCCTGAATAGATTTGATCCAGACTCGAAGCCGAAATCTACACCAACTTGTAACGGAAACATTGCGTGACATGGTCATTCACCATGCCAACCGCCTGCATAAACGCATAGCAGATAGTTGATCCCACGAAGTTGAAGCCGCGCTTTTTCAGGGCTTTGCTCATGGCATCGGATTGAGGGGTGCTGGCCGGAACTCGCTGCCGAGTCTTCCACGAATTCAATCGCGGGCGTCCGCCCACAAACTGCCAGATATAACCATCGAAGCTGCCGAATTCTTGCTGCACTCGCAGCATCGCCTGAGCATTATGCACCGCCGACGCAATCTTCAACCGGTTGCGCACGATTCCCGGATTTTTTAACAGCTGTCCGATTTTTCTGCGGTCGTAAAGAGCGATCCGCTGCGCATCGAAATCGTCGAATGCCGCGCGGTAGTTCTCGCGCTTGTTGAGAATCGTCTCCCAGCTCAATCCGGCCTGGGCGCCTTCCAGAATCAGGAATTCAAAGAGCGTGCGGTCATCGTGCACCGGCACGCCCCATTCCTCGTCGTGATAGCGCATCATCAATTCGGTTTGCGCCCATGCGCAACGAATCGGCTGCTTTTCTGCATCAGATCGCTTCATAGTCGCTGCATGAACTCGCGGCACTATTCCAGCGACTTCGGATCCGATCGATTCTTCGGCGATTTCGCATTCAGCAATGCCACCAGTTGCCGGGCCGAGCTCGGAACTCCCACCTTGTGCTCCACAATAATCTCTTTCGCGCTCAATTTTCGCCCATAGAGTTTTTCATTCGCGTTGCCATCGGACCGGAGTGTTGATCCCTCCAGCGAGATTCCTGCAAACAATCCCTTATTGCGCGAGTAGGAAAGAATTTCCGCGTTCATCACAATGTCCGTTGCACCTTCCGCCGTGCGCCCCTTCGGACCGGCCGCTGCCGACGCATCCGCACCCAGCTTCACTTTGCTCGACAGCAGCGATCGCGCCCCCTTGGGATTCATCACCAGCAAGACAAAATCTGTTGCCTGTCCACCTAACTGAAACCCAATGCTTACCCCCTCCAGCGCATAGAGGGCCGGCGGACCCCATGGCCCCGTATAGTGCGGGCCGCTGCGGCATACCATCACTCCACGCCCATAACTGCCGCCAACGCCGAACGCGCCTTTCTTCACCGAGGGCAGGATTACCAGGCACTCTGCCTTATCCAGCAAATCCTGCGGAATGTCGTCAGGAATATTGAGGATTTCGTTCATCACATCGCCTGCATCCTTCACGCGGTCAGCTTCCCTTTCGTCGTTGGCGAACGCCAGCGATGCCAGCAGACAGACCACCGCTAGAAATGCCGCTGTCTTATTCCGCTTCATTTGTTTCCATTCCTCTCTGCCGAACGAGTTTTTCTATCCATTCCTTGGACTTATTCCACCTGTAGCATTCTATCCGCAATCCGCGCGCTTTTAGGGTCATGACCAAACGAGTGCTCCTTTTGTAACTTGGCACCCTCCGCCGCCGGCCTCTAGAGTCAATGGATAGTGTGGCCTGCCGCCGCCGTCGTTCGGCACGCGAAGTGCATCTAATGAATAGGAAGTACATTTTGGCCGTCCGGGGAGTGAAAATTTTGGACTTTTCAGGCATGAAGTACACGCCGCTGGCCGGCCTGGTTCTGGCGCTGGCAGCGGCGTTGGTCATTGCCTTCCCGGCCTCCGCCCAGTCCGTTCCTTACGCCAGCAACTATGCCACCAGCGCCTCCGATGCCGGCACTTACGCTGCCGCCTCTACCACGGATGATGCTCAGTCCGGCGCCATGCTTACCATTCACAAACGCGTGGACGAGGTCAACGTACTTTTCATCGCCACCGACAAGCACGGCAAATTTGTCCGTGACTTAAATCAAAACGATTTCTCAATTCTCGACGATCATAAGCCGCCGCAATCCATCGTCAACTTTCGCCGCGAAACCGATCTTCCTCTCCACCTGGGCTTGCTCATCGACGTAAGTGGATCGGTGCACAGCCGTTTTGGGTTCGAGCAGGATGCGTCCGTCAGCTTCCTGCAGCACTCAATCCGTGCCGGATTTGACAAAGCTTTCGTCGTCGGCTTCAACAAACAAAGTCAGCTCACGCAGGATTTCACCGACAACGTGCAATTGCTTTCCGATGGGGTTCACCGCTTGCAGGATGGTGGAGGCACGGCGCTCTACGATGCCATCTATCGCGCCTGCAAAGATAAGTTTCTGAAAGACCGACCCGACCACCCCACGCGCAAAGCGATCGTCGTCGTGAGCGATGGAGAAGATAATCAAAGCGAATACTCCCGCGCGCAAGCCATCGAGATGGCGCAACGCGCCGAAGTCATCATTTACGCAATCTCAACCGACGATAGCGGGCTCATTCTACGCGGCGATAAGGTTCTCGAACAACTTGCCGAATCGACCGGTGGCCGCGCCTTTTTTCCCTTCAAGATGAAGGACATCACGCACTCCTTCGCTGCCATCGAAGACGAACTGCGCAGCCAGTACGTCGTCTCCTACCGTCCGGCCGATTTTGATGCCGACGGCCGCTACCGTTCTATCGAAATCTCCGCTCTCAAAAAAGACCTGCAAGTCCGCGCCCGCAAAGGCTACTTCGCGCCACAACAATAACTCTTTTGCGGTTGCTTTGAAACGACGCGGCTTGAGTCGCTGCGGGATACCGTGCGTCTGTGCCCGCGTTGCCGTAAAATACTCCTACGCGCCCGTAGCTCAATCGGATAGAGCATCTGCCTTCGGAGCAGAGGGTTGGGAGTTCGAGTCTCTCCGGGCGCACCATAGGCCTTGCATATCCTTCGCCTGAAAACCGGCTCAGGATTTCGGCTGCGGGCTCGCGCTTCGCTCACGCCCGCACCATTTACGATCAGAACGCACCGCCTCCGCCTCCACCAAAGCCGCCACCAGAAAATCCGCCTCCACCACCGAATCCGCCTCCGCCAAAGCCCGATCCTCCGGAGCTTGCTCTCGGCGCCGACACAAACACCTGATGCATATCCGTCGCCATGCCATGCATGGAGGAGGAGAAAAGAATTGGATTGAACATTGTGCCGTAGGCATAGCCGGCAGGCGCAGCGTACCACGTGGGTGGAGTTTTTATGATGCCGGCGAACGCCTGTGCCCAGTGGTGTTCGACGCCGAGGGCCATTGCGTAGGGAAGGAATTTTTCAAAAGTGTCTGGAGGCATGACTTTCAACCGGTCGGCGTCGACGCGGTTCATGAATTCCTGAAATCCGAGAACTGCGATGTGAGTGCGTGCGCCCTTCAAGGTTTTTGCCGTCATCACGCGAGCAAACAGCCACCAGACCAGGGCGCTGATCAGAACGCATCCGACGAGCATGGGAATTGAACTTAGAAAATCGGCCCAGCCGAAGTATTGAAAAACGGCGAACGGAATAAGGATGCCAACTGCGGCTCCTATGCTATAGGCGTTGGCCGATTCCGGATCGAGAGTGTAGATACCTTTCTGTTTCAGCGCCGACATAATATCGGTGCGGACCACTGGAATCGCGGTGTAGAAGCGGTTCTTCAGGCTGGAGAGTCGAGTGTCCGGCACGTCTCCGACAAAAATATTTTCCAGCATGACCTGTTCGTGAGGTGCGAGGCCCGTCCAATCCTGGCGCTTCTTCAAGAGATGAAAAATGTAGTCCTTGTTATGAAATAGAAGACCCTTCTCATCGGTCTCTTCGATCTTGAGGAACCCGCGGACGGCAAGATCGACAATGGTCGATGTAATGTCGCGGGGATGGATGTGATCGTCGAGCAGGGTTCCGGCTTCGGCGGGTGAAATTCCTGGCGGCGGCTCGTACATGGGCGCGACAGACATGCCCGGATCGGGATCGCGTCCGGCGTGCCACCACAGCCCGAACATTGCGGCGAGCGTGACCAGCGGCAGAAACACAATCGGATTGCCGCCGATAAACCAGAACAGCTTCGTTAGAGAGCTGGGTTGAGTGAGAATTCCTTTGGGAACATAGACATCAATGGTCAGGCCGCCGCGCATGGGCAGAGGATTGGTAGTTTCAAATTCGGCGGTTGCGCCATCGACTTTCGCAGTTGCGTCGCGTTCGGTCGAGCCGTAGACGCCGGTGAAGGCTTGCGCACGCAACGATCCCGCGGCGGCATCGGGAAAATGTACGGTCGCAGCGGCATGGTCGATGGGCACGGGCCAATCGTTGCCGGTTACGTTCCAGTAAAACTCGTCGTATTGATCGAAGAAGCGTGTGCCGTTGCGCACGCGGTAAATGATCTTCACCGTGCGCGTGGTGTCGACGGCGTCAGGAATATAGATTTTCAGATCCCGGTAAACGCCGGAGGTTGAGGAATCGTATTTGAGGTTAGAGCCGTTTTCGTCGGTGACGCTCTTGAGATCGATGAAGAGCTGGTAGTTGGTTCCGTTGGGTCCGGGATATTCGATCGGGATGGTGCGGTGAATGCCGTGCCACTCGCCGACGAAAACCAGCGAGATGGTTTCGTTGACCAGGGCGCTACCATCTTTGTTGACGGTGATATCGTCCTGAAAGTTCGAGATGCGCCAGGATTTTGCTGCGGCGGGAGCGGCGAGGACGAGAATCGTGAAGCACAGCAGCAGGATGGCTCGCGCTGGATAGTCGAGACCGACGAGTAGGCGCGAGATTTTCAGTCGTCCCTCCGGGACGATGTTCCCTTCTCTACTCTCACCCAGCGCTGAACGCGCTGGGCTATTGTCATGCTGCCCCTCCGGGGCCCCTCTATTTATGGCCCGGATCATGGGGTCAGAACTTGACGGCGACGGGCTCGCGGTCGGCGTCGGTGGTCTCGAAGAACTGGCGGGCTTGGAATCCGAACATGTTGGCGAGAATGTTTGTAGGGAAAGACTGGATCTTTGTGTTCAGATCGCGGACCACGGCGTTGTAGTAGCGGCGCGAGTTCTGGATCGAATCTTCTGTCTGGCTTAGCGATCCTTGCAGTTGTGTGAATTCTTCCGAGGCTTTTAGTTCCGGATAATTCTCGGCGACGGCGAACAGGCTCTTCAGCGCCCCGGTGAGCTGATTCTCGGCTACCGCCTTGCCTTCCGGGGTGGTCGCCTGCATAGCTTGCGAGCGAAACTTCGCGATGTTTTCGAATGTCCCTTTTTCGTGCGTGGCGTAGCCTTTGACGGTTTCGACGAGATTGGGGATGAGGTCGTGGCGGCGCTTGAGCTGCACGTCAATATCGGACCAGGCGGAGTCGGTGCGCACGCGCAGCTGCACCAGGCTGTTGTACATGGCAATTAGAACGACAAGGATGAGGACGAGGATTACGAGCAGGATGATGCCGACCATGAGCGTCTCCTAGGAAAATTCTAATCCCGCAGGCTTAATCTCGAAGGCTTATCTTGAAATCATTGGCACGGTAGCATAGTGAAGGCGCGGGCGCAAACAATCGCTGGTTACGAGTGCGGCGGTTTCCCCGTCAGGATGCCGGTCACCATCCTCGATGACCGCCATCGCGATTCGCTCCTACTCCATCTCAAAACTTAAATAGATCAGCCCGTCGCTGCGTTCGACTTGCAGAACGACGGCGGCGCCGGATTCCAGGCTATGCACGGCGGAGCGTAGTTCTTCCATAGAAGTGATGGGAGTGGTGTTGAGGGAGTGGATAATGTCGCCGGTTTGCAAACCGGTGTCGGGAGTGATGAGGTCGGCGGCGCGGCCGAGAACAATTACTCCGGAAGAAATGCGCAGAGATCCGAGCTGACGGCGCAGATCGGAAGTGAGGTCGGTGGCGAGAATGCCGAGGTGGGAGATGAGGCTTTTTTCCGGATCGGCGGCGTCGAAGAGTTGATCCATGGGATCGCGCTCCTCGATGGCGGGAACGTACAGAGTTTTCCTTTCGTCGCCGCGCAGAATTTCCAGCTTTAATACTTTGTCAAGGCGGTGAAGATAGAGCGCTGAGGACAGCGCGGGAATAGTGTCGATGCGGCGATCGTCGGCGGAGAGAACGATGTCCTGAACCTTCAGGCCGGCGGTTGCGGCGGGGCCATCAGGTTTGACGTCAGCGATAATGACTCCCCAGCGTTGCGCGAGATGGAGACCTTCGGCCATGGTGGGCGTGACTTCCTGCGCGTCCGCGCCGATTTCGACGCGATGCACATGACCGTATTTGCGCAGGCTGTGGTAAACGAAATCGACGATGCGGGCGGGGATCGCGAAGCCGAGGCCCTCGCTGCCACCGCCTTCGGAGAGAATGAAAGTATTGATGCCGACGACGGATCCGTTCATATCGACGAGCGGGCCGCCGCTGTTGCCGGGGTTGATGGGAGCGTCGGTTTGAATGTAGGTGAGGGGCTTAGTGGGATCGGGCTGGCGGGAAACTGCGCTCACGACTCCCATGGTGACGGAGTTCTGCAGGCCTTCCGGACTGCCGATGGCGAAAACGAGCTGTCCGACGCGGGGACGCGTCTGGGTGAGAAGCGGAAGCGTGGGAAGATCGCTCTCGTCGATCTTGAGCAAGGCGAGATCGGTTTCTTTATGAACACCGATTAATTTCGCTGGAAGAATGTGGCGTTTGCCTACGGGTACGGCGCGGCCGGAATCGTTTGGCAGCGGCAGGGCAACGCGAATGCTTTGCGCGCCTTCGACTACATGGGCGTTGGTCATGATGTAGCCGGAGGGATCGACGATCACCCCGGAGCCGACGACCTGCTGGCGGACGATGAGAGCTGTCTGGGTACGGTTTTCTTCGTGCGCGGGGCCATAACCGGTAACCAGGATCTGAACAACGGCAGGCGACACTCTTGCGGCGAGACCTTCGAGAGCGTTGTTGAGTTGGACGAGAGCGGCGGTTGCGGCGGCGGATTCGTCGGGCTTGGCCTGCAGCTTTTCCTGGTCTGGTTTTTCTTCGGCGGCGCTGGCCGCGGGAACCGGCGCGGACTTTTGCGGCGGTTGGGAGAAAAGGGATGAGGTCGAGAGCAGAACTAAGACGAGGACTTGCCGGACAAAACGGAGTGGGCGCCGGGTTGATCGCTGGCGGGCGGAATTATATGGGCCGAGCATGCGTTGGCTCTCCTGGGAACAAAGAAAAGAATACTCATCTGACGGTATCACGTGCGATTCGGTTGCAGAGTATCGCGAGCCGGGGTGTGTGCGGACGGCTGCGCTCTGACAGGGAAAGCAGGTTCCTCCGCTGCGCTCGCTGTCGCTCCGGTCGGAATGACAGATGGTTTCGATATCAATGCGCTGAAAACTAGAACCAGTCGGGGAAGATCAAGTCGATTAGACCGGGAGTCCAGTAGGAGTAGAACGTATCGTCGCAGATTTTGTATTTGCCGTATTTCTTGCGGGCGTAGTTGCCCCAGTGGGGCTGGGTGCCGTCGAGGTCGGTGAATCCGTATTCGCGGGCGAGGGCCCATGAGCTGTAGACGCGTCCGGTCTTGTTCATGACGTTGGGATCGGTGGCGAGGGCAACGACGGCCCGGCCGATGTAGCGCGGCGATTCGGAAACCATGAAATCGCTGGGGGCGTCGTTCTGGTCTTTACTATTTTGATCTCGACTATTCTTGTGGGCGTCCTTTTTCTTCCCGACATCCTTCCAGTTGGCTTCGCTGACTTTGAAGTGTTCGAGAACTCTTTCGGAACGCAGGAAGCCGGGAGTGAGAGCGCCGGCGGCGATTTTGCGTTTGCGGAGTTCGCGGGACATGGCGAAGGCCAGGCGGATGACGGAGATTTTTACGAGGTCATAGAAGAGGTTTCCGCGGTAGTAGAAGGCGTCGCCGTCGGTGATTTCGAAGATGATCCCGCCGGGACGACTGAGCATGAGCGGGGCGGCGTAGTGAGCGGTAATGATGTGCGAGTGGATGGCCTGCTTGAGCATGCACAGGCCGTTTTCGAGATTAACGGTCCAGAAGGGCTTGCTCCATTCGGTAAGGGCGTCGCCGCCCCAGACGTCGTTGACCAGGATATCGAGACCTTTGTGGCGGCGTTTGATGAGCGCGGCGAGTTTTTTAACTTCAGCGGGAACTTCGTGATCGACTCTTACGGCAATGCCGCTGCCGCCTGCGGCGGTGACCAGGTCGGCCGTTTCTTCGATGGTTTCGCGCTGGCCGGGCTTGAGGGAACGTTTTTGCCGGTTTCTCTTCGAGTTGCGGCTTGAACTGCGGCCGGTACAGTAGACAGTCGCTCCTGCTTCACCAAGGGCGATAGCGATGCCTCGTCCAGCGCCGCGAGTGGCTCCGGCTACGAGGGCGACCTTGCCGGACAGCGATTGGAGCGCTGAATTGTTCGATGGTCGAGCCATTCTTGTTCACCCGGCGGGCATAGTAACAGAAATGTAGGCTTCAAAATGCAGGGTCAAAGGGCAGCCGACGGGAGTTTGTGCCGCACACGGGATGGGGGGAATCTAGGTTCTACCCTTAACTAATTCGGGTAATAATTTACTTGACTCATCCACGGTATTTTGATACCTTTTGATCGTGGAGAACGTCATGAACAGCGAACCCAAGAGCCTTCAAGAAGCAATCGTCTACTTCTCGAACCCTGATAACTGTATTGATTACCTTGCGATTCGCCGCTGGCCCGATGGCCGTGTGATCTGCCCGACTTGCGGATCTGATAAGGTTAAATTCAATCCAGCACGTCGGCTCTGGCAGTGCAGCACCCATCATTCCAAGCGCCAGTTCTCTATCAAGGTCGGAACCGTGATGGAAGATTCCGCGATTCCTCTCGACAAGTGGATGACCGCAACTTGGATGGTCACTAATTGCAAGAACGGTGTCAGCAGCTACGAAATTGCGCGTGATGTTAAGGTCACCCAAAAGTCGGCATGGTTCATGCTCCACCGCATTCGTCTTGCGATGCAGGATGAAACTCTCGGATCGAAATTCTCCGGGGAAGTTGAGGCGGACGAAACTTTTATCGGCGGAAAAGCACGCAATATGCACAAGAGCGTGAAGGCTCGCCGCATTACCGGACAGGGACAAACCGCCCACGACAAGATCATTGTTATGGGAGTATTGGAGCGCGGTGGTCGCGTTCGCGCTCAAGTGGTCGCAGATCGGGTCAAGACCACTTTGCACCCGATCATCAGAAAGCACGTGGAAACTGGAACCGCCCTCTTTACTGACGAACTCGGTGGTTATCGCGGATTGGAAAACGAGTACGAGCATCAGGTCATCGACCACGCGGTCGAATACGTGAATGGCCGCGTACATACCAATGGCATGGAGAATTTCTGGTCGCTCCTGAAACGCGGCCTTTCTGGAACCTACGTTGCCGTGGAACCGTTTCATCTCTTTCGCTACCTCGATGAGCAAATGTTTCGTTACAACAATCGTGCGACTAAAGAAAACAGAGTTACCGACTCCGACAGATTCAATATGGCCATCTCCCAGATCGTCGGCAAGCGGCTCACCTTCGCTCAACTGACTGGCAAGGCGAGGAGCGCCACGGTTAACTAAGCCTTGGAGCCGGAAGCGCGGGAAGCGGACGAAGTCTTAGTCCGCTTTTTCTGCGCTCGTTTGCGTTTCCATTCCTTATCACGTTTCTGGATTTCTTCGTGCGATACGGAAAGCAGTGTGCGCACTACCTTGTCGAACTTTGCGGCTTCGCTTGAATCATTCATTCAGACACCCTAGTACTGAGTAGAATAAAAAATCGTCTCACGTAGTCCATCACGTCATCCGCCGCTTTCTGACTGTATGTCTTCCGAGTGTGCATGACATGATTGCGAAATGCATCCTTGAATCCCTTAATGTCGAACAATAACGGGAAATAGAATTCCTGCGTCTCCTGTTTCGCGACACCAGGGCCAAGTGCGTCGACCTTTTTTTCGACCGCTGGGTAAAGTTGATCCAGAATCTTGTCCCACTCCGCGAATTCAATCGGAACCGTGGCTTTTTTTCTGGGAACATCAAGAACCTTTAGCTCGACAGAAAGGGCACGAATGCCCCACTCCACAGCACGCATCAGGTGAAAAACGGCAGCTGTTCCGCAATCCACGGCAATGCAGTTCCCCGCTTCCTTGATGTCTTCGACGGCACTGGGAAATTTGATCTTAAAATCGCCGCCGATTAAATCGTCACAATTTACATATCCAGAATAGGCGGGTAGGACCTTGACCAATATTGCACTCCACATTTCCGAAAGCAGCATATCCAATACATTTCTTAAGTCCGCGCTTAGGGAGGACCAGTCGCACATTCCACGGTTGTACTCGATGTGTGTATCAATCAAGCCAGCTTTTATCTGAGTCTGCGGCCATCCTGACTCGCGACACAGTTCTACGATTTTCTGGATAGAATCTACGATGCCATCAATCTCTTTCTCCGTCGGCGGTGCTTGGCGATTACCTAGGAACGCATTTGCCCCTCGTTGCGTAATTGTGGCTTGCGCCTTCATTTCGCATTCACTCTTAAGTTCCTGCAAACTGGTAAGGTAGATGGCGACTTTGCGCGAACTTATCAGTTCCATTAGCTCATTAACGCTCCACAATCTGAGGGTCAAGACGCACCCCCGTTAGGGCCATAATGAACTTGGCCCCATGGATGAATCAAGTCAATTATTACCCTAATTCGTTATCAGGCTTTTATAGAGCTGGCATCCGTGATATAACCGCCGTGAGCTGTAAAGTGGGTGATCCGCCTGCCAGGAGCGTACTTTGATGGTATTGGCCTCGTTCGCAAAAAGAGAAGGATCGAACCACGAAAGAGGAGGCACTGTGTCCGAAGAAGCACGGACCGGAAAAAGATTTCCGCTGGAGTTGCCGATCAAACTGCACAGCGATGCGGCCAGCGCCGACGCCAAGGGGACGACAGGAAATCTGAGCGCGGCGGGAGTTTATATTCGCGCCGATGCATCGCTCGAGATTGGATCGCCGGTAGAATTCGAGATCACGCTGCCCCCGGATGTTACTGGAGGGCAGGAAAATGTTGTGATTCAGTGCAAAGGACGCGTGGTGCGCACGGATCCGACGGGAGCCAGTGAAGAGGGCAAAGGTGTGGCCTGCGTAATCGACTCCTACGAGTTTGTCAGGAACTCGTAGAAGAAATTGTTGATTTTTGATTGCTGATTGTTGATTGAAAAAACGGGGCAATGGGATTTTTTAATCAACAATCAACAATCATCAATCACCAATGCCGTGGCAACACGGATGTAATTCTTAGGACGACTTTGGAGCTACGATAACATGCTCAAACTGATTCTGGCCGATAACCAGGCAATCTTCCGCGCCGGCATTGCCAAAGTGCTGGCGGTGGAAGACGAGATGCGCATTGTCGCGCAGGCTCAAACGCCGGAGCAGATGTTCATGGCTCTGGATAAATTCCGCGCCGCAGTGCTGGTGGTGGCAGCGGGATTTCACAACGATTTTGCCGCCATCGTACAGGGCGCGAACAAGGCGAAGACGCGCGTAGTGGTGCTGGCCGATACCGGCGAAAGCGCGCAGCGGCATATGGCGAACGGGGCGCATGGCGTGGTCTATCGCAACGTGACCAGCGCGGCATTGGTGGACTGCGTGCGCAAAGTGGCGCGCGGAGAGACTTGGGTGCAGGATGTCGCGGTGCCCAGCGAATTGACTGAAAACGATATGGTCGGGTTGCGCGTGCGCGACCGCTTGACGGCGAAGGAACTCCGCATCGTGGCGCTGATTGTGCAGGGGTACAAGAATAAGGAAATCGCGACGCAGTTGGGAACGACAGAGCAGGTCATTAAGAATTATCTGCGTAATGTTTATGACAAGATTGGTGTGTCGGACCGGCTGGAGTTGGCGTTGTTTACTATCCATCACCGGATTCTGAACGAGGCGGCGGCGGCGACTACGGCGGGACCGGCTCCGCAGACGCCGGCGGGTGTGATGCCTTAGGCTTTTGGACATTCTTTTGAACCCGAGCCGCCTGCGGGCGGCTTTTTTATTGGCGGCGCTTTGGGGGATCCGGCGAAAAAACCTTTAACACCGGGGACACAGAGGGGCACAGGGTAGACCTTCATCGTTGTGTTTTTGATTAGCGCATCGTTCTTATTTGCAGTGCATCTACTTCTCATGGAATTTCGGACGCTGGGACGCTCTGGTTTGAAAGTGCCGGTTCTGAGTTTTGGCACGGGAACATTTGGTGGTGGAAACGAATTTTTTAAAGCGTGGGGCGCGAGCGATGTAGCTGAGGCGACCCGACTGGTCGATATCTGCCTGGAAGCGGGCGTCAATCTTTTTGATACCGCCGACGTTTATTCGGACGGGCTTTCCGAGACGATTTTAGGGAAGGCGATTGCCGGGCGGCGTGACGATGTCTTGATTTCTACTAAAACAACCTTCCGTCTAGGCGCGGGGCCGAACGATGTGGGGTCCTCGCGGTATCACGTGATTCGGGCTTGTGAAGCCAGCTTGCGCCGGCTGGGGACAGATTACATCGATATCTATCATCTACACGGATTTGACGCGCTGACTCCGGTTGAAGAAGTTATGAGCACGCTGAATCAGCTGGTGACCAGCGGGAAGGTTCGATATATTGCCTGCTCGAATTTTTCCGGCTGGCACCTGATGAAGTCTTTGGCAGTTGCCGACAGATATGGCTGGACACGGTACGTGGGGCATCAGGTGTATTACTCGCTGTTGGGAAGAGAGTACGAGTGGGAACTGATGCCGCTGGCGCTGGATCAGGGGGTGGGCGCGCTGGTGTGGAGTCCGCTGGGCTGGGGTCGGCTGACGGGGAAGATCCGGCGCGGACAGGCATTGCCGGCGGAGAGCCGGCTGCATAAGACTGCCGGACAGGGGCCGCAGATGCAGGATGAGTATTTATATAAGGTGGTCGATGCGCTGGATGGGGTAGCGAAAGAGAGGGGAAAAACAGTGCCGCAGATCGCGCTAAACTGGCTGCTGCAAAGGCCCTCGGTTGCAACCGTAATTATGGGAGCAAGAAACGAAGAACAGTTGCGGCAGAATTTGGCGGCGGAGGGATGGAATCTGTCTCGCGAGCAAATTGCAAAGCTCGATGCTGCGAGTGAAGTAACGCCGGTTTACCCCTACTGGCACCAGCGGCAGTTTCTGGAGCGGAATCCGTTGCCTGTCGACGACTAGCGCGTGTTGAAAAATCTCGATCCTCGCACCGGTATTTCCCAGGTCCTGGCGTAAAAGTCCTGATGGACATTTACGCCGCGACTGGTTCCATCCCTCTCAAGACCTTTTACTTTTCTTCCGTATGCAAGGTAGGCTGCTGACCCTCTTTCACGAGGCGCGATTCCTCCCCGCTGGTTTCTGTGACTTCGACTCCAGTTTTCGATCCGCTTTCGAAAATTTTATTCAAAAACTCAGTAATCCGTGCAATCACGTTCCTGCATCGAATACTTGTAGAGTTGCCGATACTCTGGAAAAGGATTACCCGATTTTCTCCCCGACGGACTTTGCCTGGGTGAAGAGATAGAGATAATCCGGGCCACCAGACTTGGAGTCAGTGCCCGACATGTTGAATCCGCCGAAGGGATGGGCTCCGACCATGGCGCCGGTGCATTTGCGGTTGATGTAGAGATTGCCGACCTGGAAGTCGCGGATGGCGCGGTCGATCTTGTCGCGCGACTTGGTGTAGATGGCGCCGGTGAGGCCGAACTCGGTGTCATTCGCGATCTCCAATGCATGGTCGAAGCCGCGGGCTTTGATCACGGCCAGCACCGGGCCGAAGATTTCCTCCTGCTCGAGTTTTGAATTGGCCGGAATATCGGCGATCACCGTGGGACGGATGTAGTAACCTTCTCCGGCTTCCATGGCGCGTTCGCCGCCGGTGATCAGGCGTCCATCTTTTTTCCCTTGCTCGATGTATCCGAGGATGGTCTTCATCGAACCTTCGTTGATTACGGCTCCCATGCCGGTATTTTCGGCGGGATCCCCGATGGTGATTTTTTCCACCCGGGCTTTGAGCTGCTCGAGGAACTTGTCGTAGACACGCTCGTCGACGATAGCACGCGAGCAGGCCGAACATTTCTGGCCTTGAAAGCCGAAGGCGGCTTGGGCGACGCCTTCGACAGCGGAATCAATATCGGCATCGGCATCGACGATGATGGCGTCTTTGCCGCCCATTTCGAGGATCGTGCGCTTAATCCAGATTTGTCCTGGAGCTTGCGTGGCGGCTACTTTGTTGATGTGCAACCCGACTTCGCGCGAGCCGGTGAAAGCGATGTAGCGGGTTTTAGGGTGCGCGACGACGGCATCGCCGAAACTCGCGCCCGCGCCGGGGCAGAAGTTTACTACGCCTTCAGGCAGGCCAACCTCTTCCAGCAGCTCCATGAATTTCGCGGCGATGGTGGGAGAGTCGCTGGACGGCTTCAGAATCACCGTATTGCCGCTGACGATTGACGCGACGGTCATGCCGGCCATGATGGCGCAAGGAAAATTCCACGGAGGAATGACCGCGCCGACGCCGAGCGGGATGTAGCTGAGGGTGTCACGCTCGCCGGGCAACTGCACGGGCGGTTCAGCTTTTGCGAACCGGAGTGCTTCACGGGCGTAAAACTCGAGGAAGTCGATGGTCTCGGAGATATCGGCGTCGGCTTCGCCCCAGTTCTTGCTGACTTCAAAAACCAGCCAGGCCATGTAATCCATTTTGCGCTGGCGCATCAGGTCGGCGGCTCGGAACAGCAGGCTGGCGCGCTCTTCGATCGAAGTGTTTTTCCAGGACGCGAAGGCTTTGAGCGCTGCGTTCATCGCCGGCTCCACGTGCTCTTTGCCTGCCTTCTGATGGATCCCGACCACTTGCGATGGACGCGAGGGATTCAGCGAGTTAATTTTGTCGGTGGTCTTGACGCGCTGGCCGCCGATGATGAGGTCATACTCGTGGCCGAGTTGTCCGCGGACGCGCTCGATGGCGGCGCGCATCTTGCGGGCATTCTCTTCCTGGCGAAAATCATAAAAGGGCTCGTTGATGAACGGGCCTTGATGAGTGGGCGTGCGCGGCCGAACGGGAGCTTCAAGAGTTGCCATGAGGATTCCTCAGAAATGAATTTTGATGGCGGCGGAACGATAATTTTAACACCCTGGAGGCCGCCATTAGCGCATGCAAGTTGGATTCGGCGAGAACAGATTGAGATTCAGCCTCCTTGCCGGGGCAACCCGTATGCTCGTGTTATAGAAGATTGCAAGATTACCAGTGGGATTCGCGCGATGCTAAACTCGAACGTTCTCCATGCGAGGCGATCATGGAAATTAGAAATGTCGGCGTAATCGGCGCGGGGACGATGGGTAATGGCATTGCGCATGTGTTCGCCCGCAGCGGATTTCCCGTGGTGCTGTGCGATGTGGAGCAGCGGTTTTTGGATCGCGGGATGGCGACGATCACGAAGAATCTTGATCGTGAGGTCGCGAAGAGCAAGATCACGGCCTCCGAAAAGGACGCCGCGTTGGGACGAATCGAGGGAGTGACCGATCGCGGAAAGCTGGCTCAATGTGACTTTATCGTAGAGGCAGCGACCGAGAAGTTTGAAATCAAGACGGAGATTTTTCGCGATCTCGACCGGTTGGCGCGGGCGGAGGTGATTTTGGCCTCGAACACTTCGTCGATTTCCATCACCAAGTTGGCGGCGCTGACCAAACGTCCCGACAAAGTGATTGGCATGCACTTTTTCAATCCGGTACCGGTGATGAAGCTGGTCGAGGTAATTCGCGGGCTGGCTACTTCGCAGGAAAGTTTTGCAACGGTGCGCGACCTGGCACTGAAGCTGGAGAAGACTCCGGTTGAGGTGAATGACGCGCCGGGATTTGTCTCGAACCGGGTGCTGATGCCGTTGCTGAATGAGGCCATGTATGCGGTGATGGAAGGTGTGGCCACGGCCGAGGCGGTGGACGAAGTGTTTAAGTTGGGGATGGCGCATCCCATGGGACCCTTGACGCTCGCCGACTTTATCGGACTCGATGTCTGCCTCGACATTATGCGGGTGATGCTGGATGGGTTGGGCGATCCGAAGTACCGGCCGTGTCCGCTGTTGATCAAGATGGTGGACGCCGGGTGGCTGGGTAGGAAGAGTGGCCGGGGGTTTTATACGTATTGATGATTGTTGATTGCTGATTGTTGATTGAAAATCAAAAGCCCATGTAGCATTTTAATCAACAATCAACAATCAACAATCAGCAATCAGCAATCATCAATGCCAACCGAGACAACTTCGCGGCGAGTCAGCGGCGACCTGGCATACTACGTTCTGGCTGCGCTCGCCGGCATCGGCACAGGGTGGGTGGATGTGTTGGTGAATGACCTGCTGTTCACTGCTTTGCTGGTATTGATGGCGTGCATGCTGCTAGGTCTGCTGCGGCCGCGATGGCCGTGGCGGTGGGTGGTTGTGGTGGCGGTTTTTATTCCCCTGACCGAGCTTGCGGCGTATGTGATTATGACTGTGAAGCCGACGCGCGGGCAGGTGTTTGGATCCTTTCTTACGGCCTTGCCGGGAATGGCTGGGGCATACGGGGGCGCGGTGATGCGGCGCGCGATCGATAACCTGCGCCAAGGGAAATAGAGCCGGCCGGGGTCGCGGTTTCCAATCCAGATTCGCTTACCGAAAGCGGAAAGCGGACGCCGAGAACCGGATGCCGGTAGGCAAAGGTATTGGATAGCGAAAAAGTTACTCCCAATTCCACAGGGGGGACGCGTATGCTTCGTGCATGTGTGTAACGGTGTCGATGCTGGCCAGCGGGAGCCGGGGGAATTGCGCGTTCGTGGCCAGCACGCGGACCAGGATACTGGTGGATGCAGGCATCTCCTGCCGGGAGACGTTCAAGCGCATGAAGGCGCTGGGGGAAGATCCGCGATCGCTTTCGGCGATCCTGATTACGCACGAACACTCCGATCATGTTTATGGGCTGGCGATGCTGGCGAAGAAGTTGCGCATTCCGGTTTTCATGACCGGGGCAACGCACGCCGCGTGGGCGCGGGCACTGCGCAACGAAAACGGCGAGCGGCCGCAACTGGAAAAACTCGAGCGCTTTGAATCTGGCCACCGCTTTCAAGTGGGCGATATTGAGGTGAAACCATTCACCATCCCGCACGATGCCGCCGATCCCGTGGGTTTTACCTTTCGCGTAGAGGGTACGAAGGTGAGCGTGGCGACTGATCTCGGTTATTTGCCGGCCAACGTTCGCGACCACCTGCGCGGCTCCGATGTGCTGATCATGGAGTCCAATCACGACGTGGAAATGCTGCGCGGAGGGCCCTATCCGTGGAGCGTGAAACAGCGTGTGGCCAGCAATATGGGACACCTCTCGAACGAGAAACTCGCGGATTTCTTCACCGGCGACTATGATAATAATGCAGCGTTTGTCGTGCTGGCGCATCTCTCTGAGCAGAACAATCATCCGGAAATTGCGCGGAGAGAGGCGGAAAGAGCATTGGCCCTGCGCGGCGGGTTATTTCACAACCGCGTGATGGTGGCGGTGCAGACCGAGACTTTGCCGCCCATTCAGCTGTAGTGGTCGCCGTAGTTACCTATGAGTCAGCAGTGCATTGATCCAATTGTAGGCAAGATTCTGGCGGGCTGGCGTTACGATATTTCCGGCCTGGCACCGGAGATGTGCGCCGACTACGAAAGCCATTTCGCTGGGTGCGAGCGCTGCCGCAGCCGCCAGCGCATCCACCGCATGATCGACGTAGGTCTGATCGCTCTGGCTTCGGTATCCGGCGGGGTGTTTCTGCTGGCTTTCGGCGTGATCCGCCACTTTGGTCCGCGGCATGCTTTCTGGCTGGAGATTGCCGCCCTGGCGGGCTTTGCCCTATCCGCGCTGATCTGGCTGGTGGTAGCAGTGGCGACGCCGGCTCCCGTAACCGTGCTGGATGCGGCGAAGCAAGGCGCGCGCCGGGTTCATGATCGTCTCCCACCAGAGATCCGGGAGCGGCTGCCGGAAGAGCTGCGCGTGAAAATAACAGGGACCTAGATATGATCCGAAGTCTGCCTAGAATTGCTGCTCTTCTGATCGTAACGGTGGCATTGCTGGGCGCGGTCCTTTCCGCAAGTTCGGGAGCTACGTGCCTGTTTTCCGCTCCGATTCATTCATCCTCTGCAGGTTCGCGGCATAGGGGATGTCATCCCGATCCGGTGCCACCCAAATCGCGCTCGCATCACATGCTGTGCTGCATAAACTCTCCAGCAGGCGCGCTGCCGATTGCTGTTTTTTCGCCGCGGCTATCGCCGCACGCAGTTGAGGCCGACCGGGGCACCGATCGGTCGTTTGCCTCTTCCTCTAAGCAAAGGTCTTTCGACTTGCTTCCCGCGTTTGCTTCTTCCGGTGGCCCTACCACCGTTACTGCTCTAAGAATCTAGATCACACTCCCCGCTGATTCCTTGCTGGCATGCGTCCCGCGCATGCTGCATCGCTGTATTTTCTTGGTCTTGCTATTGCGATGGGAGGTTTTTGTGGCGCGAGCGGTCTGGTTTGCAATTGCGGGAAGTTTATTTGGTTTTGCGATCAGTCTTGCCCCGCTGTACGCGCAGGACGCTTCCATGAGCGGAATGAACACTCCGATGGAGCACATGGAAGTGTCGCAGCTTCCGTCTCCTCATCAGGGATCGGGAAACGGCGTGGGAGCCGGCATCGGTGCCGGAACACGCGTGGATGCGGATGCGAGCAGGGTGGGAGCTGATGGCGCATGGCGATATCTTTACCGACTACAACCAGCAGGGCGGCGGACCGCGCGGCGAGGGCAAAGCTGAGTCGGTCAATTGGGGAATGCTGATGGAGCAGCACAAGCTGGGCCGGGGAACGCTTCTGTTGCGGCAGATGTTCTCGGCCGAATCGCTGACCTCGCCGCATCCCGGATTTCCCGAGTTGTTTTAAACCGAAGAGACTTATCATGGCGAGGCGCTAGTCGATCACCAGCATCCTCATAATGTTTTCTCGGAACTGTCTGGGTTGTACACGCTGCCGCTCTCGGAAAGAATCTCCTGGGAATTGTATGGAGGGCCGGCAGCCGAACCCGCCTTAGGTCCGGTTAGTTTCATGCATCGCGCGTCCGCTTCGGAACTGCCCCTGGTTCCAGTCGGCCATCATCTGCAGGATTCCACTCACATCAGCTTTGGCGTTGTCACCACCGGATTTGTGATCGATCGGGTCAAGCTGGAAGGCTCGGCGTTTAACGGACACGAACCGAACGAAGAACGCTGGAGTATCCAGCCGGCGGCGCTGGATTCCTGGTCAATGCGCGGCAGTATTGCCCCGGATCGAAACTGGACCGCGCAATACAGCATTGGGCATCTTGACCATCCGGAGGCGCTCGAACCCTGGAACCAGTGGGGGCAGACCGCTTCCATCGAATACAACCGTCCCCTGGGGTGGGGCAATTGGGCAAGTTCGCTTGTCTGGGGCCGGGTGCACCAGATTGGCCCAGGAACCAATCTGAACGGGTATCTGCTGGAATCCACGCTGAATTTCCGGCGGCGCAATTATGCGTTTACCCGGCTGGAACTGGTTGATAAAGACGAATTGTTTCCCCAGGCAGCGGTGCACCCGCCTTACCGCATTGGCGGCTACACTTTCGGAGGGACCCGCGATCTGGTGCAGAATCGCGCGTGGCAGCTAGGTGCCGGCGCGGATGTAACCACTTACTCAAAGCCTGCTGTACTGGATGCGGCGTACGGAAGCTTTCCCGTCTCGTTCCAGATATTTTTTCGGATTCGACCGGGACTGCATGGAAGTGAGCAACGGCGTTGAACCGGGTCGCTGACAGGCGCGCCGAATAGTGCCTGAAGGGATGCGGAGCAATAAATTTATCCCGACGTCGCGGAAATTGCGGGAGAATGTTTCAACGCTGGACGGCTGTTCATGAGAGGGACTCTAAAGACACTGCAGGCGATGCAGTGGGGAATGTTGGCCAGCATTCTTGTTTATGCTGGCGTTGGCGAAGTTCCGCGCTGGCGGGCCGCCGTTCCCGATCCATCGCTGAGCTACATTTTTACTACCGCCGGCGTGGCGATTGTGGGCGTGATTTTTGTCATCCGGCGCACTCTGGTGTTGCGCTTTGAGCCCAGCCTGGCGGCGCATCCCGACGATCCAATCATTTTGGATCATTGGAAGAACGGCTATGTTGTCACTTATATTTTGTGCGACCTGCTGGGCTTGTTCGGCTTGGCTTCGCGATTCATCGGCTGCAATTTTCACCAGAGCGTGCCCTACTACATCGGCGGCTTCGTGCTGCTCTTCTTCTTCGGACC
>JBAVQD010000078.1:0-17949 GCA_049693675.1 Candidatus Sulfotelmatobacter sp. | reverse complement strand
GAGCGCGCCTACCGCATCACCCGCTTCGGTTTGAAACGGCATGTCGGTAAGCAAGACGAATATGCTGCAGCCTTCGGGGGGTTAAATTACATCCGCTTTAATCCAGATGGAGCCACTCAGGTCGAAGCTCTACAACTCGATCCCGGCATCCTTTCCGCACTGCAGGCAAACCTCATGCTGTTCTTTACCGGAGCCGCCCACCACTCATGGGACATCCTGGCCGACCAGGAAGAATCCACGCGACTGCCTGCCGGACCCGCGGTGGAAGCTCTGCATCAGGTGAAAGAGGCTGGAGCCCTCATGAAAGAGGCTCTCTTGTGCGGCAACCTGGAACACTTTGGACATTTGCTCGATGATGCCTGGCAGGCCAAGAAGCGCGTCTCCCAACGCATTTCGAATCCCCGCATCGACCACTTCTACGCTTTGGCCCGCGAACACGGTGCTGTAGGCGGGAAGATCACCGGCGCCGGCGGCGGGGGATTTCTCCTCCTCTACACTGAACCCGCATCCCAGGCGGCCGTGCGCTTGGCGCTGCAGGAAGAAGGTTTGCAGGAGATGGCTTTTGCATTTGACACCCAAGGGGCGCAGGTGATTGTGAACGATCCTTTTATCGATCACGACGAGCACGCCGGAACGCGATGGACATTTCTGCCCTGCACATCGGCGGCCTCGGTTTGATCGCCAACCGGTATCGTGATCGCCAGGAGTCCCATTGAAAGCTTTTTTGCTGGCGGGCGGATACGGAACCCGTTTGCGTCCTCTTACCGATTCTGTGCCCAAGTGTCTGCTGCCGATTCAGGGCAACCCCCTTCTCGATATCTGGCTCGAGCTCTGCGCGCGTTCCGGCATCACTGAAGTTCTCATCAACCTGCATGCTCATGGGCAAGTGGTCGAAAAACATCTCACCGGAAAATCGTCTCCCGTCATGGTTCGGGTCGTCCACGAAGAGCAGTTGCTTGGCTCGGCGGGAACCATCGCCGCCAATCAAAGCTGGATCGCTTCCGATCCTGCGTTCTGGATTCTTTATGCCGACGTTCTCACGACCACGGACCTGCGGCGCATGACCGAGTACCACTTCTTCCACGGCGCCGTCGCTACCGTCGGTCTCTACCAGGTGCCCGACCCTTCACGCTGCGGGGTTGCGCTCACCGACAGCGCGGGAATCATCACAGGTTTCGAAGAAAAGCCGAAAAATCCACGCAGCAACTGGGTCTTCTCCGGACTCCTGCTGGCCGGGCCGCGCTTCCTGGATTTCATTCCACCCGGCACTCCAGCCGATATTGCTTTTGATGTCCTGCCCTGCCTGCTGGGCCAGTTACAGGCTTACCACATCCACGAATACCTGCTCGATATTGGCATTATGCCGAACTATCGAAAAGCTCAGAATACCTGGCCCGGCCTGGATGTCCTCTCCGTGCAAACCCGCGAGGCAATCTCCACTCCGTGGCCAGGCGCGCTCTCTGTTCCTCAACCTCGAAAGCTGTCTGGAGGATCATCGTGAAACCGTGGCCGCTGCGCGGAGTCATCTTCGATATGGATGGCGTTCTGGTGGATAGCCATGCGGTGCATCGCACGGCGTGGCATCAGTTTTTCCAGACGCTGGGACAGGAAGTATCCGAGCCGGAGCTAAATTTTATTTTGGATGGCCGCAAGCGCAGCGATATCCTGCGACATTTTCTCGGCAACTGCTCTGATTCGGAACTTGAGGAATTGGGTCGACAGAAAGACAGTATCTTTAGGGAAATGCGGCTGGAGGCGTCCCCGGTTCCAGGTGTTGTGCCGATGGTGCGCGAGCTGCGTCGCAATGGCACTGCTCTGGCTGTCGCCACCTGCGCCAGCCGCAAGCGAGCCGTTGCAACGTTGACCGAACTGGGATTAATCGACTGCTTTCCGGTCATCGTGGCGGGGGAAGACGTAGTTTTGGGCAAACCCGACGCCGCCATTTACCGATTGGCCTGCACCCGCATAGCAATCGAACCCGCGAGCTTGCTGGCAGTAGAAGATGCCATCTCAGGCGTCCGCTCCGCCGCAGGCGCAGGACTGCGATGCATTGGAGTTGCGTTGCATGAGACCCGCGAAAGCCTGTTCGGCGCGGGCGCGATTCACGTGGTGCGCGACTTCCAATCAATTTCTGCGCACCATCTGGAATGCATTTTTGCTGGTCGCGAACCGGGAAAGCTAGGCGCCGCTGCTGCCGGAGCTCAAAACACTTAGACCCTCGTTGCGGCACAGTTCCGCGATCGAAAGCCGATCCGGCGCGCGCAGTTTTTTTAGAATGCGGTGCACATGATTTTTTACTGTCTGTTCAGAAAGATTCAGCCGGCTGGCCATTTCCTTGTTGGTGAGCCCCTGCTGGATCAGCCCCACAAGTTGTTGCTCCCGGCGGCTGAGGCCAAGGCTATTCCTGAGATGCAAGCTGGGAATCGCCGGCCTATGCCTTGCCACCCAGTGAAATAACGCGGAAGAAAGCACAGGCGGACAAACCGCATCACCCGCGGCAACCGCCCGAATAGTGCGTGAAACTTCCACTGCGGAAGCGTCCTTGAGCACATACCCCAAAACCCCCGCCTGTACTACGCGCAGGAAAATACCCTCATCGGCTTCCATCCCCACCATCACCACCCGGATAGCGGGATTCAGTTGATGAAACTGGTGCATGATCCCCGGCTCCGCCAGGACGGGAGAGACTGAATCGAGCACCACCACGTCAGCCCGAGCCGCCGCAATCTGTCCCAATACCTCTGGCCCGAACGACCCTTCCCCCACTACGTGGATATCCTCTTTTTTCGACAGAATGCGCAACAAAGCTTCGCGCAGCAGCCGGTTTTCAGCCAGCAAAAATACCGCTGCGTCCGTTCCCGAAAACGCTGAAACTGCACTTCCCATCTGCTAACCAGCCCCCCGCTTAATTCCTCGTTAGATTTCTTCCCGCCCGCCTCACTCGCCCAGCATCTACCCCCACTCATCTAGAAGCAAATTAACTTGGGAGTAGACTTGTCCGAGTTGCGAAACTTAGTTGCGCAACTCACTCTCAAACGCTAACTGGATGGCGAAGATGGGGTCAAGAAGAATGGTATGTTCTGCCGATTCTGATTCCCGCGGCGGGAGGAAATGTTCTGATTCCTGAAATGGTCGGCTCCACGGAAGCGATGCTTCCAGTACGAGTCACAAGTCAACCCGACCACAGCGGAATCCACATCAGCTTAAGAAGCTCTCGCAAGTCGCAGATTTTTGCCGGTGCCGCAACCCTCTGACCGTCTTGATAGTCAAAAGCATACCGTGAACCCTTCGATCTTTCTGCGCAGCAGTGGGATTTTATTGCATGTAACTTCGTTGCCCGGCGGCCATGGAATTGGCGATCTGGGAGCCTCGGCCTATGCGTTTGTCGAGTTTTTAACCGAGTCCCGGCAGAAGATCTGGCAAGTGCTGCCGCTCGGTCCCACTGGATACGGCGACTCGCCCTATCAATTGTTTTCTGCATTCGCCGGCAATCCCCTACTGATCGATCTCCACGCACTGCGGGCGCAAGGACTGCTATCGCCGCAGGAACTAGCGGTCGCATCGTCTCTTCCCAGTGACAACGTTGATTACGGTGCTGTCATCGATGTTAAACAGCGTTTACTTAGTCAAGCCGCCCGCAGATTCTTGGTCGATGGCGGACGCGCGGATCTCGCCGCATTCGATTCTTTCTGCATTGATAATTCCGATTGGCTCGACGACTATTCGCTTTTCATGGCATGTAAAGCCGTCCACAACAATGCCGTCTGGTCCGACTGGGACGATGGAATACGCCGCAGAGACCCCTCGATTCTGGAAGAATGGCGGCAGAAATTAGCGCCGGAAATAAGCGTCCACAAGTTCGCTCAGTTCGAGTTTTCCCGACAATGGCAGAAGCTCAAACTCCACTGCCAGAGCCGCGGTATTCGCATCATGGGCGATATTCCCATCTACGTGGCGCACGATAGCGCCGATGTCTGGTCGCATCCGGAATTATTTCGCCTGGATGCGCGTTCCCGGCCCACCGCAATCGCAGGCGTTCCTCCTGATTATTTCAGCGCCACCGGTCAGCTCTGGGGAAATCCTCTGTATCGCTGGGAGGTATCGGCTGCCTCCGGTCACCGCTGGTGGATTGATCGTTTTCGTGCGTCCCTTAAACTATTCGACTATGTGCGCCTCGATCACTTTCGCGGCTTCGAGGCCTTCTGGGAAGTCCCAGCCACTGCATCGACGGCGCAAGAAGGGAAGTGGGTGAAGGGTCCGGGCGCGGAGTTTTTCCGCACCGTAAAGGCCGCATTAGGAGTGTTGCCATTCGTTGCCGAAAACCTGGGAGTGATTACTCCCGAGGTGGAAGCGATGCGGGAGGAATTCGGTTTCCCCGGCATGAGCCTGCTGCAATTTGCATTTGGCAACGATCCCCAGGGTCCCAGCTTTCGTCCGCACAACTATTCTCGCGAACTGGCAGCATACACCGGCGGCCACGACAATGACACCACTGTGGGCTGGTGGAATAGCTCTGGCGTCGGCGAGAGCACGCGCACACCGGAAGACATCCGCAAAGAACGCGCTTTTGCGCGAGCCTACTTGGGGTTCAAAGACGATGAGTCCATCAATTGGTCACTGATTCGCGCAGTCCACGCATCCGTGGCGAAGATCGCCGTCGTGCCGTTGCAGGATGTGTTAGGTCTGGGTAGTGAAGCGCGAATGAATTTGCCTGGCACGGTGAGCGGAAACTGGAAGTGGCGCTACAAGTCAGACGCACTCACGGCTGATATCACTGCTCGGTTGCGGGAGTTGACAGTCACCTATGATCGCTAACAGCAATGCTCTCGCCGATCTACAGCGGCGATAGCTCATCTTCGCCCTCTTCCTTCTTCGGACGCAGGAACCTTCTCTCTAGAAAACCTTGAGCCAAATCTCTGCCGCCAAGTCCGAAAGCAATTGCCAGTCCCAGCATCAGCGCTCCGAATACGATGCCAAAGGCGACCAGCATCGTCTGCTCTGCCAAACCCAGTTCTTCAAAAACAATCGACAATACGAAAACAATAATGATGCTGCGCACGGCAAAGCTCAGAACGCGCGGGGAAGGAACATTCGCATTCACGGCGGCCAGCAATGCGGCGCGAGAGAAGAAGCCGGCTGCCAGCAATCCAAAAAACAGGATGAACAATGCGGCGAATAATCGTGGGAGGAAAAAGAAAAACTTCGCGACTTGCTCCTGCAGTCCCAGGATTCCCAGCACACTCACACCAACCAGAATGAAGCCCAGCCATACCAGCCAGAATACAAACCGGCTCAGTACCTCTGAAGCCGAAGGCAAAGCGGCTTTGTTCAGCAGTTGCGAAGCGCCCGTATTTTCCGACAGCTTATCGAATCGAAGAAGGCGTAGCAGGCTGCGCAGAATCACCTTTACGACATAGGCAATCGCCCATCCCGCGAAGGCAAGGATCAGCATTACGATGAGACGAGGAAGATAGTGGGCGAATCCTCTGGCCAGTTCGTGCAGCGCCTGACTGAGTTCACTAATGATCATTTCTTTCATACTTGCCTCACTCTCTCGTATCCCACATTTGCAGAAGATAAGGTTTCAATCGCTCGAACTCCAGGCACAAGCCTTCGATATTATTTTCGACGTCTTCCGCCGTGCCATTGCGATTTTCCAGCAGGAAGGTCAAAACTCTCCCGCGAAACAGCGGCGCCAGAGCCTGAATGATGTGATCGCGGTTGATCACGGATTTCTTGTAGGAAGCGGCAAATTCGTAGACCGTTCTTACCCATAATTCCGCGGAATAGGAGAAATCTTCCTCTTCCAGGCGAGCGATTCCCTGCAGTTCCGCGAGCGTAGACGCAGACAGAATGGAATGAAATACAGCTTCCAGTTCGGCGACTCCGGTTGAAAACATCTGCCGCAGCCGCTTGCGATTCACTCGCAGAGGTCCCAGCGACACTTCATGGTCCGGCCCGAAAGTGGGCACCGGTTGCGAGCCTGTAACAGAACTCCACGTCGAAAAAGTTGATTCCATGGTGGAGAACATCGGCCCCACCGTTTGTCTCAATGCTGGAACCAGATCGGCGGAACGACGCTCGATATGCTCTTTTTGTCCCAGGAACGACTGGCAAATGCGCCGCTGTCCTGTAAGTGCGGCCAGTGTTAAGCGGAGTTCGATGCCGTCGTCGCCGCTCCCATCCGCCCATGCATTCTGCGCAAGGAATTCACTGCCCAGGCGGCCAGAGAATCCGAAGTCCTGCATATAGGGTTCGCGAATGCGGAGTCCATACAGCGCTCGCGTCATTGGATAAATCAAATTGGTGATCAGCAGTCCTTCAAACTTGTGCCGGCAATAGGTGGGTGTAACCAGATCGAAGCCGTCGTAACGAACCGGGTGCAAAAGATTTGAGATCCATTCAGCGTCAGTGCTAGGAGACTCAGGAGACATCACCGCACAGCCTTTGGCGCGGAGTAGTTCGGCGGCGGCAAGAATGGTCCGCAATGCAACCGTGTTCGACGGACTGCTGGCGTATTGCGTACTGATCGAGTGCAGGGTGCGGAGCGAATGAAGATTGGCGACGGGACGAACGTCATCGATCGAGATGCCGGTAACCAATTCCGGAGTGCCGTCGCGCGAACCGCCATCCGCATTAATAATGACCACCCGGTCCCGTGAATAGGAGCGCAGGATGCAACTCTGAATGGATTGGACGATGGCGCCGATAGTCTTGGCGTTATTGTGCGTGGCCAAGCCCACCAGAACGTCTACTTCGCCCACGTTAATCAACTGGCGAAGAAAATCATCCGTTAAAAAAGTTTCTTCGGCCAATTTTATCTCCGAGCGAAGTGGCGGCAATGCCAGGGCGTTATGAGACATCATCTCCACGATCCGCGATCAATCAAATTCGCCGTAGCCGGAACCAGAAAAACTGGTACGGGCCCAGAGTTAACAGATAAGGCTGATCGCCCACCCGTGGAAACATATTTTTCCCGGACATCTCGATCAGAATATTTCCCTTATATTTTTTTAAGTCGAGTTCGACGGCTTGTGCCGCTCCCGACAGATTATTGACCGCCAGCATCGCTTCATTTCCAAGGCGACGAACGTAGGCGAGTATTCGATGGTTGGCGGGACGAAGAAATTCAATCGATCCTCTTCCGAATACCGAACTCGATGCGCGCACCGCTATAATCCTCTGCATCCAGCGTAGCAGGGAGTGCTCACTTCCCAGTTGCGACAACACATTCACCGCCGGATAACCATAGACCGGATTCTGTATCAGCGGAGCATACAAGCGATCCGGCTCCGCCGTGGAAAAACCAGCGTTCCAGCCTCCGCTCCACTGCATTGGGGTTCGTACTCCATTCCGATCGCCAAGATTAATGTTATCTCCCATTCCAATCTCGTCGCCGTAATAGATGATCGGAGTTCCGGGTAAGGACATCAGCAACCCGTTCATCAACTCGATACGCCTGCGGTCATTGTCGAGCAGCGGCGCGAGCCTCCGCCGGATGCCCAGGTTCAGCCGCATCGTCTTATTTTCGGCGTAGGAGTCATACATATAATCCCGCTCCATGTCGGTGACCATTTCCAGCGTCAGTTCGTCATGGTTGCGCAAGAATAGCGACCACTGGCAGGCGGGAGGAATCTCCGGAGTCTGCTGCAATATCTCGGTAATGGGCTTGCGATCCTCCAGCTTCAATCCCATGAACATTCGGGGCATCAGAGGAAAATGAAATGCCATGTGGAATTCATCGCCGTCGCCGAAATAAGGTCGGAGATCCGCGGGCCACTGATTCGCCTCCGCCAGAAGCATTCTGCCGGGAAATTCCTCATCCAGTCTGCGCCGAAACTCCTTTAAAACGGCGTGCGTCTCGGG
This sequence comes from Candidatus Sulfotelmatobacter sp., assembly GCA_049693675.1. Lineage (GTDB taxonomy): Bacteria > Acidobacteriota > Terriglobia > Terriglobales > Acidobacteriaceae > Sulfotelmatobacter. The sequence continues at coordinate 10,083 of JBAVQD010000078.1, read as the reverse complement.
CAGGTTTTCACAATTGGTGCCCTCGCGCTCCAGCAGGTACGGCACCGCATCCAGTCGAAATCCGTCGACCCCCATTTCCAGCCAGAAACTCATGACCTTCCACATCTGTTCGCGGACCGCCGGATTGTCATAGTTCAGATCCGGTTGGTGACTGAAGAACCGGTGCCAATAATAGGCCTTTGAAATCGGATCCCAGGCCCAGTTGGATTTTTCCGTATCCAGAAAAATAATGCGCGTTCCTTTATAGCCTTCGTCTGTATCGCTCCACACATACCAGTCGCGCCGCGGATTATCCCGCGAACTGCGCGACTCCTGAAACCATGGATGCTGATCGGAGGTGTGGTTCAAAACCATTTCAATGATGATTCGAATCCCACGGTTGTGGGCGGACTCCAGGACTTTTCGGAAATCTTCCAGCGTTCCGTAGCTGGAATGAACCGTGTCGTAATCGGCAATGTCGTAGCCATCATCGCGCAGCGGCGATGGAAAAAACGGCATGAGCCAGATCGCGTTGACCCCGAGTTCTTGCAGATATCCGAGTTTCTGTTCCAGCCCCTGAAAATCCCCGATGCCGTCGCCGTTGCTGTCATAAAACGTGCGCACATGTACCTGATAAATGATGGCGTCCTTATACCAAAGCACATCCTGACTCAGCGGCAACCTTGTCCCTCCTGAAGGAAACCCATATTGTTGGATTAGCGGTAAAAGGCAAGTTTATATGATTGAAAAGGCCGGAACGCGCAGCCAAAGAGATGAGGCTGTTGAAAACTCGAGACTCAATGGTCAATTCGACCTGAAGCCAACGAGCGCAAGCGGCGTTAGCTGTGTTACTGGCAAAAAAGAACGGAACAGAAGAAAGCGTCCCGAATCCAAATACCCCGAATCCAAATACAACGAGAAATGAAAAGGTCGACGAACCGCCGCATCCGAATTGATGAACTCCGGTGAGCATCGGCAAGCAAGAAATTTTCGGAACGAATCGTTTCAGCCTATTTTCAGAAAACACAGGGCGAAAGGAGAAATAAGATGGCAACAAGCAAAGACAGAGACAAAGACAAGCAACCCGGGAAAGCGCATCTCGCCATGAAAACGCCCGCGATCGTGTCGCCGCAGGAGTGGGAGACGGCGCGGCAGAAGCTCCTCGTGAAGGAGAAGGCCTTGACCCGCTCTCGTGACGCGCTGGCCGCCGAACGCCGGCGCATGCCATGGATGGCTGTAGAGAAGAAATACGAATTCGACGGGCCCAAGGGCAAGGCTAGCCTACTCGATTTGTTCGAGGGCCGCCGTCAGTTGATCCTCTATCGCGCCTTCTTCGAGCCCGGAGTGTTTGGCTGGCCCGAGCACGCCTGCCGCGGCTGCTCCCTGGGCGCCGATCAAGTCTCCCACCCGGCCCATCTCAACGCCCGCGATACCACACTCGTCTACGCCTCACGCGCGCCGCAGGCGGAGATCGCCCGCCTCAAGGCCCGTATGGGCTGGGAGATGCCCTGGTACACCATGACCGACAGCTTCGACAAGGACTTCGGCGTTGATGAATGGCACGGCCACAATGCATTCATCCGCGAGGGCAATAAAGTGTTCCGCACGTACTTCATTAGCGGTCGCGGCGACGAGGCAATGGGGACCATCTGGAACTACCTTGATATGACAGCGCTCGGACGCCAGGAGACTTGGGAGGACTCACCAGAAGGCTACCCCCAGACCCCACCATACAAGTGGTGGAACTGGCACGACAACTACGACGCCGAGCCTTCGCCAGACCCGAAGTGGGTTGACATCATAAGCGACCCTAACGAAGCCGCCCGAAGACGCGCCGAAGAGGAGAAAGCGAGCTAACAAGGGCGTCAAGGCGAGGGATGCACTTGTGTTACATCGCAGATCCGCGAGTTGGTCCGGGACATGCCTCGATACTCGGCCCAGGACTCGCTCTACGCCCTCTCGGTTGAATTCTCGGGTTGCGAGGGAATGAAACTCTAACGAGAAATCCTCGCGAAAGATAGATATGAAATACATTTGTCTGTAGTGATGGCATGGGAGCCGCTTTCCGGCTCCCATGCCAATTTACGCTGCATTCGTGGCATCGCCACCCAACCTCAGGCCTCCAGATAAGCACCGCTAGCAACAAGGGTCACCACGACAGAGCCGCGATCTGAACCACAGTAAATCGACGCTACACCACGCCGCATACCGGAAGCAATGATGATGCGACGCGTTAACAGAAGACTATAGGCGTTCAGATCGAACAATTGGCGCGAGCGACGGGACTCAACACCGCCGCCTCCTGCGTGACAGGCAGGCGTTCTAACTAAGTAAACTGCACGCCGATAAAGCAAAGCTCATATAGCAATGAGCAAAAGAACACCCGGGAAAAAAACAACTAGAGTTTCCGGCCCTTCTTCCAAGGTCCACCCGGTTCTCCTTCCTGGCTTACCCCGATGGGCAAAAAAGCACGGCCCCAATGCTGTAACCGTTCAGCCGGACTCGATGTCCTCAAGTGACACCAACCTAACCGAACGGTTACCGGGAATTGCTCCGGGCAATATTCGATGCCCGAGGGGTTTTTAGGCTGCTGCCGTAGCTTGAACGGCCTTTGCAGCGGCACGGATGACGTCGAGGACGCGTTCCGGTTCGGAGAGCATCGGCACATGGCTGCTGTCGAGCTCGTAGACGGTGGCGCCCATGCGCTTGGCCATAGCACGCTCCAGATCGGGATGAACTGTGTGGTCCTTCTTACCGACAATGTACCAAGTGGGCTTAGATTTCCAGGCAGTGCCCCCGGCTTTTGCCCCGAACAGGCAGGCTTCGGAACACCCTGAGTCGCCCAAACGAGTTGCTGCTCCTGCTCCGAAAGGTCTCCGCAGAAAAACTTCGTGCCCTCCGAAATGACCAGGGGCAAGTGACTCGCTGGTACGCAACGGGAATAGCAGCCACCCATCGTGATTTGAACACGCTCGTCGCCGATGGCAAATTCCGCGAAGACCTTTTATACAGACTGAATGTCGTCCCCGTGGATGTGCCGCCGTTACGCGAACGTGTAGCTGACATTCCATCGCTAGTGGAGTACTTCATTGACCGCTTCGGCAAGAAAGCTGGTAAGAAATTCAGAACGATAGACAAGAAGAGTCTTGGATTATTGCAGGCATACGACTGGCCTGGGAATATTCGTGAACTTCAGAACGTAATTGAGCGCGCCGTCATTCTGTGCGATGGCGAGACCTTTTCCGTGGACGAGACTTGGCTTCGGCGCGAACTCCCGGTTGCCCGTAGCCCAGTGAATACACTAAATCGTGTCCTCGTACGGCAGGAGAAGGAAATGATCGAAACCGCACTAGAGGAATGTTATGGACAGGTCTCGGGCTCATCGGGCGCAGCCACGAAACTTGGGCTTCCCGCGCGAACGCTCGATTCGAAAATCAAGCGTTTCAAAATCAACAAATATCGGTTCAAGGTGCCAAGGGCCAGCTGATCCTTTTCCTCTTGGAAGAAAAACCACCTGACGGATGGTCATCGCTTTTACCCCTGACGGTCCTTACCCCATCGAAACCGTGCCTCATCCTCGCCTGTATAGTCGGGATCAAGATAGATGTGCAGGCTCGATATTCGTCCATCTCGAAACTTGAAGACGTTGCAGAAACGGCCACCGGCATCCGCCTCGCGCGGCGCAATAGCGTCGCGCGAAAGTCGGGTTGAGGTTCAGCGGTAGAAGAATTGCTTTATACGGCCACAAGGCCGCCGTCGACCGGCAAATCGATTCCAGTAATGTAGCTGCTCTCGTCCGAAGCCAGGAACACCGCTGCGGAAGCAATCTCCTCAGGCTTCCCGATACGCCCCATCGGAACCATCGTCTTGAACCGTTCCTTCATCGCATCGGTGTTCTCGCCAAACTGACCTTTGAGAATAGGTGTTTCGACGGGGCCAGGGCTGATCACATTCGCGCGGATTCCTTTGCCTGACAAGTCGGCCGTCCAAGTGCGCACAAACGAGCGCAGAGCCGCCTTGGTAGCTCCGTAGGTCGCATAGATCGGAATGCCTTTCTGCCAGACCCCCGAGCCGGTCAGGATGATCGATCCGCCGTCTTTCATCAGGGGCAGGGCCTTTTGCACGGCAAAGAAAACCCCGCGCGCGTTGACGTCGAAAGTCTTGTCGTAGTGCTCCGGGCTCACTGCTGCGGTTGGTGTCGGCTCCACGATGCCCGCATTCGCAAATAGTACGTCGAGCTTGCCTTTCTTGGCAGCCACTTCCTTGTACAACCGGTCCAGGTCATCTAGATTGGAAACGTCCCCTTGGACGGCAGTCACATTGCTGCCGATTTCGGCCACGGCCTTGTCCAGTTCCGTCTGCCGGCGGCCCGTGATGAACACGTAGGCTCCCTCTTTCACAAAGCGCTTAGCAGTAGCAAGTCCGATACCGCTGCTACCCCCAGTGACGACGGCGATTTTTCCCTGTAATGCGGGCATGATTTGATCTCCCTTTTACGATTCGAAGTGTCCGGGCTTCTGGACCTATCGTTTCAGATGTGCGCGACGCGAAAATGGTCGCATATTTTTCAACCTTTCGGTCCAGAAGTGCGTCAAATCGTGTATGAACACTTCGACGGCAGTGGACGTAAAGATGGGGCGTCCTCGCGGGTTTGATGAAGACGCCGCGCTCGAAGCTGCGATGCGGGTCTTCTGGGAGAAGAGCTACGAAGGCGCGACCATAGCCGACCTGACCGAAGCCATGGGAATCAACCGTTCCAGCATGTACGCGGCTTTTGGCGACAAGGAAACGATCTTTCGCAGGGTCATGGAGCGCTACCGCGCGGGGCGGATGACCTATATCAGCCAGGCTCTGGCTCAGCCCTCGCTGCGGGATGTCGTAGGCGGGCTGATCCGTGGAACTGCGGAATTCCTCTCGATCCCTGACAATCCTCGCGGCTGCCTTCTAATCCAAGGGGCGCTGGCATGTGGCACGGATTCAGAACATGTAAAGCTTTCGATGATCGATTGGAGAAAGAGCGGTGAAGGTGCTTTGAAGAAGCGTCTTCAACAGGCGCAGTCTGAAAGCGAACTCCCTGCAGAAATCCAGCCTGCAGACTTTGCCCGCTACCTCTCATCGGTCATGGCAGGCCTTGGCGTTCAAGCCGCCAACGGGGCAACGAGGGCAGAGTTGCGGCGCGTCGCTGAAATCTCATTGCGCTGCATTGAAACCGCCCTTTGGGGCTCTGCAAGCGGCTAATTCTGCAGCGAGGTTGGCCCGATTGGAATGCACGTCCTGGCGCCTTTCGCTTCCATGCGTTAGACAAAAGCGGACTGAGAGCGGACTGAGTAGGAACACATATCAAGATAGGTTCCTCAAGGGTATAGTGGGCCATCGGCCGGATGTTGAGCTAACTCCGCAGAGGGTGCTGCGGCGTTCGCTGTTTTACCGTCGCGAGTCCCTAGCCCTATCAACATCGGCATGTCTTTCGGATATACGACATCGCGTCCGCGCGCCAGAAAATGATAGTAGATCGACAATGCCGCTCCATACGATCCAAACCCGGCCGACACAACGCGGGAATGTGCAGCAATTCCCACAACCATCCCCACCAACTTAAATCCCGATGCACCACTTACCGCACCGCCTCCTGCTTCGCCCACGCTCTGGCCCCCTTGTCCTGCATCGCGATCCGGAGAAGCTTGCGAAGCCGCCAGCATAACTTGAATTCCTGTGGTCAGATATCTCGTTCGCGGAGTGGTCACTTGCGCCCCACCCTCATCGTCGAGCTTCAAGTGTTCGCCCTTGGCGACCGCCACGCCCTCCAAAGTTGTCTCAACTTTCTGTTCGATTCCATTCGGTGGCGCAACCTCGTGAAACAGAATTCGTAATCGTCCGTTGCGTCCCATCCGCCGCGCTGGCTGCGCCTGCAGCACTGAGCCCTTAATCACGCTTCCTTCAGGAAGAATCAGGTGATCCGAGACGACCAGCGGCTCGGTGATAAGCGCCTCTACCAGGTCTCCCTGTTTTGCGGTCGACGAACTCAGAGCTGTCACCAGCCGCGCATGCACCACGCTTCCGTTAGGGGGCGGTGATCCAATGTCCGTAAGCCTCGCCGGTTTCACCGCCTCGGTCCCAAAATCCAGAGGTTGCAACAAATCCACATTGAAGCTCGTCCCCGCATCAATATATTGCGGATGCACCGGCAACTGCGCCAGCACGATTCTCTTTACCTTGTGCATCTTTCCCGGTTTGTGGATCTGATTCTGTAAATCGTTCCACTTCTGGTGAATCGCCTGGCGCGTTGCACTCACCTGTTTGGAAGCTGCATCCTGCACCTTGTTTTTCTGTTCTGGCTTCTCCTTCGCCGACACAAACCGCAGCACTCCATCCGGAGCAGGCGAAGCCACCGTTTGCAGGGGCAGACGCCGCCCATCACTCATGACTAGTTCATCGAACTGCACATGCACCTTCCGCGCTGGAGAAAAGTTCCCATTCGCCGCCTGCATCGTTCGTACCATCTTCGGTACCGAATCGATCGCCGAAACTTTCCCGTTCACCACCGTTCCGACCGGAATCAGCAGCTTGTCAAACGCATACACTGGTTCGGTTGTCCTGCATTGGATCGCCTGACCTACTTTCCGCACCCGTACGTCTGAGTCAATCGCCACCTTGATCGGAGTGCCAACCCCAACGCTCATCGGTATCGCCATCGGTTCAGCGCCCACGCTTTCTGACACCTTCTGCGAGGCAGGCATATCCTCGTTCTGCTGGTGCGTTGCCGCCGGGGGCCGCTGCTTCAACGTCTGCGCGACACTCACGGCACTACACAACCCAGCCGTCAGCACTATCAGCTCGAATAAAATTCGCCGCATTGTAATAACTCCCGATGGTTCTGCGCTGGAAAGAGACAGTCCTTCAAAGGCTGCGTGAACCGCAGACTATTGGGAATACCAGATGACAAGAGAATCGAAAGACCCGTGTCTGCTATGAAGCTCCAAAGACGGAGAATGGTTGCAACTCCGACGGTACTATCGAGGAAATCGTAATCGTAGACGAGAGAAGAAAGGGGAAAATGGTCCAGGATGAACAAACTGTCATCTTCTAGAAAGGGAGCGGTAATGTTCCGGTCGTATCGTAAGAGCGGGCTGCCGGCCGTGGTGTGCCGCGCCAGCGTCACTCTGAACTCGGCTTTAACATGTCCTTGTGCGTGTTCGATAAGGGTCGGGGCCGACTGTTGATCTTGCTATTGGCGAGTATTTTGCAATCGACATTGGCCGCCTCGCAGGAGTTGCCGGACGCTCCATCAGCGGTCATGCGTACGAGCTTTTACGCGGCTGGAGACTCGGCTACTTCTGCCGATCCGCAGCAATCGTCTGCCGGGGCATCTGCGAATTCGAGTCGCGACAAATTTCTCACTCGATGGGTCAAACGTGGGCTTCGTGATCAGGCTGATATTTATACAGCTCCTCTCCATCGTTCTGAATTGAAATGGGTGATCGGAGTTCCCGTTGTCACGGCAGGCCTGATCGCGATTGATAAGCATGCTTCGGGCGCGCTTCCGAGAAACCCTTCGAGCGCTAGTGCTGACATCTCCGACGTGGGACTGTTCGCAACCGCTGGTGCGGTGGGAGTGCTTCTCATCGACGGAAAGGCCCAAGGAGATTCTCATGCCTTCGAAACCGGAGTACTTGGAGCCGAGGCGATGGCCAACAGTGGCGTCGTGTATGCCGTGCTGCAGCTCATTGCGGAGCGTGAGCGTCCTTTACAAGGAACGGGTCAAGGACATTTTTTTCAGACCAGCGGCCTGGATAATTCGTTCCCTTCCGGCCATGCGATCATCACGTGGACAGCGGCCAGCACAATTGCGCACGAATACCCAAAGCCTTGGATAGAGTGGCTCGCTTACGGAACCGCAGCGACTGTTTCGGTGACGCGATTCACTAGTCTGCAACACTTCCCCGCCGATGTTGTAGTGGGAAGCACACTTGGGTACTTGATCGGACGCCGCATCTTCCATGCTCATTGCAAGGTTGGTCTCAGTGCGGCATGCAGTGCGAAATAGTTCAGGGAAACACAGTCTCTGTTTCCAGAAAGCGCGAGGTGACTGATGTTGAGGAATACATTTGGCAATCGGCCTGGTGCTGTCCCTTGTGTCCTAGCTATTTGGTTGCTCCTTCAACTTGTACCTTCGCTGATCGCTCAGACGGCCGGAATGGGTGTGCTGACGGGCAGGGTCGTGGATTCGTCCGGTAATCCGGTTGCGAACGCCACCGTGACGGTGGCGAGCGTGGACAACGGCCGGGCACGAAGCGCCACGACGGGGACGGATGGCTCTTATAGATTCGACGATCTGCCGCTGGGGAAGTACCGGATAAAGTTTGAGGCCGCCGGTTTCCAGACTTTGGAGATTCCGTCCGCGACTGTCGATGGAACTAAACCGTCGGTTGTGGACGAGCAGCTGCAGGCCAGCGCGCCAACCACCACCAAACCCGCGCTAGAGCAACAGGATAATTTGCCGAACGCCCCATCCAGCAGTACGGCGCCTTCTCTTTCGGATTTGGGGCTTACACCAGAACAGACTCAAGGAAACCCCCGAGAGCAGGCGCTGCTGGATAAACGGACACACATGCTGAAGATCCATCAGCGGATGGGTTTGATCACGACAATACCGCTCATTGCGACGGTGATCCTCGGTCCTGGCGCTGGCGGCAAAAGTGAAGGCACGGTTACTCGCGATTTACACGTGGCGCTAGGCGGCCTGACGGGAGATCTGTACGGCATCACCGCTTACTACGCCATTCGCGCCCCCAGAATCCCCGGAACCAAAAAGCGCGGTCCGATAAAATTTCACGAGGCGATGGCTTGGATTCACGGCCCGGGCATGATCGCCACGCCCATCCTGGGAATTATGGCGTTCGATCAGAAGAACAAAGGCGAAAAAGTTCATGGCGCCGCCTCCGCGCATGCACCAGTGGCCATCGTGACCGCTGGCGCGTTTGGGGCTGCTCTTCTTTCGGTTTCAGTGAAGTTCTGAGCACAGTTTATGAATAAGAAAATATTGAGCGCGTTCTTGCTCGTAACCCTCCCCACGTTTGCTGCGGACAGCCAATGGGTCCTCAAACAAAGCACACTGACCTACCATGTGTCGCACCCACTGCATGAGTCTGAGGGCGTGAGCCACGCGGCGCGAGGCAAGGGCGTTTGCCACGACGGACAGTGCGATTTCTTGATTGCGGTGGCCGTGAAATCGTTTGATTCCGGAGACAGCAACCGCGACCTTCATATGATTCAGGTTACGCGCGGAGCGGAGTTCCCCATCGTCACGGTACGCACGCGCCTGCCCGAATCGGCTGCCTCATGGGCAACCATCAACGCCGATCTGGAGATTCAGTTCGCCGGCCGGACTGCCCAGTACAAAAAGGTTCCTTTCAAAGTGGAAACGCAAGGCGGCGAGACTCACATTACGGGGACAATTCCGGCTACCCTAACGGATTTCAAGATTGACCCACCGTCGCTGTTGACGATGCCCGTCAAGAACGAAATCCCGGTGCGGGTGGACATGACATGGCGTTCGCAATAGACACAGAACGCTTACTGCAATCGCAGTGTGGTGACAAAAAAATGGAGGACCGGCAAATTAGCCGGTCCCCCACAGGTGGTTTTCTTATCGAGGACACGAGGGTCTATTTGCCGTCGTGATCTGGATCTCCAGCACTCAGATCCCCGGTGCTTTTCAGGCTAACTGTGTCCTGTGGGATCGGTCCATTCGTTGGAGCCTGCGCTGGTGGTTGGGGCTGGCGAGCAGCCTGTTGAGTGACTTCGTTAGTGGAACTGGCATTGGCGCTGCTAATGGAGTTGACCATATGAATGCCATTATCGGCATTGCGGGAAGCAATCTTTAGCGAATTGAACCGCGTCATCCAGGTCTTCTAACGCCGTTCTAACGTTTGGTGAGTTTCCTGCATCCCACCTGGAGGTGTAAAGTTCTTTGACTGGCGGGATTTTTTCTATGCGATTGCTGTTAGTAGAAGATGACGTGTCGATTCAGCAGTTCCTTAAACGGGCGCTGACGGAGGCCGGATACCTCGTGGATGCTGCCAGTACGGCCAAAGCCGGGGAAAC
>JBAVQD010000077.1:0-28676 GCA_049693675.1 Candidatus Sulfotelmatobacter sp. | reverse complement strand
CATGGCGATCACACGCAGGCAGCGCGAAGTGTATGACTTCATCTCCCGCTTCGTGGCGGAGAATGGATACTCTCCGTCGTTCGATGAGATTGGGACCGGCCTCAAGCTCAGTTCACTGGCCACCGTGCACAAGCACATTACCAATCTCGAGAAAAAAGGATTGCTCACCCGTGACTACAATCGCAGCCGCTCTATCGATCTGCTCCCGCCCAAAGGGCGCCTCAAGCAAGCCATGAGCGTGAATACCGGATTGGTGCTGCCGCTGCTCGGGCGCATCGCCGCCGGCCAACCGATCGAAGCCATGCAGACCAATGAGACGATTTCGCTCGCCGATTTCGTCCGCTCGAAAGAAGTCTTCGTTTTAGAAGTGCGCGGCGATTCCATGCAGGATGAAGCCATCCTCGACGGCGATTATGTTCTGGTCGAGAAGCTGAAGACTGCGCACAACGGCGATATCGTAGTCGCTCTAGTGGATTCCAGCGACGCCACGCTGAAACGTTTTTACCGCGAAGGCGATAACATCCGCCTGCAGCCTTCAAACGTAACCATGAAGCCGATCATCGTGCCCGCCGCGTCAGTCGAAGTGCAAGGGCGGGTGATAGGCGTGTTGAGGAAATATTGAAAACGAGGTTTGCCCAGTCCAAAAACAAAACGCACGCGGCTCGGAGGAGTCAGCGTGCGTTTGAGCTTTGAGCTAGAAGCAAGCACCTAGGAGCTAGAACGCCCTTACCCAACGTGCTTGTCAATCGCCTGTGCGATCGCATCCTTGGGACGATATCCGACAAGCTGTTCGACAACTTGTCCGCCCTTGAACACCAGCAGCGTTGGGATGCCGGTAACTTTATAGCGCATGGGAGTGGAGCTGTTGGCGTCGACATCCATCTTGCCCACTTTGAGTTTGCCCTGATAGTCCTTGGCCAGCTCTTCGACGACCGGAGCCAGAGCGCGGCACGGGCCGCACCATGTTGCCCAGAAGTCCACCAGCACCGGCGTCTCTGATTTCAAAACATCCTGGTCGAAGTTTGCATCGGTGACTTCGACGATTCCATTTCCTGCCATCTAAGTTTCTCCTCGCTGTAACGCCGCGCTTGTCGGCAGACGCTCCACGTCTTCGAAACAATGCGTTTGAAACAATGTCTTCAAAACATGAGGCTGTCTTGGCCGGGGCCGGCGATTGATATCAAATAAGTGCCTGCCCCATAGGGCGTAACTATTATCGCACTTTGGTTGGATGCGGGGGGATGGCGAAAGTCGCAAGAAGCGGCTTTTTGGGTTTGCGCAGCATACCCCGTCCAAAAGCCGCTCCTAAAAGATGAACTTGACTGCACCCTGCATCAGCCGGGGAGCGGCTGCGCTGACAACCTGGCCGAATGTCGAGCTGTTGATGTTGCCATTCACGGCAGATGGTCCATAGAACTGGGCGTGGTTGAAAACGTTGAATCCTTCGAAGCGGAATTGCAGAGACCTTGATTCGGTCAGCTTCACATTCTTCAGCAAGGCCATATCGTAGTTATCGATGCCCGGACCATAGAAGAAGCGGCGCTTCGCGTTCCCGGGCGTACCCAGGGGCTGCAGGCTGAACAGAGATGTATTGAAGTAAGAATTGCCGTTACGCGGATTCGAATTGAGATTCAGCGATCCAGGGGTGTATTGCGGTTCGTCGACGCCGTAATTGTTGACGCCGTTGGGCTCGGATCCCAGCAAGGAATTATCGCTGTAGTTGAGAAGCGTCACCGGGAAACCCGTGCTGAAATGAGTGATGCCGGAAAGCGCCCAGCCGGTCGTCCAGCGATTGGAAGTACCAAACAGACGATCGACGGGGAACTCGTACGCGTAGCTCACCACGAAATTATGTTTCACATCAAAAGCCGACAAGGCGCGGCTGAGTGCGGGATTGATGGGGTTCACCTCTTCGCCAACATTCGAGGACTGATCGATTGATTTACTGAAAGTGTAGCTGGCAAATAATTGCAGCCGCTTGCTGGTGCAGCGAAGACTAAGTTCCAGCGCGTTGTAGTTGGCATTGCCGATGGTCGCCTGGTTGGTATCGCTGCCAAATTTCGGACCCAAGGGCGCGCGGGTTCCATTCACAGTTTGTCCTGACGCTGTCGTGTAAACATTGCTTTCTCCGAAAGGCCCGCAGGTCGCGGATCCCGCGGCAACCTGGCTGGGCCGGCTCAGGCTCAGGCACAACGCGGGGCTGCCGGGGTTCGATTCCACCAGCGAAATAAGGCGATGGGACTGGTTGCCCACGTAGCTGGCGCTGAACACGGTATTGTCCCCGAGTTGGCGCTCGATTGAGAGCATGTACTGTTCGGTGTAGGGAATACGATTGCTGACGGGATAAGCGGGAATGCCGCTAATCGGCTCGTATTGCGACCAGTCGACATGGCCATCGGGATGGCCGATCGAGGAGTTCAAGGGCGCGAGGGTGACAGGAAAATACTGTCCGAGATTTTGTCCGTTGGAAGCCGTCACGAATGGATTCGCAAATAAAGGCGGAGCGGGACTGCTGTAGGTGGTCCCGTAAGGAGCGTTTGCCGCCAACACTCCCAGAGTTAGCCCTTCAATGGATGTGTAATACCTTCCGAAGCCCGCCCGGAGACTGCTTTTGCCTGGACTGCCTAAGAGCGTGCCGAGAAAACTGTGGTCGGAGACATCCGGCGAATACGCCACGCCGATTCGCGGGGAAAATTCATCGCCCGGTGGCGCCAGCGTGCGCCGCACTCCCGGATCGGTGGGGTACAGGATTCCAACCGGTGCGTCCGGAAACACCACAGACTGCTTGCCCGGTTCCGTGGTTGAAATCTGATTGTACTTTTCGTACCAGGGCTCAATGCGGTCCCAGCGCAAGCCGTAGTTGAGTGTGAGGTTGGGTCTTGCGTGCCAACTGTCCTGAGCAAAGATGCCGGCATATTTGTTGCGGCCATAAAACGGATTGAGCTGGCTCTGATTGTATTGACTGGGAATCCCAAGCAGAAAATCGGCAAAGTCAAGACCGGTCTCGCTTCCCGTAAACAGGAAGTCGCCATTGAACTGGGCGATGGGATTAACATTCACCTGATCGTAATGAAACTCGCCGCCGATCTTGACGGTATGCGCTCCCACAACCTTTGAGAAATTATCGAGCCACTGGAAAGTATTGTTCGCCTGCTTCAGTTCGTTCGTATTTGTTCCGGTGGAGAAGTTGTTGAAGACGAGGTTTTCTACTCCCTCGCCTTTGGGATCAAGCGCCACAATGGTAGGGATGCCCGATAGCGCGACGAAGCCCTGAGATACAAGGCTGACACCGACTCCGCCTTGCGGCTTTCCCAGATCGTTAAAAGCCCGTATATAGCTGAAATGCAGCTCGTTGACTGCATTCGCATTCAGCGTCCTGGTGTCGCCCAGGCTGACTAATTGCGCCCGGCCCAGATAGAGTGCGTTTAAACCCGGGACACTGGCTCCGCCCTGAGCGACCGGGTAGGGATTGTTCAGCGAATAGTCATCCAGGAAATAATAACCAGAGATCAGGCCCCAGTTGGTGTTGGCATCGATTCTGATGGCACCTTTGTCATCGCGCAGCGCTTGATTGTAGGCGGAAGTCGTAAATCGATCCCCGGAAGCATTGGGCGCGGGAATGTACTGCAACAAATGTTGCGCGGGCACGGACCAGGCTTTGGTGGGAATTTGCAGCGTGGGAAGAACGCAAGCCGTGGCTGGCGTGGCGGAATAGTTTGTGTTCGTGCAGCCCGGGAAATAGTAGGGCTCTCCAGGATAAACGTGATAACCGAAATTGTTAGAGAGACTATCGGCCCAAGCTGGGCCACTGACCCTCGTCGGCGTTATGACTGATTGACCATTCACCATTTGCGTCGTGTAGAAAGAACTGGCTAGGTCGGAAAGATTGCCAGTCCGGTCCTGCATCGATGGCACAGGAATCAGTCCGGTATCCACTCCCTGGCGTTGGCGCGTGCCCTGATAGTCGGAGAAAAAGAAGATTTTGCTCCGCTTGATGGGGCCACCGAAGGTTCCACCGAACTGGTTCTGGATGAACGTACCGCGAGTGGGCGAGAAGTAATTGCGCGCGTCCAGATCAGTGTTTCGCAGGAACTCAAAGACATCTCCGTGAAATGCATTGCTGCCGGACTTGGTAATAACGTTGATCTGGCCACCGCTGAATTCGCCATACTCCGCGTCAAAGTTGCTGGTAAGAATGCGGAACTCGGCAATCGAGTCAAGATTGGGAATGATCGCCGTTCCCATGTTGACGTCTTCTTCGGAGTCGCTGCCGTTGACGATAAAAGCATTGGCGAACTCCCGCTGCCCGTTTATAGAAATCGTTCCTGGATTCAGATCCCCGGAGGGGGACAGAGCGCTGGCGCCCACATCCTGCACTGTGTTCGAAGTGATGGATGTTTCAGGAGCTACGCCGGGCTGAAGCGACAACAAGTCCGTATAGCTGCGGCCGTTCAGCGGCACCGCATTTATCTGGTCACTATTGATGACCTCGCCCCTCTGGCTGCTGTAAGTCTCCACATGGACGGCGCTTTCGTTGACCGTGACCGCATCGGAGCGGTCCCCGACACGAAGCACAATATCGAGCAGAAGCGCGTCATTTGCGTCGAGCACAATCCCGGAGCGGCGATAGGGCTGGAAGCCGGACTGGTTTACCTCGAGAACATAATCCCCAACGGGAACGACGGGGAAGGTGTATGCGCCTCGGCCGTCGGCGATGGTGGTTTCCCGGACGCCCGTATTGGCATTCACCAAAGTGACGGATGCTTTGGCGATTGCCGCTCCGGAAGAATCTTTGATTGTGCCGGAGATGCTTCCCCCCACTCCAGCCCAGGCTGTGCCCAGCAAACAAAGAATCAGACTCGAGCGGCGCAGCCTTACCTTCGGGAACATTTGCAGAGCTTTCATGACAGAGCCGCAGAGCGCGCTGACAAAACGAGGCAATCTTGAACTCAGTTGCAATTGAGTCGCATCTGGAAGTAGGATAGAGCGACGATGGTGAACGCGCCAAATCATAGTAAGTGAGTTCAAACCAGTTGCAACCCAGTCGCATCTAAGGTACGTTCCCATAGTGCCGGAGGCCTCCAATTAGCGTCAAGGGCCGGCGAAAGATTTCGTCGCAGCGCGGTTGCGACCAGTTGCGACAATCTAAGTTCCGACCATCAAGGAGGGTTTTGTGCCATTACCGCAAACCGAAATCCCCGGGCGATTACAGTCCCATCTCGCCGAGCGCGGAATACGCATGACCGAGCAGCGTCGCGCGATTCTTCGCGTGATGGAGACAGCGACCAAACACCTGGACGCAGCCCAGCTTTTGCGCAAGGCCCAGAAGCTGGATGCCAGCGTGGACCGCAGCACCGTCTACCGGACGCTGCGGCTGCTGAAGCGGCACGGTCTGATTGACGAACTCGATCTCATGCACATCAACGGCGAGGGGCATTACTACGAACGCAAGCTGAACCGCGATCACATCCACATGGCGTGTTTGCGCTGTGGCAAGATCATGGAGTTCGTCAGCGACATTTTTGAAAAATTGAAAGGGCAGGTAGAAAAAGATTGCCGCTTCCGGATCGTGGTTTCGCGATTGGAAATAGGCGGGTATTGCTCTGCCTGCCGTGGATCCGAATAGCGATCTCGCGATGACGATCGATCTGCGATTTCTGGCGGCAAGCGACATGGAGGCATACCGGAGTGTCCGTCTGGAAGCGCTCGAATCTGACCCGGAGGCATTTGGTTCATCAGCCGAAGAGCATCGCGCTTTGACCCGGGAGGAAATCGCCCAGCGTATATCGTTCGATCCATCCGAGAAGTTTGTCGTGGGTGCGTTCGTCTGCGGTCGACTGGTGGGAACTGCGGGTTTCTTCCGCCATAAGGGGCTTAAAGAACGCCACAAAGGACACATCTGGGGCGTCTACGTGGCGCGTGAGGCGCGAGGTAAGCGAGCCGGCAGGGATATGTTAAGAATGCTGCTGGAGCGCGCCACTCATATGGAAGGGATTGAGCAGATCATGCTCTCGGTAGCGACCACTCAACAGGCCGCAGTAAGTCTATATCGGTCGCTCGGTTTTGAATCCTACGGCTGTGAGCGCCGGGCATTGAAGATGGGCGAGCGATATGTGGATGAAGAACACATGGTTTTATTCATCAGCCCGCCCTCCCGGCAAAATATTCCACATTAAGCCAGCGCCTACAGCAAACAAAAAAGCGCCTCGGACTTTTCAGCCCAAGACGCCTCGGCAGCCCTCCCCCAGAACTGCCAAACTACTCTTGGATACTAGGTTTAGTGTTTTCTGTTGTAAACGTCACTTTGGTAATTGGATTTTGCCGGAATGCGGAAGGCCACCTGAAGCCGGCGCATTGAGCTGGATTCTAATTGCTATTGCTGCTTCTGCCAGGTCTCACCGCTGTCGGAAGTGATCCAGAGTTCGGCATTCGAGGTTGAGACTTTCCCATGCTGGGGGTCGGCGAACTGAATGCCGATAATGTCTCCCGTAAGGCCAGCGGCGGCAGTGCTTGGGGTTACGCGGATCCAGTGATTGCCGCCATCCGACGTATGGTACAAAATGCCGTTGCTCCCACCAGCCCAAACTTCCGCCCCAAAGGCGGCCACGGCGCGGAATAGTGCATTAGGATCGACCGCAACCTCGGCTTTCTGATCGTTGGCACGAGTGGAATTAGCTACGTCAGCTCCGGCGGTGGGTTGAGCCGGAGCGTAGCCACTCATTTGTACCTCGCTGAGAGCTGGATTGACGTTCTCCCAGGTATTTCCGCCGTCGAAGGAGCGTTTCAATACACCGGAGGAACTGACCGTCCAGCGCGGTAAAGCGCGCGACATGAGAGATGGCGAAGTCTGCAAGGGAGTGGCGGAGGCCAGCGGGGTGGGAGCGTTGCTGGAAGTTGACTGGGCGGGGACTGGATCTTTGGCTTTGACCACGTCGAAACTTCTCAAGTTTGTGACATTCCCTGCGTCCGGCAGTAGCTGCGCCTCATTCTGGGCAATCTGCTGGGAAACCTGATTCTTCGCGTTTTGTCGGGGTTGAGCGAAAACCAACTGATGGCCGGTAGCCCTGCGGCTGACTTCGACGGCAGGTTTCTGCCCGTATGGTACGAGGGAGCCGAGTACCGACGATGGCTGTGTTCCCGTCTCCGTCTGGGAGACTGCCTTCTGCGTTGCATGAAGCAAATCCGACGAGGAAGGAAGCGTAACAGCCTCCTGCGCACGGTTCGAGGCGACCATATCGCCGTTCCGGCGATGCGAATACTGCAAAACGCCGACCGAAATCGCGACCGTGAGCCCAGCGGCCAACGCTCCCCAGCGAAGGACGGGCAAGCCGAGCCACCCACTTCGAGCGCGAGTGGCAGAAACGGGCGAAACCTCGATCTCTGTTGCGGGCAAAGCCAGAGCGACAACATCTCGACAATCGCCACAGGCGGCCAGGTGCTCGATTACTCGGGCCCTGTCGCTTACCGGAAGAGAATGCTCGGCGAAGGCCGTGAGCAGATCTGCATCAGGATGAGAGCCGGCTACTGCCGTTTCTCGCAGCCGGTTCAGTACGAATTGGGGAACGTCTTGCATCGAAGTTTTTAAGTTTTTGAGAGTTCGTTTCTGACGAACCTCTCTCCTAAGCTTGCTTTAAGAGTTCGCCGGATCTCCTTGAGTCCGAGCTTCGACCGGGGCGTCTCTCTGATCAGAGAACGGCGCAGCAGCCGGTTCTTGCGCCAAACTGCGGCGAATGTCTAAGCGCACGTCGCGCACGTCCACCTCCAAAGCCTCTTCGGCCTGGCGGCGCGCCATGCCTTGCTGCATCATGTTAACCAGGATTTTCTTGCGTAAAGACTTGGCCAGTTTGTCCACTTTACGGCTGATCGTAGACTCGTGTACGCCCAGCATGCGGGCGACCTCGGCCAAGGTACGGCCATCCAGAAAATAGGACGCCAGGACCATCCTCTCCTCGTTCGAAAGCGAGGCTAAGGCCCCCTGGGTAGCCGATTCAAGGCGCGAATCCGGAGACGGAGTCGCTTCTGTTTCGGGAGCTGCGAACTGTGAGCCTTCTTCCCCTTCTTCATCGAGGCTAGCCAGCCGCCGGGTGCGCCGGTAGCGATTCACAAACTCCTGGGCGAGGACGGTTCGCAGCCAACCCTCCAGCGACCCGCGCCCGGTGAAAGAGGCTAACTTCGAAACCCGCTCTCCGGCGCGCGTGGTGGTGCCGTAAAGCTCGGCATAAAGGGTATCGGCCAGATCGCGGGCGGCAGAATCCTCGCGGGCGATGCGCAAGGCTGACTGGTAAAGTTTTTCGCGGTAACGCGTGAGAAAAATCTCCCAGGCGGCGTTATGTCCCGCGGCACAAGCCCTGGCTAATGCCAGCTCTTCCACGCGTAGGCTCAGGAGAAATGTACGTGCTTCGTTATGACTGCACGCAGCAGGCAGATATTTGGCGGCGACATCAAAAAGAATCGCGGCAAGGGATTCGCAGGAAAGTCCGATCTTCTCGCATTCACTTCGCGCCTGCAGCTCCCCCAACAGCTCCGAAACAGCCGATTGCAGAGATGCGGAGATCGGTTTGGTGACACCCATGCAGAATACGAGAGATTGCGATAAGCCCGACATTCGATATTAACAATTCCTTAGACGCTTCGAAGGTTAATTCTAGTCGCCGCGGCAGCCAGTTTTTCGTTGTGAGGAACCTTCGATTTAGAGTGGGAGGATTCATCAAGGTTAAGGACCAGGACAATTATGCCCCGAGAATCTCGGGAACGCTTTGCGCCGGCTTAGTTTTCCGCGCTGTTGTTCTGATACCAATTCCGCCAGGCCGCGGAATCGTTGGGCAGGTGTTGTCGGGTAATGTCGGACAATGCCTGAAAAGCCCAGCCCCGAGTCTGGGCGTCGAGTGCTGGATCGTCCGAGTAGTCGATGAGCCGGGGAACAGCAATCAGCCGCTGGCCGTGCGTCAACATGCCGCTCTGCGCCAGGCTGCAGGCAGCGCGCTCGCGCACCAGAGCGGAAGGATCATTGCGCATGGCATCGAGCAAGGGAGCGATCGTCGGCGTAGTTCCAACCAGGGCCAAGCCTTCGACTGCCCAACGGCGGGAGTCCTCGGACGAATGATCGGCGGACGAACGATCGGCGCGATCAAGTTCTTTCAGTTGGGCGGCCAATACTTGCACCACGCGATCGGTTGCGACACCACGGTTCGCCAGCAGCCCCAGGCCCCAGAAAGCCCAAATCTTTTTCGTGTGGTCGGCGGAGCCAGCTTGTTTCACCAGGGCATCTACCGTGGGCTGGCTCTTGGTCAGCCCGTAGGCTGCGAGTTGCACTTCGATGGCGGAATCCCGCACAACGGTGTCGCTGGAGTTGAGAGCTGCAGTCGTAAGCTGGCCCAAGTGATCATTCCACTTGAGTTTCCCCCGCCAGCCGTCGACACGCGCTTCGATCTGATCCGTCGCACCATCGGAATGGCTTACGGCGCGTTCCAGCAGCAGTTCCGCTTGTTCCTGCGGCTTCCGGCGGTCCAGATCCGTTTCTGAGAACGCGAATGACGCCTCAGAAGAATTCTTTAGCAGCACGGATGAATTGCTTAGTTTCCCCCAGACGGCTCCCATGCCCCCGGCGCTGGAAGCAGCCACTGCGAGCCCAATACCCGCCATCACGGCCGCAACATGCAACAAACGGAGGCAAGGCCGTGGCGAAAGAAAATTGCCAGATCCAAAAATCGGCGGCTTTAACGCAAGATTCGAATCAGAACCCAGGCTGCCATAGTCCGGCGTCGGCTGAAAGCGCGAGTCTAAAACGCTCGCCTCGTCCTGAACCGGGAGGTTCGGTGGAAAAACATCCATGTGCAAAGTTTAGGCAACTGGGAAAATGGGGTAAAGTTACTTCAGGTCCCGCCCGACTAAAGTTAGGTGCAGGCGCGCCTGACCGCCAGCAGATACATGCTCGGATGAGACGCCCGGACCTTAGAGGTTTACGACGCAAGTAAAGTTACGGAGGAAGAATGGTTGGCAAGAGAGATTTCTTTTGCAAATGGATTTTCGCTTCTCTACTGATCACCGCCGCAACGGCTGTGGCCGCAGCTGGCCCGGGATACAAAGTTGTGAACACTTACAAAATCGGGGGCGATGGCGGTTGGGATTACCTAACCGCCGACGCCGCCGCGCGCCGTCTTTATATTGCTCGCGCAACTCATGTCATCGTTCTCGATTTGGATTCCGGTAAAAGTGTAGGCGATATTGCGGACACGCCCGGGGTTCACGGCATTGCTCTCGCACCGGAGTTGGGGCGCGGCTTCACCAGCAACGGGCGAGAAGGCACCGTGAGCGTTCTTGACCTGAAAACTCTGGCCACCCGTAGCAAGATAAAGGTCGGGCAAAATCCAGATGCCGTTCTTTACGACCCGGCAACCCGGCGTGTTTTCACATTTAACGGACGAAGCCAGGACGCTACCGCCATTGATGCTACCAACGGCGCAATCGTGGGCACGATCAAACTGGATGGTAAGCCCGAATTCGCAGCCAGTGATGGCAAGGGTGAGATCTTCGTAAACATCGAAGACAAAAGCGAGCTGACGGCAATCGATGCGAACAAGCTGGTGGTGAAAACGAAATGGCCGCTGGCGCCCTGCGAATCGCCTTCAGGGTTATCCATGGACAAAAAGAACCGCCGCCTGTTCGTGGGATGCGATAACAAAATGATGGCCGTGGTCGACGCAGATTCCGGCAAAGTTCTAGCCACGCCCGCCATCGGCGACGGCGTAGACGCAACTGCGTTCGATGACGAAACCGGGTTGGCTTTCGCTTCCTGTGGTGAGGGCGTGCTGAGTGTAATCCGCGAGGAGTCGCCAGAGAAATTCATGCTGGTGGAAACTGTTCCCACGCAGACGGGCGCGCGCACATTGGCGCTCGATTCCAAAACCCACAATGTATTCGTGGTCACGGCAAAATTCGGTCCGCCTCCCGCGGCTACGCCCGATAATCCTCATCCTCGGCACAGCATTGTGCTGGATACTTTTGTGGTTCTCGTCGTCGCCAAATGAAGTGCATCCTCAAATCCCTTGAATCGGCGACCTGTTTGTGCCTGGCGCTTTTGATTGCTCCGGTCTGCGCCGTGCAGACTTGCGGCGCCTACTCCGTGCTTACTCACGAAGAGATCGTAGATTTGACGTGGAAAGATACCCTCTTGCCGCTGCTGAAGAAACGCTTTCCCACCGCCACCGACGATGACTTGAAGAAAGCGCACGCATTCGCCTACGGCGGTTCGGTGATGCAGGACATGGGCTATTATCCGTTCGGCAGCAAATATTTCAGCGATCTCACGCATTACGTGCGCAGCGGTGATTTCGTCGTCAATCTGGTAAAAGAATCTTCTGATCTGGACGAATACGCCTTCGCCCTGGGAGCGCTGGCGCATTACTCGGCGGATAACTGTGGACACCCGACGGTCAACCAGGCAGTAGGCATCGAGTTTCCCAAACTGCGCAAGAAATACGGGAACATAGTCACTTACGAGGATAATCCCAAGGCCCACATCCGCACCGAGTTTGGTTTCGATGTCACCCAGGTGGCGAAGCGCCGCTATACTTCCGACGCTTATCACGATTTCATCGGCTTTGAAATTTCGAAGCCAGTGCTGGAGCGGGCGTTCCAGGATACTTACGGCATTCCGCTTACCGACATACTCTCTAAAGAAGACCTGGCCATCGGTACCTTTCGCCGCGCCATCAGCACCGTGATTCCCGAGATGACGCGGGTGGCGCTGGTCGCGCGCCGGCAGGAAATTGTTTCGGAAACGCCAAACTTCAAGGCGCGCCAGTTCCGCTACTACCTTTCGCGAGCAAAATATCAAAAAGAATGGGGACGCAGTTATAAACGTCCGGGCTTTGGAACTCGACTGCTGGCCTTCTTGGTAAGATTCCTGCCCAAGATCGGACCGTTCAAGGCGCTCGACTTCAAAATTCCCACCCAGAAAACGGAAGACCTTTACATCGCCAGCGTGGACAAAACCGTGCAGGACTATACCAAGCTTCTGCACGAAACTTCAGCCGGGGACTTGCAGCTCACCAACACCGATTTTGATACGGGCCACGATACGCGCGCCGGAGAATATGGTTTGACCGATAGCACCTATGCCCATCTGCTCGACCAGTTGGCGCAACACAACTTCGACAAGATCACTCCCGAGCTGCGAGCAAACATTCTGGCGTTCTATGGCGACCTGAGCGCACCCATCGCAACCAAGAAGAAACCGAAAGTTTGGCAAAAGACGCAGGACGAACTCGCACAGCTTCGTGCGTTGCCGAATCCCCCGCCGGCAATTCAGCCGGTCGGGAGAGACAGTACAGAAAGCTCCCAGCCTGGCACGGAATAGAAAATCAAATTCGACGTTAGTTCTTTACGACAAGTTCGCTGGGATCACGCCCTTCTTAAACATTTCAAACCAAATAAGGGCATCGGATTCGTTGTAGATGTTCAACTCGTGAATCACCTCGCGCGCGAACTCAACGCTTCCTAATCCACTGGCGGTGATGATCCGGCGGTCGGTGACCGCTAATTCCTCCACGTAGAAACTCTCATCGTTATATTCGGGAACCATTTTCTTCAGGTAGTTCTTCGCATTGCTGGTGTGCCGAATCCCGGCGGTCAGTCCGGCGCGGGCAATTTCCAGCGTAGCTCCGCACAGGGCGCCGATCAGAATTTTCTCGGCATGAAGACGTTGCAAAAGCTCATCCAGCTTCCGGTCTGGTCCATCTTCCCATGGGTTTCCACCCGGCACTATAAAAACCGCCACCTCGCCCGGCTCGATTTCATCCATGGTCAAATCGACCGTCACCTTTAGACCAGCCATGGTGGTTACAGTCTGCCGAGAACGTCCCAAGGTGAGGACGTCATACTTGCCTGATTTCCTGATCTCGCATAGGGCCAACGCCGGCTCCCAATCGGCCAGACCATCAAAAATAAAAACTAACGCTTTCGGTTTCGTACTATGCATTTCCTTACACTCAATCCTGGGGTGCGACCGGGCTGTGAAGGATAGAACGAAAATGTTTTTGAATCGCTTCAGGGTTACTGGAACGACCGTTCGGTTGTCATCCTGCCGTCCTGCCGTGTATCATCGCACAACTTTATCGACCCGCGAAGTGGTCGTCGATTGACATATTGAGCGCTGAGGGTTTGAGGATTCTAAGAAAATGATGGTAGGGGACGAGAAATTTTACCGGGCACGGATCACGAAGCGCGAAGAGTTCGCTCCGGACCTGTGGATGATTCGCATCGAGCCCGGCGGCGAGTTCAAATTTGCTCCAGGTCAATACGCCACTCTCGGAGTCGAGCACGACGGCAAACGGATAGAGCGTCCTTATTCGATCGTCTCGGCTCCCTTTGAAAATGAAATTGAATTCTTCTTCGAACTTGTGCCTGAAGGCGCTCTAACGCCGCGCCTCTTCAAGCTGCAACCCGGCGACGATCTGCTGATGAGAAAAGTGGCCAAGGGGAAATGCACGCTGGATACGGAAAGCGGACGCAAGCACCATTTGCTGGTCTGCACGGTGACAGGCGTAGCCCCGTTTGTAAGCTTCGTCCGGCAACTTGCCAAGGACTGGAAGGAGAGCCGATTCGATGGCAGCCACCAACTCTACTTGCTCAATGGCGCCAGCCGTCCCTGGGAGTTCGGTTACAAGGAGGAACTGATCCGCTTCGACGCCGAACTGCCCTGGTTAAAATACGTCCCTACCGTGAGCCGGCCATGGGATCATGCCGATTGGCCGGGCGAGATCGGACGCGCCGATGATGTACTGCGAAAGTATGCCGATCACTGGGAACTTGACGCTACGAATACGACGGCGTATTTGTGCGGGCATCCGGACATGATCGCGAACAGCAAAGCGATTTTGAAGCGCCGCGGCTTTGTCGATAGAACGGCGATTAAGGAAGAGGTTTACTGGATTCCCGCGAAGTAATTTTCGCGCTCGCCGCCGATTAAGTCTCAGCGGGCGCGAAGAACACCAGCACTGTCAGTTCCTCCGCAATGTCGTAGAAGCGGTGCCCAACCTCGGCTGCGACGAAGATCACGCTGCCGGCGGAAACTTCTCGATCTTCCGATCCAGCCTTGAAGCGGGCACGTCCTCGAAGCACGTAGTAGATTTCGTCTTCGCGATGCGGCTTTTGCCGGTCGATTCCTCCCGCCGGCAGCACATACAGGCCGGCGCTCATTGCCGGAACGCGGAAGAATTCGCGATAAGATTTGGCGCTGTCGTTGCGCTGCTGCTCAATCTCCGGAAGGCTGGCAAAAAATGTTTTCAAGCCAGGATTCCTCCGAAAATAAGGTCGGTAAATTGCGGAATCAAGGTCTGCGCCTGCAGATTACCTTCCGGTTTGTACCACTGATAGATCCAGTTGATCATGCCGAGCAGCGCAAAGGCGGCGGCGCGCGGGCTCACCTTGGCTCTCGTGGATCGAGACTGCCGAGCTTTGTTCTGCACCTCGGCCACAAGGCTTTCAAGAAAGTGCACGTAGTCTTTCTTTCGCGCATTAATGCGCTTGCGCAGCGAGGGTGGAAGCGGATGGTTCTCGTGGAGCATTACGGTAATCTCGCGGTCGCGCGGACTCAGCACAACTTCGATGTGCAGCCGGATCAGCGCCCGCAGCCGCTCTTCAGGATCGGCGATGCTGCGCACCGGATTGAGCACGCGCTCCTGCGTGATCTCCATGGCATGGTCCATGATCTCAAACAGAATTTCGTCTTTGCTTTGAAAGTGGTGGTAGAGGCCGCCCTTGCTCAGCCTGAGAGCTGCGGCCACGTCATTCATGGAAGTGGCATCATAGCCACGCTGCTGAAATAAGCGGGCGGCAGTGCGCAGAATTTCCTGCCGGGAGTCGACCACGGTCTCACGAGTCATCGGGTGACATGGTAAACAGTTGTGCCGGGGATTGCCAATGCTCGCTATCCCTTACTAAGAACTGCCGTCGAGGCCACCTCGGCTTGAATTCTCGAAGTGAAGCCGAACGGGAAACCCGCTGTTTTGATCGGCACGCTCATGGCTCTGTGGCTCTATATATGCGTTTAATTTTGGTGAGCTTTCCCTACTGACCTTTTCCTTTGGGATCTGTGCCAAATTACCTTTACCACAGAGCAAAACGACCGGACGTAATCTTGTCGTTCCCGCTGGTGCGCCGGTAACGTGATCCCAGAGAGTCAATTATGATTCGTAAGCTACTCTTCAGCTCCGCTTCCCCCTCTGTTATCGCTCACTCCATCTCGTCGTCGGCCAGGCTCAAGCTTTGGTGCGCAGTTGTGCTTCTGGCATCGACGAGCGCGTTCGCAATCACGACAGATCAAAAGGCTAATCCAGGTTTGTGCGGCCTGAGCGACGACGATGCAGCAGGCCTCAGCCGCGACCTCGGAACTGACGTGTACGCAGTCCGAGTGTACAAAGACACTATTTCAGGCATGCTGCATGAAAGGAATTTCGAACAACTCGACTGCGTTGCCGATCATGCGCGATCAAACCAGGAGCGATTTCCCGGCGGGATGTGGAAGCTCCACGAGCTGTACAAAGGTTTGTCCGAGCCGGTCGCACAGCAGCACGCCACTGAGGAGGATTGGAAGCGACTCCTGGAACTTCTCCAAAGCTGGATAGCGGAACAGCCGAAGTCGATTACCGCGCGCGTGGCGCTGGCGTCGGCTTGGATCAATTATGCCTGGGATGCACGAGGAAGAGGCTATTCCGATAAGGTCAGCGAAAGCGGATGGACTTTGTTTACGCAGCGAACCGAGGAGGCGCAACGAGTGCTTAAAGACGCATCGGAAACGCTGCCTGCCAAATGTCCTGAATGGTATGTGGTTATGCAAAATGTGGCGCAAAACGAAGACTGGAACGGCGCCGAAATGCGATCCCTCTTCGATGAGGCATACAAGTTCGAGCCAGGTTACTACTACTATGCTCGGGCACTTGCCTACCTCCTGCTTCCGAAATGGGGCGGAGCGCCGGGAGATACGGAGAAGTTTGTGCAGGAGATCGCCGACCACATTGGTAGGGAACAAGGCGATATCTTCTATTTTCAGGTTGCCAGCTCGAACGATCTGATTTGTGGATGCCAGGATCAACCCGAATTTTCTTGGGAGAGGATCAAGCGGGGCTATGAAGCATCGCAGAAACAGTATGGCCTGTCGATGCTGAATTTGAACCGCATGGCTTATCTGGCGGTGCACTACGGAGAAACCGATCCGATATTCGCAGACCAGGCCTTTACGCGCATCGGCGACCAATGGGATGAAGAAGTGTGGAAGAGCGAAAGAGATTTTCGGGCAACCCAGAGCTGGGCAACCCAGATGGTTCCGATCACGATTGCGAATCGTGCAAAAGAAGCGGCCGCACAAGACAATCTGCAGACGCCGGAAGGAGCACGTTACCAGCTCGCCTTCGAAAAAGCCTACAGAGGGTTATTGAATGAGTGCGTACGCACCGACGGTGCCAATGTAAGCGAGTGGAAAGGCAAGTTCGAGACCATGATTATGGTTGGCGGCAACGGTTTTGTCGAAGACGGTGGCATCCACAGTGTGGGCCCAATTGTCATGTGCATGTATCAGAAAATGCGCCCTTCCCATGAACAGAGGTCTCCTCTGTTTCCTCCGCCACCTAAGCCGTCGTACTGGGTAAGGGTCGATTTAGACTGGAGCGAATTTGCTCCGGTGGCGCCACTCGGAAAGTAACCACCCAGGCATCGGCCCTGGATTTCCCGCTTGACACTGATCAGGGGCGCAGGTAGCATTTGAGGATACCGACCGACCGGTCGGTCCACAGCAAATCATTGTCGGCTTTAAAAACGAGAAGGAGCATCCTGTGGCCACAATTTTCTACGAACATGACGCCAATCCCAATGCCTTAAAAGGCAAAACCATTGCCATCCTCGGCTACGGCAGCCAGGGCCACGCGCAGGCGCAGAATCTCCGCGACAGTGGATGCAAAGTAATCGTCGGGCTGGAACCGAATCGCCCCAGCGCCCAGCAGGCCCGCGCCGATGGCATGGTTGTGGTTGCTCCCGATGAGGCCGCCAAACGCGCCGATTGGATTCACGTGCTCACGCCCGATGAAACGCAGGCAGCGGTATACGAGCAGTACATCAAGCCTTATCTGCATCCGGGAAAAATTCTGGGCTTCTCCCACGGCTTCAGCATTCATTTCAAAACCATCACTCCGCCGAGCGATGTTGATGTGGTGATGATCGCGCCCAAGAGTCCCGGACATCTGCTGCGGCGTGTGTATGCAGAGGGGCGCGGCGTGCCTTCACTGATCGCGATTCAACAGGATTCCAGCAAGCGGGCGCACGAATTTGCACTGGCCTACGCGCACGGCATCGGCTCCACCCGCGCTGGAGTGCTCCAGACCACGTTTAAGGAAGAGACTGAGAGCGATCTGTTCGGTGAGCAGGCAGTGCTGTGCGGTGGTCTCACGTCTCTGATCAAGAAAGGATTCGAAACGCTGGTGGAAGCCGGGTATGCGCCGGAGATCGCGTATTTCGAGTGCCTGCACGAGATGAAGCTGATCGTCGACCTTATCTACGAAGGCGGACTCAGCCGGATGCGCTATTCGATTTCGAATACCGCCGAGTATGGCGACCTGACGCGCGGCGAAAAAGTTGTCGGAGACGCCACGCGGGCCGCGATGAAGAAAACCCTGGCCGACATTCAGGACGGAACTTTCGCGCGCGAATGGATCAAAGAAAACAAAGACGGCGGCTATCACTTTACGGAACTGCGGGAGAAGGAACAGAAGCATCCCATTGAGATCGTGGGTGCACAGTTGCGCGGCATGATGAGCTGGCTGCCAGGAAGAGAAGCGAAGAAGCCCGCTCAGACGCCTAAGCGGGAGCCCGAACAGGTGGTGAATGCGTAAGGGGGTTTTGAAGTGTCTTTAACTGCCTGCCTGATCGGTGCAGATAGAGATCTTTCGACTTCGTTGCCATCCGCTAACGCGGACGGCAACTTCGCTCAGGATGACAAAGGTTAAGAGATAGATGCTTAAGGGAGCAGAAATCGTTTTGCAGTGCGTGCGCGCCGAAGGGGTGGACCTGGTGTTCGGTTATCCCGGCGGCGCGATCATGCCCTTGTACGACGCACTCGAAGGCAGCGGCATTCGCCATGTTCTCACGCGGCATGAGCAAGGCGCGGTGTTCTCAGCGGAAGGCTACGCGCGAGTTACGGGAAAAGTTGGTGTAGCAATTGCGACCAGCGGACCGGGCGCGACCAATCTCGTGACCGGCATTGCCGATGCCAAGATGGATTCCGTTCCTTTGGTCTGCATCACGGGACAAGTGCGCAGCGCGATGCTCGGCACCGATGCATTTCAGGAGACCGACGTTTTCGGCGTCACGCTCTCGCTAACCAAGTGGAGCCGGTTGGTGCGAACCATTGATGAAATTCCTGAAGTCATTGCTGAGGGATTCCACTGGGCACGTAGTGGAAGGCCGGGGCCGGTAGTCATCGACATCCCAACCGACTTGCTCAAGACTAAGAAAGAATTTTCCGGGCCGGTAAAGTTTACCCCGCCCGCGCGGCCATCTGCAGCGAAAGCACAGGGCCCACACAGCGACACGATCGTTAACTTATTGCAACGAGCTGCGAAGCCGGTGGCACTCGTCGGGGCGGGAGCGAAGCTTTCCGGAGCCATCCCGGAATTGCGCCGCCTGCTCGATGACTTGAATATCCCGACATTTGCCACGGTGCACGGTCTGGGCGCCGTTCCACCGCAATCGCCCTATTACCTGGGGATGGTCGGGATGCACGGAACGCGCGCTGCCAACATGGCGCTGCACGAGACCGATCTGTTGCTGGTATTTGGAGCGCGATTGGATGATCGCGTAACCGGCGAGCCCACTCGCTTTGCGCCCAATGCAAAGATCGTTCACTTTGAAATTGATCCGGCACAACTCGACCGTGTGCGAGCCTGTGAGCTGCCGGTCATCGGCGATTTGGCCAAAACAATTCCGGCACTTCACGCCGACTTGCACCACCTCTCCCTGCCCGATTGGAGCGGCTGGCGAGCGGTTGCTTGTGGGCAAGAGCGGGCCGAGCTCGATCCGCAGGGTCTGGCACAACCGACCATGCGCTTCCTCGATGAACTTTTCAGCCGCCTGCCGGAAGATAACGTTGTGATTGCCGACGTGGGCCAGCACCAAATGTGGGCGGCGCAGCGCTATCGTTCTTCATCGCCGCGCGGTTTTATCACTTCCGGAGGTCTGGGAGCGATGGGCTTCGCCCTGCCCGCCGCAGTCGGCGTGCAGCTGGCGAAACCGGAAACCTGCGTGCTTTGCGTTTCCGGCGATGGCGGCTTCCAGATGAATATTCAGGAACTCGCAACAGTTCAACGCCTTGGACTGCCCATAAAAATGGTGATCGTTGATAACAAATATCTGGGCATGGTGCGGCAGTGGCAACAACTTTTCTACGAGCGCAACTATTCCGAAACCGATTTGAGCGACAATCCGGATTTCGTCGAGATTGCCAAGGCCTACAGGATTCACGGATGGCGGCTGAACGAGTCGGCTATGGCTGAGTTTCCGGTATCGAAGGATACAGGAGATTCCATCGACAATTTCCTGCGCTCGCCGGGGCCGGAGTTGCTGGTATTCGATTGTCATCCGGAAGCGAATGTTTATCCCATGGTTCCGGCGGGAGCGGCGCTTTCAGAGATGGTTTTCCGGGAC
This sequence comes from Candidatus Sulfotelmatobacter sp., assembly GCA_049693675.1. Taxonomy (GTDB): domain Bacteria; phylum Acidobacteriota; class Terriglobia; order Terriglobales; family Acidobacteriaceae; genus Sulfotelmatobacter. The sequence continues at coordinate 8,984 of JBAVQD010000077.1, read as the reverse complement.
GAATAGAAATTGCAAAATTAGAGGGAACGACCATGCAAGTTTTTCACATTCGCTATCGCAACGCCCAGGGTGCATTGATGCGCATTCTCAATGCCGCTTCACGCAGAGGGCTCGATCTCGTTTCCGTACATGCGGAAGCCGCCGGTCAGGAGCATGGCGTCACCTTGCTGCTGGAAGCGACGCAGAAGCAAGTTGGCCAGCTCTGCCGCGAATGGTATGGGATCGTGGATGTAATCGAAGTACGCTCCAGCGCATCTTTGAGTGAGCATCAGGACAGTGGCACGTGGGCACCGCACCCGCCGTCATCGGCCAACATCGCAGAGCAATCTGCGCGGGCAGCGTTAGCATAGACAAAGTTTCGCATATCAGTTGATCGCGGTTTCCGTTTTGAATTTTCTAACGATACGCTCCCTGTCGCTTCATCTCTGTTGTAACCTTTCGTCATGGATCTAAAGCATCGCAGCCGCGGAATCACCGACGGGCGCGACCGGGCTCCGGCGCGCGCCATGTTCAAAGCTATCGGATTTACTGACGCCGATCTTCGCAAGCCACTGATCGGCGTGGCCAATACCTGGATTGAAACCATGCCGTGCAACTTTCACCTGCGACGGCTCGGGGCCAAAGTGAAAGAAGGCATCCGTGCCGCGGGCGGCACTCCCATGGAATTCAACACCATCGCCATTTCCGACGGTGAAACCATGGGCACCGAAGGCATGCGCGCCTCACTGGTGAGTCGCGAAGTAATTGCCGATTCGATTGAACTGGTCTGTCGCGGCCAGTTGTTCGATGCCGTGGTGTGCGTGGTGGGATGCGACAAGACGATTCCCGCCGCAGCCATGGCGCTGGCGCGGCTGAATATTCCCGGGTTTGTGTTTTATGGAGGAACCATCGCCGCTGGCACCTATCGTGGCAAAGACGTCACCATACAAGATGTGTTCGAAGCTGTGGGTGCGAATGCTGCGGGAAAAATTACAGATAAAGATTTGCACGATCTGGAAGATGTGGCTTGTCCCGGCGCCGGGGCTTGCGGTGGCCAATACACCGCGAATACCATGTCCACGGTGATGGAGATGATCGGGCTTTCTCCCATGGGCTTCAACAGCGTGCCGGCGATGGATGCGAAAAAAGATTCCGTCGCATTCAACTGCGGCAACGTAATTCTGAACGCGCTGGAGAAGGAAATTCGCCCGCACGACATCTTGACTCACGACGCATTTGAAAATGCGATCGCGTCCGTCGCTGCAACCGGAGGATCGACCAACGCGGTTTTGCACCTGTTGGCGATTGCACGCGAAGCTGGCGTCGATTTGCAGATTGACGATTTTCAGACGGTAAGCGAGCGTACTCCTTTGCTTGCCGATCTGAAACCTTCCGGACGTTTTGTAGCCGCCGATATGCACCGCGCGGGCGGCGTGCGCTTGCTGGCCCGGCGGTTGCTGCATGGAAAGCATCTTCATCCCGCCGCGATGACAGTAACCGGACTTTCACTTAAGGCCGAGAGTGAGAGCGCTGTCGAAACGCCAGGGCAAGAAGCGATTGCGCCACTGGAAAAGCCGCTGAAGAAGACCGGAGGCCTGGTTATTTTGAAGGGGAACCTCGCGCCCGAGGGTTGCGTGGCCAAAATCAGCGGGCATGAGCGGCTGGAGCAGCGCGGTCCGGCGCGCGTATTTGAATCGGAAGAAGACGCCATGACCGCCGTTACCAGTAAGCAGATTCACTCCGGGGATGTCGTGGTCATCCGCAATGAGGGCCCTAAAGGCGGTCCGGGCATGCGGGAGATGCTCAGCGTCACCGGGGCGCTTGTAGGAGAAGGATTGGGATCGTCCGTCGCGCTGTTGACCGATGGACGGTTCTCAGGCGCAACTCACGGATTGATGGCTGGTCACGTCTCTCCGGAAGCCGCGCTGGGCGGGCCGATCGCCGCCGTACGGGACGGAGATATAATCCGCTTCGACGTTAGCCGTCGGCTGCTGGAGGTTGAGATCAGCGATGAAGTCATTCGGCAGCGAATGAAAGAATGGAAGCCGCCGCAGCCACGGTATCCCAGTGGCGTGTTCGCCAAATACGCGGCACTGGTATCGTCGGCGTCGCAGGGGGCGATCACGCGACCACCCGAATAGACTAGTTCCCCGGTCTTCAATCCAGTCAAAAATAAATGAAGGGAGCGGCATTGGCCGCTCCCTTGGTCTTTTCAGTGCATGTTGTCCGTCGTTATCTATTGCTTGCATCCTGGACTATAGGCTGTGAGCACATTGGAAGCGGCTGCGATGGCGCAGTCATAGGCTGCGCCGGTTGAATCAAAGGAGTTGTACTGCTGGGCGCTGGACTGGCCGCTGTTGCCAAGTAGATTGAACGAGGAATCGAGCTCGAGTGTATCCAAGTGTTGGCCGGCGTTTTCGAGCGAACTGAAATACGTCACGGCACCCCCCTGGGTGGTGGTATTGGTTTGGTTGTAAGTCTGTTTGGCGTTGGTTTTTTGCTTGATATTGCCGCTAGAGAGGAACACCTCTGAGATATTAACGGTCAACGGGAAAGTGTAATTCTGGTTGTAAACCGTGGCGGGTGAACCCGTTTGCGATACCGTGGTGTTTGAGTTGATCGTGGTATTTTGCACAATATCCTGAACGTACTGGTTTCCAGTGATATTGAAATTCTGGTCGTTATAAAAGCCTACCGTTTGCGAAACCTTGGTCGTCACTTTGCCGTGTGAAGTATTCACGTAGCCCGAGATCACAAAGCTGCGTCTCGAAGTAACGTCGACCGTGCCCTTTATAGAGGTCGGCTGCACGTTGAGCTTTTCGGTGACCACCGGAGATGGCCCGGTCAGGGTATTTTGAGTTATCGCGCCGCTGGTCTCGGCGCTGCCTGGATCCTCGTAAAGCAATAACGATGCCGTGGCTGAGAAATAATTATTGGCGTTGTACACGCTGAGGGAGACGGTGTGCGGCTGGCCATTGCTTAGCAAGCCCGCAAACGGCGTCAGGTTCACGCGATAAGGAGTGAAGTTCAAGGTCTGCACGCCGGGGATCGGGAACCATAGGTACGGATCGATGCCGCCGGTGTAAATCCACGGAAATACCGGAGCTACGCCAGCCGGTTGCCCATCGATCGTGATCTCGGTCTCGCGGAACCCAGTATTGCTGCAGCTTTCCAGCTCTGATGCAACATCGTTGGGCACGCACGTATACCAGAACTCATCGCCGGATTGGCTCTGCGCGTAAACATCAAGATAAGCGGTCTGCACGTTCGTGGGCATGGTGAAAGTGCCGGAGAGTGTGCTGGAGGTTGTGCCGAGAGCGACCGTCCCGCCTGAAGGTCCGGCCGAAAGTGGCAGCACCACATTCGCGGAAACGGGAGCTGTCTGTCCCTTGGGAATCGGATAGAACTCGAGCGATGCGGACGCATAGATAGTCGAAGTCAGGCCGCAGCACAAGGTGTTTCCAATGTTGGCTTGACCGGTTTGCGCGGTGTAGAAAATCGAACTGTAATCGGTAAGGTCGTTTTCGATATGCCACGATGGACCTTCGTTCGGCGAAGGTTCGGCGGTGGTACCGAAATAAATATTTACCGGACCGAGCCAGAAATTAGCGGTGCGATCGTACTGGATGCCGGCATTCAGGTTGATATCCGCCTCAAGCACCACCTTCGCCCACGGGCCGGGACAATCGACTGGCGGCGTATAGGTAAAGTTTTCGACATTGAAATCATAGAATGACGCGCCGCTAAACAACTGTACAACGCATGGCTTAGTCGAAGGCCGAGGCACGGCGGGATCGGCGCTCACCGTGTTCGCTGAACCGATCACATAAGGGCCAGAGGCCGAAGCAAAGGGGACGAAGACTGCAATCAACAAAAGAAGCGGAAAAATACTTCTTGCCAAGCGAGCGGTGCGGGCCATGCGAAGATCCTCCTGGGAAAGTGGCAAAAGGCGCGTCCGTCTTGGCATGCAGGAGCAGACGGGCGGCGCGCCAGTGCGGAAGTATTGCGCGTTCCCCGAACGCTGTCAACAGAAGTCGAAAGTTAGTATTGTCGATTTTAGAAACGCGTCGGCCGTTCGTGTGACTTATTTCTTCTCGTCCTCGCCCGCCGGTGCGGCTACGCCAAAATTGGTTTTCCAGTAATCCTGAACAGCGGGCGGCAGCTTCTCCATGTGCGAAAGAAGGCTGGTGATCTTCCATATGTCCTGCTCGCTCAGAGTTTTGTCCCATGCGGGCATGGCTGTGTAACGGACGCCGGTGCGGATTGTGTAAAAGATGTGCCACTCCGGATCATCGGGAGGATCGGAAACCAGATTGGGCGCGGGTGGGTAGAAAGATTGCGCCAGAGCGGCGGGCTTGCGATCGAGATCTCCGTGGCAAAGGGCGCAGTTCATGCTGTAAAGCTTCATGCCATCTTCAAGGCTCTGATCGTTAGGCGGGACGGGGTTCGTAACGTGAGGAGCGCGCCGCTCCATCGACGCATCGACGGCTGTGTTAGCCAGATGGCGCTCCCATCGTGGTGGCGCGACGTTAGCCGCGGTGGGGAAAAAACCGAGCATCGCGAAACCTAGCCCGCCAAGAATCAGTACGAGCAGAGTAATGATGATACCGAGAACAAATTTACCCATGGTCCCCTCCGGGAATCGACTATTGTGGCAGATGAGCCTGGGTTGGCGCTAGTTTTGTGCGGACAGTGCGCGCTACGCTTGCGGATACGCAGACGCATCTAAAGATGTCTATCTGTGGTTTACTTCGTTTGGGTTTAATACGCTTTCAGTTTGCGGGCTTCGCGCACTACGTCACTCACCTGGGGCAGATAATGTTCCTCCTGCGGAGGAGAAAAAGGGATCGCCGAATCCAGGCCCGCAATGCGGACGATTGGTCCATCGAGATCATCGAAGGCTTCTTCGTTGATGATGGCTGCAATTTCACCGGCCAATCCTCCAGTACGCGAGTGCTCGTGCAGAATGATGACCTTATTTGTCCTCTTCACAGTCTGCGCGATGGCGTCGCGGTCCAGGGGCGAGACGGTACGCAGGTCGAGTATCTCGACATCGATCCCGTCGTTCTTTAAAATCTCAGCAGCCTCTAACGCAGTGTGAACCATCGCGGCATAAGTAATGATGCTGAGGTCTCGTCCTTCGCGGACGATATTCGCTTTCCCGATGGGAACAATATAATCGTCCGCCGGCACTTCTCCCTTGATGCGGCGATAAAGATATTTGTGCTCGAAAAAAATGCACGGGTTATTGTCGCGGATGGCGGCTTTAATCAGGCCTTTAGCGTCGTACGGAGTGGCTGGGCAAATTACCTTCAGGCCGGGATTGTGGACGAACCACATCTCGGGATTCTGCGAGTGGAACGGACCGCCATGGACATATCCGCCGCTGGGGCCACGCAGAACCAGCGGAGCCGGCGCACCCCAGAGATAATGCGTCTTCGCTACCATGTTTGAAATCTGGTTGAAGGCGCAGCCAATGAAATCCATGAACTGAAATTCGGCGACCGGACGCATGCCGGTAAGCGATGCTCCGAAAGCCGCACCCACAATGGCGGATTCGGCGATGGGTGTGTCGATCACACGCTCGGGACCGAAACGGTCGATGAAACCGTCAGTAACTTTAAATGCGCCGCCGTAGATGCCAATGTCTTCGCCGAGGCAGAAGACAGTTGGATCGCGGTCCATTTCTTCCCAAATTCCCTGGCGAATGGCTTCGAGGTAGGTAAGTTGCATAGGGTCAGGCTGCCTAATGATTCTGCTTGCGACAAATTGTACAACTTGCTACTATATTACGTTACGTACGATAGGCAAGTGGGAGGCTCAAAAATGCTCGACAAGCTTACCGCCAGCGAAGCGCGGCAGAACTTCTCAGACATTCTAAACCGTGCCGCATATCGAGGCGAAAGGGTTGTCGTACACCGCGGCAAGAAAGCTGTCGCCGCCGTGGTTCCAATCGAGGACGTGGAGCTCCTGGAGAAGCTAGAAGACGAAATTGACATTGCGGCGGCGCGCAAAGCGCTGAAAGATCCGCGCACGATTCCCTGGGAGAAGATTAAGAAAGACCTCAAGCTGTAGGATCGGCGGCGGTTGTGGCCTATACGATTCAGTTCAAGCCTCTTGCGCTCCGGCAATTGGAAAAACTCCCGCGCGACGCCCAGAGGCGATTGTCCGCCAAGATCGAGGCTTTGCGAGACGATCCCTTTCCATCGGGATGCAAGAAGATGGCCGCCCTCCCTGACGCGTGGCGGATACGGGCAGGCGACTATCGCGTCGTTTATCAGGTGCATCGCGGAATCTTGCTTGTTCTTGTACTTACGGTTGGGCATCGGAGGGATGTGTATCGGTAGAGGCTCCTTTCCGGGAATCCAACTCCCGCTCGAAAATATCCCTTAGCTGCTTCCAAGCATTTTCCTGTGCATTCCGTAATGGACCATGCGGCATCCGGGCCACCAGTTCTCCGCCCTCAGCCACTTTACCAAGCGCTTCGTTGATCTTGTCTTCCGAAAACAGAATGAGGGCTTCTGTGCACGCGCGGTTGACTCTGGCCTTGGCTGGGTTCCCGTCGCGAAGCCATTGCCGCGCGAGATCATTTTTCCGGCATCTCGTAGCTTGAAATCGTGCCGCCGCGAAGATCAGTTCCTCGCGGAAATCCGGCGGGGCCATCGAACACATTGCCAAACACCCTTCCAGATATTTGGCGGCTAAATCGTAGTTGCCTTTCCCGTCCGCCTCAGCGTATGTAAGCCATCTGATATGCAAATTGTCGACTGTCCTGTCACTTTGATCGATTACTTGCGCCGCGGGTAAGTCTGCAGGGGCGCATTTCCCATGCTTAATGGCTGACTGTCGTCTCAGTATGTAAATCCACCGATCCCTGCTCTTACTGAAGAGCAGCATTCCTAACCTCATTCCGTCCGAACTAAATCCGAAGCGACGGAACGGAATCAAGTTTCCGAATCCGAGGATGAATGAGCCACCACAAAAAGCCGCGTTAGGCCTGCTAGGTGCGAATCTCCCTCGGGGATCAGCTGAAGTGCCAAGAAGGCACAGAGAATGTTAGCCACAGGTCCGCCAGCGATGTATGCGGCAACCCGAACAGGAAGCGCCGAGTTAGCTCTTGGGAGCATCACGGCGTGGCCACCCACGATGGTGCTTCGATTCCATTGCCAATGGAATCGTCTATGGGAATCCAGTTCTACAGGACCGACACGAATTCCGTCGAACGCTAGCCCCGCCATAAGTCCACCCAAACAATGGCCTACTTCGTGGATAAGAGTCACCAAGAGGATTAGGAGGTAGATTTCAAATGGGGTTCCGAGGGCGAACAGACCAAGTATTAATACAGTCTGCCACGGTCGTATTCGCCGGAAGTACGGGTTTGGGTTCGGCAGCCGGAGTTCGCGGTCAAGATAGGGCGTTCGCGATGTGGCATGGACCGCGCCCGGGACGGATGACGTCGAATCCACCGACGCTGGCACCGAGAACGTCACTTCAAATGCACCGCCGCCTCTGTCTCTTTAAAGTCGCCCGTTCCCTTCTTCACTTTCGGCATTCCATACTTCGGCTTAATCTCATGGCATCCATCTTCGCAGAAGATCCCTCCTTCGGCAGATTCAGGCGTCGGCATCGGGGAATTCACTGCGATCTCGCGCTCTTCTTCGATCACTCGCTCGACTTCTGAAATCAAATCGGCGTTCTCTTTCGCCGTCAGCCACTTTTTATCTTTCACCAGATAATTCTCAAACCGCGCGATTGGATCGCGTTTCTTCCAGAACTCGAACATCGGCTTCGGCACGTACGCGGCCGCGTCGTGGATGGCGTGGCCTTTCATGCGCATCATCTTGGCTTCGATCAGGGTGGGGCCTTCGCCGCGGTGGGCGCGCTCGACGGCGTCGCGGGCAGCATCGTAGACCTGGCAGGCGTCGGTGCCGTCGACGATCACGCCGGGGATGCCGTATCCGATGGCGCGCTCGGCGAGGTCCTTGCAGCGGTACTGCATTTCCGATGGCGTGGAGTAGGCCCACTCGTTGCTCTCGACGAACAGCACGAGGCCGAGATTCTGCACGGCGGCGAAATTGATGCCCTCGTAAGTAACGCCGGTAGATTGGCCACCGTCGCCGATCCAGGTGAGAGCAGCAATGTTCCGTCTCTGCAAACGCGCGCCCAGCGCGACGCCGGAGAGCACAGGGATAAGATCGCCAAGCATGGAGATGGGCGAGACCATGTTGCGCTTTTCGATGTCGCCGAAGTGCGAGGTGCCGTCTCGGCCTTTGGTGGGCGAATCGGCTTTCGCCATGTATTGCATCATGGTGTCCGAGGCGCGAAAGCCACGCACCAGCAGCGCTCCCTGATTACGAATCATCGGCGCGAACCAGTCATCTTTGTCGAGCGCATAAGCGGAGGCGCACGAACACGCTTCCTGCCCAAGTCCAAAATAAACTCCGCCGACAACTTTGCCTTGCTTGTAAAGATTCTCGAGCCCGATCTCCATTTTGCGATTGAGCAGCATGTAGCGATAGATCTCTATGCATTGCTTTTTGCTCAGGTATTTCGAGTCGCGGATTGGCGGAACGGGCGCATCGACGTCGCCACTCACTTCGTAGCGGACGTGCTCGGTGCCGTCTTTATCTTTTTCTATGCGCTGCTTGACCGAAAGGTCGGGATGTTCCAGCCGGTAATCCGGGATTGAATAACTACGGACCGACGTGTTCTGGTGGTTGGCGGACTTCGGCTGGCCCCCCCCGTTGCGGGAGCGGTTGCCATTGGAGCTTTGCTTGGAGTTTCTTTTCTTGATTCCCATGGTCTAGGCACTGCTCTGAGGCCGCAATTTCTAATGCTATCGCAGAGTGCCGGATTAGCGGAAGGGGTTCGCGCAAAAGTGTTTTAGCTCCATAATTCTGTCACCCCCTAACGGCAACGTGAAAATGTCACCCCATGAGAGGAAGGACATTCGCGTTGAGTCAGAAGGAACTGCAACGAGTGAGCGTAATTTCCAGTTGCGTTAA
>JBAVQD010000076.1:0-57075 GCA_049693675.1 Candidatus Sulfotelmatobacter sp. | reverse complement strand
GCGTCGATCCCGGTCACGCTCTGGCCGATGATCAGCGAGTGGACGTCGTGGGTGCCTTCGTAGGTCTTCACTGATTCCAGGTTCATCATGTGGCGCATGATGGGGTAGTCGTCGGCCACGCCGTTGGCGCCGAGGATGTCACGGGAGATGCGGGCGCATTCCAGGGCCATCCAGACGTTATTGCGCTTTGCCATCGAGACGTGCTGATGCTCCACTTTGCCGGCATCTTTCAGGCGGCCGACTTGCAGTACGAGTAATTGCGCTTTGGTGATTTCGCTGATCATCCAGGTGAGCTTGTCTTGCACGAGCTGATGCGAGGCGATGGGCTGGTCGCGCCACTGTTTGCGGAGGATGGAATACTGCAGGGCGCAATCGTAGCAGGACATGGCCGCGCCGATCGCTCCCCAGGCGATGCCGTAGCGCGCCTGATTCAGGCACATGAGTGGAGATTTTAATCCGCCAGTTTTTGGTAGCAGATTCGCTTCTGGAATATGGACGTCCTGCAGGGACAATCCCGAAGTCACTGAGGCGCGCAGCGACCACTTGCCGTGAACATCGTCGGCGGAGAATCCAGGGCGATTCGTCTCGACCAGAAATCCGCGAATCTTGTTGTCTTCGTTTTCCACTTTGGCCCAAATGATGGCGACGTCGGCGATGGTGCCGGAGGTGATCCACATCTTCTCGCCGTTGAGGATGTATTCATTGCCCACTTTGCGGGCGCGGGTGAGCATGCCACCGGGATTCGAGCCGAAGCCGGGCTCGGTGAGGCCGAAGCAGCCGAGCTTTTCGCCCTTCTGCATGGGCGGAAGCCAAGTCTGTTTTTGCTCCTCAGTGCCGAATTCGTAGATCGGGTACATGCAAAGGCCAGACTGGACGCTGACGAAGCTGCGTACGCCGGAATCTCCACGTTCAAGTTCCTGGGTCATCAAACCGTATTCAACGTTGCCCATGCCGGCACAGCCGTAGCCTTTCAGCGATGCGCCGAAGAAGCCGAGATCGGCCATTGGCTTGACCAGTTCGCGGGGAAAGCGGCCGGCGCGGTTACATTCTTCGATGATGGGGATGAGATTGTCTTCGATGAACTGGCGCGTGGTATCGCGGACCAAGCGTTCTTCTTCGGTAAGGAGCGAATCGAATTGAATGAAATCGACGCCGCGGAATTTGATGGCAGACATGAGGCATCTCCGTGAGCAAATGAATCTCTAACCTGGGACGGATAAAGCCAGAGGTTTGACCGCCCGCGGAATCAGCGCGCGCAGAAGGGCAAACATATGACGGTAGCAGGAGTGAAGAGTGGGGGTCAACGCGCGTACTGGTCGGGTGCTGATTCCACTGATCCCGGAAAGACCGTAGAACCAGCGAAATAAGTCGGTAGGCGCGATCACTCACCGGGAACCGGCATCTCATATAGCGCTCGATCCCATTCAATGAACTGCAGGAGTGAGAATAGATATGACGCGCCACGTCCAACTCGCCGTCTGCCTGGCTGCCACGCTGTGTACAGAGGCGGCATTCAGCCAAACATCCCCTACCGCAGTTAGAGGCAGCAGTGAAGCTGTGGTCAGCACGGCTCCGGTGGCTTATGTATATGTCTCGAGCAACGTTTCTACGAGCAATCCTGAAATTTACGCTTATGGAGCGGGATCGAATGGGAAGCTGACTCCGGTGGCAGGATCGCCGTTTGCCGCGGCGATTGCTTATGGCGGGTCCCTGGCGGTAAACGCAAAATATCTTTTTGCCACGAACGGAGTGGAGATCACTTCCTTCGCGGTTGCGTCCGATGGGGCGCTGCATCACGTTGCCGCGAGCGATGCGCAAGGGTTTAATCAATCCGATTGCGGTGGGCCGATATCTTTATTTCTCGATCGGAGTGGCACCACTTTGTACGACGACGACATCTATAGCGACTGCGCCAACAATGCTTATCAATTTTTCGGGGTCCGCGCTTCCACGGGCGATCTGAGTTATCTGGGAACGACTGCGCGTATGACCCCGGAGTTCGAAGTGCCGTTGAGTTTTGTGGGAAACAACAAGTACGCGTACGGAGCAAGTTGCTATCACTGGAACCAGGTAATTTTCGGATTCGCGCGTACGAGTGATGGGGCGCTGACATCCCTGGACATAGACCCGGCGATGCCGGAGGCGCAGAGCGGGAATTTTTATTGTCCTTATTTATCGGCGGCGGATGCGACGGACCATGTGGTGGTTCCGGTGCAGCCGATGAGCAATGCCTCGTTCGAACCATCCGGGGCGTACCAGCTTGCTGTGTATACCGCGGACAGCTCCGGAAACCTGACTACGAGCAGCACTTATTCGAACATGCCGAAGGTTTCAGTGACGAGTGTCACGAGTATTGCGATGTCACCGTCGGGGGAGCTTTTAGCAGTGGGTGGAACAGCGGGGGTGCAAGTGTTTCACTTCAATGGCGCGAATCCGGTCACGAAGTTCACCGGACTTCTCAACAGCGTAGAGATCGATCAGATGTCGTGGGATAACGACAATCATCTTTATGCCATCAGCCAATCGGCTGGAAAGTTGTTCGTGTTTACGATTACTCCGACCAGTCACAGCCAAGTTACGGGATCACCGTACACGATCACGAAGGTGCAGAACATTAGCGTTCTGGCGAAATAGTCGCCAAGCTTTTTCAGGATCGCGGCGGGGGATAGGATCTAAATAGGAGATCAAAATCCCCGCCCTGTCTCTCCAAAAAACGGAGAGACAAGGACGGGGCAGCCTCGCGTTTGCGAAAGAAAATCCGAAGATACAGGGATGCCAGTGCGACCTTACTCGCGATAGGCTTCTTTGATGTGGGCGCGAGCTTTTTCCGCGGGAGGGGTGGTGGCATTTTCGGCGAGGACGGTTTGATACTTTTTCATGGCCAGATCGCGCTGCTGGAGCTGGTCGTACATTTCGCCGGCGGCGAGATTGGCTTTCTGCAGGGTTTCAGGATCGGGAGCGGCGGCTTCACCGACGAGCTCGTAGGCGGCAGCGGCTCCGCGATAATCTTTTTGGCTGCGGAGTAACTCGCCCAGGGCCCAGGCAGAGATCTCGTAGTGCAAAGCGCCATACTTCCCTTCCCGTCCGCTTTGCCAGACTCTGCGATAGACGGCAGCGGCCTCCTGAAGGTGACCGCTGGAGCGCAGCAAGTTGGCCTCTTCGAGCGGGAAAAGATAGTTTCCGGGATAGCGCTCGGAGAGGTCGTGCATGAGGTTGCCAGACTCGTCGTAACGGCGCTCGCGGCGCAGGAATAAGGCGAGAACGACCTTGGCATCCACGCTATTTTCTCCGCCACTGTTGGCTACTTCACGCAAGTATTGCAGGCCCTTTTCCTTGGTTCCGCTTAACCCCACCATCGCTACGGCCACCTTCACGCTCCAGGGCAGACTTCCCATCACGTAGTTGTGAGCGCCCACGACAAGTTTCGCGTCCACGTAGTTGGGGTTCAGCTCAAGAACGCGTTCGTGATCGCGGCGTGCGCCCACGGCGTTGCGCAGCGCGGAAAACCAGGCTCGTTCGACTAAGGCCGTATAGAGCGAGAACTGCGCACGGGTAACGCCGCGCGCGTACAGCGCATCTACATTATTCGGATCGTCCTTGAGTTGCTGCTCTTCGAGGGTCTCGGCGCGGTCGACCAGCTGCTTGATCTGTTCCTTCACCTTGGGGTCAGCCGGGCGGTGCGCCTGGCCGATGAAGCTGTCAGTGGCGTACTCGCCTGTGTTCATGGCGCCCATGCGGTAGAGTTCGCGTATCAGGGTTGTGGCCAGAAGATGGTTGACAGCAGAAGGGTCGTTGGGATGACGATCCAGAACCTTCTCGAACTCCTGGATCGAGCGGTCGTAATCCATGTTGTAGAAGTGATCAAAGGCAGTCTCGACCAGCGGATCATGAGCCGAAGAAGGAGGAGTTGAAGTGGCGGTGGCGCGGGTTTGGGCGCCAGCGGGTTCCAGGAGCAGGCACAGGCCGGCGATGCACAACAGGCTGGCGCTTGAGAAATGAGCTTTCGCAAAAGTCCGACGCAACTGATCCCCACGGGTGTGATCTTGATTCTAGTCTAACCGAACTTGAAGGATGCTGACGGCGAGGAATGGAACCGAGTTTCTTAGGCGAAACGCAGGGAGAACCACCGATGTTATGGGGAAGATACGGGAGATTGGGTTAGCGTTTGAAGGACGGGTCCTGTGTTTTGCCGAGTTCAAGTCGGTATGAGCAGATGACGGCGGTAACCTGGGCATCTTTACGCGAGTTTGCGAGTAATAATTGCGCGGAAATCGGGGCATCGCGCAGCTAAGAATTTGCAAGTACTTGACTTAGAAACATTTTAGCCGCCGGGGTTTTTGGCTGTTGGTTTGCCTTAACCGAGATAAAGTCGTAAAGAGTTTTTCTAGCTATGGCTGAAGTAGTTCACGATGCGCAGCAAGAATTCTGGAGGCCACCGTCCGTACTCGACACGGTGGCCGAAACAAAACTTCCGTTATTGTCTTCCCAGGATTTAGCGGATACCTGCCAGGGTTGCGGCAGCGAGTTCATGATTGGAGCGCGGTTTTGCCACACCTGTGGATTGAGCCGGCTCGTGCTCGCAAAAGTGGATACGACCCTGGATACGGCGGTAGCCGACATCTCAGGAGTATGGGCCAGGAGTGTGGCAACGGCCGTGGCCATGACGGCATTGGTGGCTCATGCGTGGCGAGAGATTGAGTTTCCTGGATGGCTCTATTATTTACATTTTCACGAGATCAAGCGTTGGGTGGGTCTACCAACGGCGGCGCTGGTCGCGTTCATAATCGGCCTGGGGTGCGTGGCGGGCGCGCTGGCAGTCAGCTTCTTCTATCATGCATCGAATCTGGCCGAGTTTCAGGCGATTCAGATGTGGCGCATTGAATGGCTGCTGGCCGCGACAGCCTCGTTTGTGGCAGGAATTCTGCTGAAAAAAACCTCGAACGATCGCGACTAATTCTCTTCAACAGAGACCTCTTTACCTACGTCATAGGCTAGCGTCCGGCTCAAAAGGCTAAGCTTCGCTTCCTGACCCTGCGGCGCGGCGCTGCTGGTGCATGCGGTAGAGATGGTGGACTGGTCCGGTTCCGCGACCGAGCGGATGACCGGCTGCGATCGCCGCGGTGACGTAGGTCTTGGACAGAAGGGCAGCTTCGGGTAGTCCGCGATCCAAAGCGAGGTGACAGGCCATGGCGGTCGAGAAAGCACATCCCGTGCCGTGGGTGGAGTTGGAGCGCTGCCGTTCGGCCTTGAACACTTCCTGCTCGATTCCTCGCTTGCTGGTAAAACTCAAAAGATCGATGGCTTTGTCCAAGTGGCCGCCGGTGATGACCAAGGCGCGTGACCCCATTTCATGGAGCTTGTTTGCCGCGGAGCGCATCTGGTCGAGATCGGTAACTTTAAGTCCGGTGAGGAGAGCAGCTTCGTCGACGTTCGGGGTGAGCACATCGGCCAGCGGAATCAGTTTTTCGACCAGCAACTTCAGGCCAGCGGTATCGAGCAATTCAGCCCCTGAAGAGGATTTGAGGATCGGGTCAAGAACGATGTTAGGAAGCTTCGAAAGCCCAGCCTTGCCGACGGTCTGGCCCAAGAATTCAGCGACCGCGCGGACGACTTTGCCGGTACCAAGCATTCCAATGTGGACGGCGGCGATCGGCATATCGGCCGCCAGTTCCTGCAAGGTTTCCGTTATCAGAGAGGGATCGACGGCCTCGACGCGGCGGACGCCTGCGGTCGATTGCACGGTTATGGCAGTGATGCAGGCGACGCCATAGCAGCCGTGGGCGGCGATGGTCTTAATATCGGCGGTGACGCCCGCCCCTGAGGAAGGGTCAAAACCGGCAATGGTGAGGACTACAGGTGGTCTTTCAGCCATGATCGGGGCACCTTTGAATTGAGGCGTGCTTCGGGCGGTGCCGAAGAGAGTGTCTCACGAGTTGGGCGGAAGCCTTTGGAACTTGTCTGAAATTGCGGGTGGGATCAAAAAAAATCATCGGCATGGACGGCAACCCTCCTCGTAAAGAGCTGGCATTAAAGAGGTTACACACAATTTGCTTGCAAGCTACTGATTTCATTGGAGATGAAAATACTTCTTTGCCTGCGGCTTATCACGTAGTTACTATTTAACAAACATGTAAGCCTATTGTTTTGATGAACATGATGCACTTATATCATGATAAACAACAAGTTACGTAAGATATCGATTACTACCAGGTCACTATAGACCACGTACTTTCGGATTGACAAGGTGCCGGTAGACCCATACGATTTACAGATCGTTAACGAAAGAGCCTAGCTAGGACGACTTTTTGAGATGCGAGGAGAACTGAATGCGAAGACGTATAGCTCATGGACTGATGATCGGCTTGCTGGTCATCGGGCTGGGAGCGGCTCAGGGACCGAACAACTCGGAGGCCAGTTCAGCTCCAAGTAGATCCGCCCAAATCAAGCCCGGGATCCAAAAACAGGCAGGCAAAACCAAGCCTTTTCAAGTTGGGACAGCCTCCTGGTACGGTGAGTATTTCGACGGGAAACCCACCGCCAGCGGCGAAGACTACGATATGTACGACATGACCGCAGCCCATCCCACGCTTCCCCTGGGAAGTTATGTGCGGGTGACGAACCTGCGCAACGGACGAGCGGTGGTGGTAAAGGTGAACGATCGCGGACCGATCGTGGAGGGCCGGATTATCGACCTTTCCTTCGGCGCCGCGCAGGCGTTGCAATTCCAACACCGCGGGTTGCAAAGAGTGAGACTCGACGTGGTGAAGAGGGGTACATCCCAGCACCGGCCGGTCTACCAAACCATCGCCGCCAATCACCCTCTGGCGGAACTCCGCTAAAGGCATTTACACTGCTGGGGATGCAGACTACTCTGCCCCATCTCATCCCTGGCAGCGAGCAACGGAAAGAAGCCATCTCCCCCGCTTCCGATTCTCAGGTTTCCGATTCTCAGGTTGCCGATTCTCTAAAAAACGATCCTCGCCGAAAGCTGATCGTGGCGCTCGACGTCTCTACGGCAGCAGCTGCGCGTGAGATTGTGGCGGCCATCGGGGATTCGGCATTTACCTATAAAGTGGGGATGCAGCTTTATACCGCCGAAGGTCCGCAGCTGGTGCGGGATTTGGTGCGGTCAGGAAGACGGGTATTTCTCGACTTAAAGTACCATGACATCCCGAATACCGTTGCGGCGGCGGTTCACGAAGCTGCGCAGCTTGGTGTAAGTATGTTAACGGTGCATGCTTCGGGCAGCTCCAAGATGCTGCGCGCGGCCGTGGACGCGGCGCGCTCCGTTAATCCCAATCTGCTGGTCCTGGCAGTGACGGTACTCACCAGCATGGATGCAGACGATCTGAGAACGATTGGCATTACAAGCACCGTGCAGGATGAGGTAGTGCGCCTCGCCTCCCTGGCGCTAAAGAGTGGGTGCCAAGGGATTGTTAGCTCGGCGCGTGAAGCTGCCAAGCTGCGCGCGGAACTTGGACGGGACTTCGCCATCGTCACACCCGGCGTGCGCCCTGCAGGCGTGGGGCATGGCGATCAGGTGCGCGTGGTTACACCGGCCGAAGCGATTGCTGCGGGTGCAAGTCACATTGTGGTTGGACGGCCGATCACTGAGGCGGCCGATCCGGCAGCCGAAGCAAGAGCCATCCTGGCTCAGATTGACTCCTAGAAAAATCTCTTCCCAAACTTACACAACCGTGTACCATTGCTTCGGCTTCAGGACCAGGAGCAAATTCGACAGATTGATGTCGATGAAAGCCGCAGGGTGCCAAGCGGTCCCTCTTCGCGTGATTATGAGGAGAACACATGCCGCAAACGAGTTTCTGGCGTGCAGTTCTGATTATTGCTCTCGGCCTAGCCATCGCCAAACCCGCTAAGGCAGATCGTCTGAGCGATGCCGGCAGAAACATCGTCATCGGAATTGTGGCGGTTACCGCGGCCCTCGCGGTAGTCGTGACCGTCGTGGTCATTCACTATTCGAAAAAGCGAACGATCACCGGATGTATCCAGTCGGGAGACAAGGGAATGAGTGTCACCGACGAGAAGGACCAGCAACTTTACATGCTCTCGGGCAATATGATGGGCGTTGTATCTGGTAATCGGATGAAGTTACAGGGAGAAAGAATAAAACCGAAGGGCGCCCACAAGACGTTTGTATGGGAAGAAAAAAACGTGATCAAAGACTTCGGCGTCTGTCAGCCGCGATGATCTCCTAGTCGGGTGCAGACTCCTTGCCGATAGTCTTCCGCAGTTCCTCCGCCGATCCAGTGAGCAGATTCCGTAGCGCTGCGACCTCCGCGGCAATTCCAGTGCGCAGCGCTGGATCTACATCAGGCGTGAAGAGTGGAGAATGGTTGGAAGGTAATGTCGTCCCATCCGCTTTGGCCTGGGCAAATTTTTCGGGATCGGCTCCGCCGAGGCTGAAGTAGAAGCCCGGAATTCCCTGCTCGACGAAGAACGCAAAATCCTCTGATGGCGTGATCGGCGGCTCGATCAAAACATTGTCTTTGCCCAGCGCCGACTGCAGCGCCCCTTTTAGCCGCTGTGCCAGGGCGGGATCGTTGTATACGAGGTCGGTGCCCTCAATGTGCTCAACCAGCGGCGGACGCGGGGCATTCCCCGCTTCGGCCTCAGCCTTGGTGATTCGCGCAATCGCCGCCAGCACTTGCTTGCGTACTTCCGGGTTGTTGGTGCGTACAGTCAAACCCAACTCAGCCTGATCTGGAATGATGTTGTTCTTGGTGCCAGCGTGAATGTAGCCGACTGTGACCACCGCCATTTCTCCCGGCTTCACTTCGCGCGAGGTAATGGTTTGCAGCGCCAGGATGGTTCGGGCAGCGATCACAATTGGATCGATCGCGGTGTGCGGCGCTGATCCGTGGCCGCCCTTCCCATAGATTGTGATGCGGAGCGAATCCGCATTGGTGTTGTAGACTCCGGGCGTAATTCCTACCCTGCCTGCGGGAAGCGTGTTTCCGACATGTAAAGCCACGGCGACGTCAGGCCGGGGAAAGCGCGTGAATAATCCGTCGGCCAGCATCGCTTTAGCGCCGCCGATTGTTTCCTCAGCGGGCTGGCCGATCAGCATCAGCGTTCCGTGCCAGGTGTCTTTGCTGCGCGCCATAATCTCGGCCGTGCCCACGATGGAAGCCATGTGCAGGTCGTGCCCGCAGGCATGCATGACGGGAACATCGTGACCTGCGTCATCTTTAGCGTGGACCTTGCTCGCGTAAGAGAGCCCGGTTTTCTCTTCGACGGGCAAAGCATCGAGTTCGGTGCGCAGCATGACGGTTGGCCCCGCACCATTCTTCATAATTGCGACAATGCCGGTTCCGCCAACATGCTCCGTCACGTCGTAACCCAGGCTTCGCAAGCGCACTGCCAACTTCGCGGCGGTTTGTACTTCGTGCGATGAGAGTTCGGGGTTCTGGTGCAAATCGAGATACAGGGCGTGCGCATCGGGATAGACGCTCTCAACTTCCTTCGAGCCGGGAGCCTGAGCAAGCGCCGGAACAACCAGAGACGCAAGCAGAAAAAGTTTTGCCAGTTTCATCGTGCACGGATCATAACTGGTGCTATTACACGCTGCAAATAATTTTGCTTGCAGTGGCTTTGTGAACCGAGTTCCGAAAGTGGCTGCGTCGATGTTGACCATTTCGATTCACAGTTCTGCACCGCGCGAGCGGGTGTACAATCGTCGTAGAAAGCACTGGTTTGCGTCCTTCGTTTGCAAGCTCGAGGTGCTAATGAACGTTCACATCAGTTACCGGCTTCACAAAACTCCCGCCGTAGAAAAAGACATCCAACATCAAATCGAAAAACTGCGAAAACGGCTGCAAGTTTTCCGACCGGAACTCGTTCACCTGAAAGGCATGGTGGAAGAAGCTTCGGCTCGCGAGGGCACCAGCGTTTCGTTGAATCTGCGTTTGCCTTCGGGACAAATGGCAGTGCAAACCACCGCCACAACGGCGTCTGCCGCGGTGAAGACAGCTTTCGAAGATCTGCTGCAACAGCTTAATAAGCACAAAGAATTGTTGCGCTCGACGCACAAGTGGACGCGCCGGCAGAACGACGACTCTCGTCGAAAAAATATCGGCGTCCCTTTCGAGAACACTCTCGCCGTAGTGTTTCCGGAAACGGTTTCGGCTGAGGACGTGCGATCCTACGTCAACGTTAATCTTTCGCGCCTGGAGCGGTTCGTGGAGCGGGAGATTTATTTCCGCGAGACTGCGGATCAAGTAGTGCCGGATTCGATCAGCAAAGAGGAAGTGATTGACGAAACCATCGCAGCCGCGTTGGGCGGTGATGGGGAAAACTCGGGACGCGAAAAACCGGAGCGCCTCGCGCTGGAACCGTGGCTGTACCGCCTGGCCCTGGATGCGCTCGATCAGCTATCGCGGCCGGAGGGAACGAACGGGGGCGCCGTACGGCTGGAGGAATCGGCGCGCAAGCCGAATGTCAGAGCCAGCGACGAGCCGGAACTTCAATTTCACCAGCCTGACGAATCCATTACGGAAGAAACCATCATCGCCGACGATCGGGTAGCTACGCCGGAACAGATTGTCGGCTCGGATGAAATGGTGCGGCTGATCGCCTCCGCTCTGCGCGATGTACGCCGCGACCATCGTGAAGCTTTCATTCTGCACGCTGTCGAAGGCTTCGGGGTTGATGAAATTTCCGCGATCACCGGCAATCCGCCGGAGCGGGTGTTGAGCTCCATTTCTGCCGCGCGCGATCACTTGCGCAAATCGCCCCAGTTTGCTGGTCAGTTCAAGGGGCGGTTCGCCAATACTGGGACCGCGTGAATTTTATTCCACAGAAAGGGACTGACCTCGAATGATTACTCGCGAACAGATCCAGGAATTAGCCGAGTTTGAAGATCCGGAAAGTTGCGCTCTTAGTTTTTATTTTCAGCCCACAGCGCCGCGCAACAAAGCGCATAAGGAAGATGCGATTCTTACCAAAGATCTGGCGCGCGAAGCGGTGCGCCAGTTGGAGAGTAAGGGTAAAGAGAAGAGTAAAACTGAATCGGGGCGCGCGGATGTTGACAGGATTGTGCGCCTGGCGCAGGAGCTGCGCGGCAACGGAGTGCATGCCAAGGCAGTTTTCGCGTGCTCTGGGCAAGGCTTTTGGCGCGAGTATGATCTGCCCGCGCACCTGAGCGGCACGCAGCTTCTGGTCGACCGACATTTTCATCTGAAGCCTTTGGCACACCTGCTGGGAGCATTTCCCAGCTTGGGCGTGGTGCTGGTGGATCGCCATCGCGCGCGCTTGTTCGATCTGCGTTTGGGCGAACTCAATGAACGCGAAGGATTTTTTCATCCGCTGTCGCGCCGCGGCCGTGGCGATGGTTTCGCCGGCTACGACGGAGGTCATGCCGAACGCCGAGTCGCCGATGAAGCCCGCCTGCATTTCAAGTTTGTCGCCGACTTCATCCAGGATGCTTTGGAGAAGGGCCTGTTTGAAAACTGGATTCTGGGTTGCCAGGAAAGTCACTGGTCACAATTCACGCCGCATTTGCATCCCGATGCTTCGCAGAAGTTGCTTGGCCGATTCTCCGCTGAGGTAGCTCGAGTGGGCCTAGGGGAAATTCGTGCGCAGGCGGAGAAGATTTTCGCTGACTGGCAGGAGCGCCGCTGCGCCGAAGCGCTGCGCGAAACCATGAGTCAGGCACGCAGCAATGGCCGCGGAGTCACTGGACTGCGGCGTGTGCTGCGGTCATTGGAGATGGGTGAAATACAGACCCTTCTTATCGGTGAAAATTATGTTGCGCAAGCCGTGGAGTGCACCGGTTGCGGCCATCTTGATGCGCACTTGGTAAGTTATTGTCCGGTGTGCGGGCGCGAAACCCGCGAAGTAGTGGACGTGGCGGAAGCGATATTGCCTTGGGTCATCCGGCATAACATCGAGCTTTTCTATGTGAAAGATGATCCCGAGTTCGACGGCGTGGGAAATATCGCCGCCCTGTTGCGCTTCCGGTCAGCACAGGGCAATAACAATGTGCAACCTATCACGGAAGCGCGAAAGACCAAATCCCTCGGCCGCCAGGCCGGATTGGTAGGCCGCTACCGAGGCGCGGCCAGCGGGTAAGTCTGCTCCCAGGCAAAACCCTCGCACCCAAGTAGCTCTGTGCGTGATATGCTTCCCGCTTTCGGGTAGGGAGGCGATTCTTGACTTTCTCGCGCCGTGATTTCGTTAAAACTTCTATTCTTGGAGCAGTTGCTGTTGGAGTTGGAGCCGAGGCCCAGGGAACAGACGCCAAGGCTGACGCTGCCGTTCAAGACCGCAGTGCGCAATCTGGAACTTCGAAGCGTCCGATCATTGTCTGCGCCAACAATGGCTATGCTTATCTCGAAAACGCATTCGCCTTTTTGAAAGGCGGAGGCGACACGCTCGATGCCGCGCTCAAAGTGGTAAGAGGTCCGGAAGATGATCCCAATGATGATTCAGTCGGCCTCGGTGGACTTCCTAACGAAGAAGGGGTGGTCGAACTTGACGCCTGCTGCATGCATGGACCGACGCGGCGCGCGGGGTCGGTGGGCGGCGTGCGCAACATCAAGAATGTGTCGCTGGTCTCGAAGGCGGTGATGGAACATACCGGCCATGTGATGCTGGTGGGCGAAGGCGCGGAACGCTTTGCTGTGGCGATGGGCTTTCCGCGCGAGAACCTGCTGACCGAGCGTTCGCGCAAGATATGGCTGCTGTGGAAAGAGTTCCATTCAAACGATGACTGGTGGGGGCCTGGTATCGCCGACCCGCACTGGCAGGCTCCGGCGACGGAGCCTGGTAAGGACAAGCCACAAGCGGAAATATGGAAAGAGCGCGTCGAACAAATGCAGGCACGCGCTGCGGATCTTGGCATCGAGCCTGAACTTCAATTGGCGGCTGTGCGCAAGGTTCTGTTTCCACCTACGGGGACGATTCATTGTTCGGCGCTGAATGATAAGGGAGAGATTTCCGGCTGCACTACCACCAGTGGACTGGCGTTCAAGTTGCCCGGGCGGGTCGGCGATTCGCCGATTATCGCTGCCGGCTGCTATACGGATCAGGATGTGGGTTCGGCGGGCGCGACAGGAAGTGGCGAGGAAAATATCAAAGTCGCGGGCGCGCATACGATCGTGGAAAATATGCGGCACGGAATGTCGCCGCAGGAGGCCGGCATGGACGCGCTGAAACGCATCGTCCGCAACTACAACGGCGACAGGAACAAGCTGAGATTCATCGATATGACCTATTACATCCTGCGCAAGGATGGAGCCTACGCTGGCGTTTCACTGTGGGAGGGTTATTCGGAGGGGCATCCGCATAAGATCGCGGTGCACGATGGAAACCTGCGCGCCGAGGTAGCTGTGAGCTTGTACAGAGGGTTCTCGCAGGAATTTCCGCCGTTCCCTGATATTCCTGAGGACCTGAAGAAAGGCTCGGAATATCTGAAGTAACCTGGCTACGCACTTCGGATGCTGGAAATGATGAGGATCCGAGGGTAGAATTTGGGGCAGGATCCAAGTAGGTGGAATTCGCATCTAAGTAAGCGGTGGTGCGGTATTGCCGTTGCCAGCAAGATGGGAAATGGCTTGCTGCGCACTGGCGAGAGTGAGATAATAGTTAAGCAAGGGGAGGACTAAAATGGCGACCAAGATTCCAGCAACGATCCCGGCGACTAAGATTCCCCGCAGTTAATCCTCCGACGGTGTTCCGAATTATGGGCGCACCGTGTTGATAAAGTATTCGGCAATTTCTTCCGCAGTGTACTTCTTCTCAATTTCTAAAAGCCCTCGCAAAAGCTGTTCCGTCTCCGCGGTGACCTTCAGTTTTGCCGGAGTATCGTACCAATACTCGTAGGGACGATTCGATTCGAAGTCGAGAACGGCGTAGAAGCCTTCCAGGTGTTGAATGGTGGGTGCTACATTCTTGGTGCCGATCCAGGCCTGGAACAGGGTCCAAGCCTGCTGAATAGAATCCTCGGTGAATTCAACGACCGCGCCGGAGACCTCCGCGAATCTGTTTTCAAAACCCTCGAAGCTGTCGATCTCCTCCAGTTGATCGATGGACTCGCGCACCGCGCGATAAAGGGGACTATCCTCTTCTCCAAGGCAGGCCAAACGATGGTTCTTCCAACAGGCTGCGGCCAGGGTTTCGCCTCTGAGATCCTTGAAGTAAAATCCTCCGATTTCGTTGCGCGTTGCAATCATTTTTTTGCCGCAGAATAAAAGATAGAAGAACGCCAGCCTGCTGTTGGACTGTTTCAGGCTATCGGCGAATCTTTCTGCAGCCAGCGAGAGCGGCAAGTAGAACTTGGCGGCGTAATTGTGACTGATGGGAAGCATCTGCTTCCAGGTTTCGGAGCGCACAGCTCGTTCTTGTTCCTGCGCGTGCCGCGCAACGTCGATGGCAGCCTGGGCCGTCGCCGCCCGTTTCTCCCGCCAGACGTTGATGGAATTCACGGCCGCTGTAATGACGGCACCTATCAGCAGGAGCAGAGCCGGAACGGCGAGGATCTTCAGGAGTTCATCGAGACTCAGCCGGGCGAACCAGGACGAGGCGACTACCTGATTTTCTCCGAGGTTTACACCCTGAGAGGACGATATCGTGACCGCTCCCGTGGCTTTGTCGCTACTCACAACATTCCAGGTCACGATTGAGGTTAGAGTTGACGCTTTGTGAAGTACCGTAGGCTTCAGGTAACCCTGGACGGTGACGATGGCTCCAGGGGCCAGTGAGCTGGCGATGAGGCTGTGAGAGGCGAGGAAGGCTTGCGAGGTTTCGCATGACTCGGTCCGGGGTGGGAGCGGGGGCACGATACAGATCGGCTGAGTTTCGTCCAGCTTGTAACTGTCGGGGAGCTTCCAGAGACTGATCGAGGTGGCAGCGATGGCGGATCCAATTTTTCCGTCCGACTTGTTTCTGATGGTGATGACGAACGGCAGGAGCTCGTCCTCGCGAATTACGTGGGACGAAATGCTGCCACTCAGGGAAATCTCGGGAACGATGGACTGTGCCGCGACGAAAGCCGGGTGCAGAGGGATACACAGAAGGAACGTTAGAAAAAGTGTGCGCGCAGGCGCTGAGATCATGCGGCCCACGTCCTTTCATCGAAGCATCACGTGGTTAATCAGGCGAATCTTACTTTCACATCCGGCCCCTTTTCAAGATGGATGCTTTCGATAAATCGTACCTTGCCGGTTTGTTGAGTAAGGATGACTGACGAAGTTCGGGTGCCTTCGCCGAAGAAGCGGACGCCCTTGAGCAAAGCTCCGTCAGTGACGCCAGTGGCGGCAAAGATGAGTTGCTTGCCGGGGGCAAGATCCTCGGCTTCGTAGATTCGGTTCTTATCCTTGACGCCCATGCGGGCCAAGCGTTCTTCCTGATCCGGTTTGACGACCAGGCGGCCGAGCATATATCCGTTGAGGCAGCGAATGGCGGCGGCGGTAATCACGCCTTCGGGCGCGCCGCCCGAACCCATAACCGCGTGCACGCCAGTGCCGATGACAGCCGCGGCGATGCCTGCCGAAAGATCGCCGTCGCCGATCAGGCGGATGCGGGCCCCCGCGGCGCGAATATCGGCAATCAATTTTTCGTGGCGCGGGCGATCGAGCACAATCACTACCAGGTCTTCCACATCACGCTCTAATCGTTTGGCGATGTTCTTGAGATTGTCGGCGACGGGCGCATCGAGTTCGACTGCGTTCTTGCAAGACGGACCGACGACAATTTTTTCCATGTAGCAGTCGGGGGCATTGAGCAGGCCGCCGCGTTCCGAAGCGGCGAGTACGGTGATAGCTCCCGGGGCGCCGGTGGCGCAGAGGTTGGTGCCTTCGAGGGGATCGACGGCGATGTCGACCTCAGGCACTTCGCGTCCGTCGGTAAATTCCGCACCAACTTTTTCTCCGATGTAAAGCATGGGGGCTTCGTCACGCTCGCCCTCGCCGATGACAATAGTTCCGCGCATGGGGATGGAATCCATGGTGCGCCGCATAGCTTCGGTCGCGACCTGATCGGAGAGTTTGCGCTCGCCCTGACCCATGGTTCGCGCTGAAGCGATAGCGGCAACTTCCACCACGCGCAGGAATCGCGACGCCAGGTCGCTCTCGATGTTTTCCCCGAAACTACGGGCCTTGGCTTCCGGACGAGTTTGTGTGGCCATGGATGCCTCCTCAGTCAGGCGGCCGATCACCGCCATAAGAGCACCGCGCATGATGATGCATCGGGCATGGTCGCGTCAAGAAGGAGGACGCTGTAGGAGGCAGCGATTGGCCGGGGCGAGCGAACGGCAGGAGGCTAGGCCGGGGAGGGAGTACGTGGCCAAGCGGACGTACCCTCACGTGCGCGGCAATTGGCGCGTCAAGTGCAATCGTTGGTTTCGTTAAAAATCACTCACTTGCGCGGTTAAAGACCTGTCAGGGGGATGAAATTTCGCGTTTGCGGACTGGCCTTGTGGCGTTTTTAGTAATGACCTTCGGAAATCTACTCGAATGCGGTCTGGGAACTCAGACTTAATTCGTAGGGCAACACGATCGGCGGCAGATTTTCAGAGACTCCATTATGGCAAGACGCAATCTTACATTTCGCGCCGCAAAGAACTCTTGTGCAGGTGTAGCGCTGATTTTTCTAGGCCTGGCCACGATGGTCGGCTGTCAGGGGTTCAGTTCTGCGAAGCCCGCGACAACCCAACCAGCACAAGCCGGTGGTTTAGTGTTAAGTGGCGCCAGCCTCGATTTCGGTAGTGTGACTGCGGGCACCAGCAAAACCTTAACGTTGTCTGCGTCGAATACGAGTGCGGCTGCTCTGAGCATTGCCAGCGTCTCGATTTCCAGCAAGTATTTCACGTTAAGTTCGCCCAGCCTTCCGGCGGTGGTTGCGGCCGGTCAGAATTCCACGATCAGTATAGTTTTTACTCCCAACGCAGCGGGAGCGTTCAGCGCTACGGCTTCCATTGCCAGTAGTGACTCCGGCAGTGCGGCTACTGTATCCCTTTCCGGAACCGGAGTGAGCAATGGTCAACTGGTGCTCAACCAGAGCAGCGAGAGCTTCGGCAACGTGACGGTGGGCGGCCAGAGCAGCCAAACCGTTACACTGACCAACA
This sequence comes from Candidatus Sulfotelmatobacter sp., assembly GCA_049693675.1. Classification (GTDB taxonomy): domain Bacteria; phylum Acidobacteriota; class Terriglobia; order Terriglobales; family Acidobacteriaceae; genus Sulfotelmatobacter. The sequence goes on along the minus strand of JBAVQD010000076.1, from coordinate 39,992 downwards.
ATACCTCTTCGAGCGTAACTGTTTCGCAGGCCGTGGTGAGCGGAACGGGATTCAGCTTGAGCGGCCTTTCCACTCCGCTTGCGCTAGGTGCAGGCGCGAATACCACCTTCAGCATCATCTTTGCGCCACTATCCACCGGCAGCGCGAGCGGCAATCTGGCGATCACTTCGAATGCGGTTGATCCAGCGTTATCCATGACGCTTTCCGGAGCGGGAGTCGCACCGGGCGCGCTGGGAGCAAACCCCACGAGCCTCGAATTTGGAACTGTCCAGGTGGGTAACAACCAGCTCCTGTCAGAGACGGTGACGAATACGGGTGGTTCGAGCGTGACGATTTCTCAGGTGGCGGCGAGTGGCGCGGGCTTCGCGCTAAGCGGGATCTCGACCCCAGTGACATTGGGGGCGGGACAGAGCGCAAATTTCAATGTGACTTTTACGCCCACAGCGGCGGGCAGCGCCAGCGGAAACGCGACTGTTACTTCGAATGGAACGAATCCGTCTCTGACCATACCTCTCGCGGGCACGGCCACGGTTGCAGCCGGGCAGTTAAGTGCAACGCCTGCGACCCTGGCGGTGGGCAGCGTTTTTGTGGGCGCAAGTGGAACTGCAACGGGAAGCCTTAATGCCACTGCAGCAAATGTCACGGTTACCGCTGCCAGTTCCAACAATTCGAGCTTCACCATAAGCGGCTTGTCGCTGCCAGCGGTCATTACAGCCGGACACAGTGCCGCCTTTACTTTGACGTTCAGTCCTCAAGTAGCGGGAGCGGTCAGCGCGACCCTCACATTTACCAGCAATGCGCAGCCTGTGACGACTACGGCAGCGGCTACTGGTACGGGGACAGCTGCGCCGACTCACAGTGTGAGTTTGTCGTGGGGCGTAAGCAGCTCGCCGGATATTTCCGGATATAACATCTATCGAGCCATCTACACGAGTTCTTGCGGCGCGTATTCGAAGATCAATGGATCTACGCTGGACACGCTCACCACATATTCCGACGGTTCCGTAACCGACGGCATGAACTATTGCTACGCCACTACTGCGGTGAATTCCAGCAACGAAGAAAGCGGCTACTCGAACATTGTTTCCAATGTTCAGATTCCTGCTCCATAAGTAGCCGTGGTTTTCTGTTCGGTCGTTTTCTGTTTGGTCGTTTTCTGTTTGGTCGTCCTCTGCTCGGTCGTTCTCTGCTCAGTCGGTATTAAAACCTTTGTGTCAGATGTGTATTTCGTCGTTCCCTTTCTTGCACTTCTCCAGCAAGAGCGCGAGAGGAGCGCGTTTACGCGCGTAAACAGGCTATTTCAGGAGATTTTAATCATGCAGCGTAAGGGCCGATGTCCGAAAGGCCAAGGGTCGCGCTGCCCTGTCGAGACCTTTTCACTTCGCGGGATTGACTTCACACTGCTTGCCATGAGACTCCCCCAGTCCATCTCTCATTCCCTTTCCACCCGCGCCTTCTTCGTCGTCCTCGTTGCGGTGTATGCCACAACATTTTCCTGGGGCGCGCAAACCACCATCCAACAATTAACCTGCAGCCCTTCGACTCTGCACTTTGGCACCGTCCCGCTCGGGCAGACGGAGACGCAGCTGATCACGCTGACCAACACTGGAGCGAGCAGCGTCACACTCACGGCGATGAACTTCGTTCGTGAAGGCCAATTCGGGTTTCCCGAGCTGAGCCTGCCACTTGCGCTGGCCGCGGGACAGAGCATCGACCTTAGTGTCACGTTCACTCCCACCGCGCCGGGATGGGCCGGAGGGAACACTACGTTTCAGAGTAACGCGGCAAACCCAACCCTTCAGCTCCAGTTCGATGGATCAGGGGTAAAGAGCGACGTGGTCGTGGCGAGTCCAGCCAGTGTTTCTTTTGGCCAGGTAGCGGTGGGATCCAGTTCTACGAAAACTATTACTCTGACCAACGCTCGTACCTGGAAGGTATCAGTTTCTGGCTTCCAGACGATCGGAAGTGAATTTTCCACTAGCGCGCCGAGCATGCCTTTAACGTTGGCGGGCGGGCAAAGCGCGACTTTCACAGTTACTTTTACTCCGCAGTCTTCTGGCAGCGTTGGCGGCAGTCTTCTTTTTTCGGATCCTCGCCTGAACGTGCCTTTTACGGGCACTGGAACCGCAGCCGTGGCTTCGAGCCAGTTAACGGTGAGTCCCGCAGTGGTGAACTTCGGCAGCGTGCCGGTGGGAAGCACACAGACCGAAACCATCAGCATGAGCGCCTCAGGGGCGCCGGTAACGGTTTCGGCGGACAGCAGCAGCAATTCGCAATTCGCTCTGCAGGGGGCTAGTTTTCCCTTAACCATCGCAGCCGGCCAAAGCTTATCGTTCAGCGTAGCGTTTAAACCGACCAGCAGCGGCGCGGAGTCGGGTTCGCTGGCCTTCGCCAGCAATGCCACCAGTTCGTCGGCTGCGGAATCGCTTACCGGCACAGGCACTGCGATAGCGACCAGCCAGTTGACGGTGAGTCCCGCAGCAGTGAGTTTCGGCAGCGTACCGGTGGGGACTACGCAGACGGAATCGATTACGATGAGCGCCTCGGGCGCGGCCGTAACCGTGTCGTCCGACAGCAGCAGCAATTCGCAATTCATCCTGGAGGCTGCGTTTCCGATGACCATTGCTGCTGGGAGCAGCATGACATTCAATGTGGCTTTTACGCCTACCAGCAGCGGGGCTGAATCGGGCACGCTCGCGTTTGCCAGCAATGCCAACAGTTCGTCAGGGCCAGCGTCGCTCAGCGGGACGGGAACCGCAACCACGTATAGCGTGAATCTCTCGTGGAATGCCAGCAGCGACGTGGCTGGCTACAATGTTTACCGCAGCACGACTGCCACCGGGACCTATGCCAAGATCAATCCCAGCGTGGACGCAAATACCGCCTATACTGACAGCACAGTGGTTGCCGGTCAGACTTACTACTACGAGGCTACGTCAGTAAATTCGAGCGGTCAGGAAAGTGCGCGGTCGACGCCACCGGTGGTGGCAGCGGTACCGTAGGGGTTCGAGATTTAGCACGGAAAGCTTCGTTTTCCCCTTGGGGAAGCATCAGGGTCACTCCTTGATGCTTCCCTTTTTATATGTCCTGAGAGTTGTTACTAGCCCTGTAAAATCCCTCATCTTCTCAATTGGGATGTATTCGTAGGCCCTGCTTCACTCCCAACTGGCCGGGAAGGTACCGCAGTCGCCATCCCCTACGTGAGAGCTGGCAGGGATTGTTACTTCAGTCACATCCTCTGATCCCATAAAGTAACGCATGAAGGTTAGTGGCACGTAAGGGCCATTCTCGGGGTCCGGCATTTCCGTTAGTACTAGTACAGGTGGCCAATGGCGCCGATGACTAACGTTATGCTGACAAAATTGATTGGCACGATCATTCGGCCGCTGGCAGCGATTCTGCTGGCAGTTTTCGCTTTTTGTGGCTTGGCCAATGCGCAGCAAGTTTCTATGGCGCTGTTGAGACCGGCGTCGTTGGGGGAGCCATTTTCCACATCATCAACAACGGTACATCCGGCGAGCATTCCGGAGACTTCCAACCATCGATTCTGGGATCGTGAAAACAGCTTTTTGTTTGCTGCGAATGCCGCGTTCAGCGCTGCCGACTTCGTCGTAACCCGAGACAATTTGCGCAACGGTGGCCAGGAACTGAACCCGGTCACGCGGGTATTCGCGGGCAGCACGGCGGGATTGGCCGCGAACTTCGCCGGCGAGACCGCTGGCGTGATCGGACTCAGCTACTTCTTCCATAAGACGGGACACCACCGGCTGGAGCGCGCGGTCTCAATGCTGAATTTGGGATCCTCAGCGGCAGCGGTGAGCTTCGGCCTTGCCCATCGATAAATTCCGGCGGCCGACAAGCGTGGGCATCGATCCGTCAGGGTGAGACCAGTAACTTTTCGTCGCCACGGCGGGCAATCCAAAGGCACAGAAATATTGCAGCCAGAGCAATCAGGAAATAAATGATTCCGCCCTGATGGTGCAATCTTCCCGTCAAATAACTGGGATCGACGCGGGTTCCCAGCATTCCAAGAACAAAAATCCGAAGCCCATTCTTGACTACCGACAGCGGGATGGCCACGGCAATCACGAGGGCCTTGCGCCACCGAGAACGTAAAAGCATTTGCGCAAGAACCATGGTTGTGACCACCAGCATCAGGCTGGAACGGATACTGCTGCACTCTCGCGCTACCTCGACGACTAAGCCCGGTATTGTAATGATGGTTCCCTCCCGGGCAACTGGAACGCCGGCGATGGCGAAAAACACGTCGGCAGAGACAGCAGAGCCTTCCTGCAGCAGGCGCACGATGGGGTCTAACAAGATCTGTGGAATCGGAACGAGCCAGAACAAGAAACAGAGAGGAAAGATGGCGCGTTCGAAGGCAGAAAAACCAAAGGAGAAGAGAAAGGCGCCGATCCACCACAGGACAAGCGCCAGCATGTTCAAGGAAAGCTGCTCATCGGGATGAAGATGGACAACGCCTAGTCGTAAGGCGACAGCAACAGCCAGCGTTAACACCATCAGGATTGAGCCAAGGCTTGAACTGAGTCTCGAGCCTTCCTCCGGGGTTCTCCAATCGAGAAAAATCAACGTCAGGCTCACGGGAATGATCAGCAGGATGTGCGTGTATTCACTGTCGCGGAAGGCGAGGGCAAATGAGGAAGCCAGCGGACGAAACCAGACCGCCAGAGAAAATGCGATAAGGACGCCAAAGGGCAACAGGGGCGACCAACGGGAAACGAAATTTAGTTTCGATATACGCGGCACAATGTAAGTTAGTGCGTCAGGAAATCATTGGTTCCAGCTGCTTCTTCAAGAAAGATTCCAACTCGCGAGGAATTATTTCTGGCCGTTCGCGGCTCGGCACAAAGGAGGCTCCTCTTCAGTATGCTTTCGTGGCTTATCTTTTGGAATTTCAGCCCGAGCTACATTTGAGGGACGGCTCATGATTCGTTTCTGGCTGATTGCCATCACTCTGTAATCGTATTTCTTATTGTTCTCCACCAAGTCATCAGTACATGCGGTTTGCGGCAAGGGATGGATATTGACCCGTTGCAGTGGCTGGCGCTTGCCCTGCAGGCTGCGATACAAGCAATATCCGACGGGGTCAGGGTGCCTGGAGTCAGAAGCGCTGGCGCGCCACTTCAGAATGACAACGTGGTCGGTTTTTTCTGCCAGGGCCGCCACGTCCGGGCCCTCGGCAGGAGGGCAATCTGGAATGGCTTGAGACTTCGCGAGGGATTCGGATTGCCTGACTGTTTCTGCGGGCGGCGGGGTTGCGGACCTGGCGGGGGAATCTTGCTTGCGGTCGCATCCGCCGGAAAATAGTGTGCCGGAAAGAACGAAAGACAACAGGAAACAAAGGTGCGCCAGGTTAAAGAAGAATGGTCTCAATTGATGAGTCTTGTGATATGGCTCTGAGCGCATTGCCAAGTTTTTCACCAATATGTTCAACCAGTATGTTCGACCTAGTTCTGAGAAAACGCTTCATGCAGGTACCGGGTAAGCACCGCAGCCAGGCTTTCGAAGTGCGTGGTTACCATGTCCAGATGACTGCCGGGAACGGTCTCGACTTCGAAGTCGGCAGCCAATTTTGCCCAGACCGGCAGCGGATCGCCGGGAAAGTATTCATCGCTCTCGCTCTTCAAGAATTTTATCTTTCCGGCGTAAGGGCGCGGTTGATACCGGGCTAAAGCGAGATAAGCTTTTCGTTTCACCTGCAACGTGGTGGCAGCAAGCGATAACCGCGAAGCTTCAGGGGAATCAGGGTTGCGATCAGGCCCGGCCGCGAGACCGAACCGATGCTTAAGGCCGCCAATAACGTACGAAAGGGCATCCGGGAAGGACTGCTGGCTCATCTGGGAGATACGGCGTTTCGTTCGCTGCAGGCCCAGGAGCAAGCGCTGGCGCCTGGACATCTGGCGGGGATGAGGGTAGGCATCCACCATGACCAGCAACTGAATATGTTTGCCCTCGTCAGACAAGCGCTGCGCCATCTCCAGAGCTACCAGGCCACCGAATGAATAGCCGATGAGCACGTAGGGGCCTTCGGGCTGAAGCTTCTTTAGGTCCGCGAGATAGAACTGCGCCATGTCCTCAATACGATCAAACGGCTCTTCCCTGCCATCGATTCCGCGAGCCTGAATTCCGTAGATGGGGTGACTGGTGCGAATATGCTTTGCGAGTTGCGTGAATCTGGCACGGCCGCCCAAGCCATGAGTAATGAGGACCGGCGGATGCGCCGCGCCGGCTTTCAAAGAAACGAAAGGGGAGAACTGCGGAAGGCTGGGCAGTTCCAGCATGGAAGCCAAGGCCGCGATCGTGGGAGCCTGGAAGATGACGGCGGTGGGAACTTCCCTGCGACACTCTCGAGCAATCTCCGCGAACAGCAAGTCCGCGGACTCAACGTTGCCGCCGATGTCGAAGAAATTCTCTTCGATTCCAATGGAGGGCCGTTGCAATACGCGCTGCCAGATCGGGATCAGGGCCTCGACCATCGCAGAAGCAGTTGCAGAACCGGTGCTGCGATCGGATCTGGACAATTCAAACGGAGTCATGGAATCGCATCTGTGCGCGTGTCTCGATGATACGATCCTGTGGCGTCGGACACTAGTATGGAGAAAGCTTCGGCGAGGATGTGGCCCACACTAAAGTACCCACACAGTGGTGCTTGCAGAAACCATTCGTGTGGCGAAGCGGATCTGTTTTTTCTTCAGGACAAGGACAAGACAAACCACCCGATTTGACGGTGTATGATTCCTAGCCGGAGGGACAACATGCGACCCACTCGGGGATGGAAACTAATTTATTTCATCGTAGCGGTTGGTATGAGCCTTGCGAGCAGCCGGGTGCTTGCGCAAACCAGTTCCACTCCAGCAGGCGAGACGGCGCCACAGACTTTCCAGTTGATCCCCAGCTTGGATACGGATCTGATGGATACGGCGGCTGATCCCTGTGTTGATTTTTACCGTTATGCCTGCGGTAACTGGAGCAAGCTGCATCCCATCCCCAATGATTCTCCTTATTCCGACCAGTTCTACAATCTCGAACAATATAACCGGCAGGTATTGCACCAAATCCTTGAGAGTGCGGCGCCGCCCAGCAGTGGGCGCGATGCGAATACGCAGAAGATTGGCGACTATTACGCGAGCTGCATGGATGACGCCGAAATCCAAAAGAAGGGCATGGCGCCATTGCGGCCTGAGCTGGAGCGCATTCATGGAGTTTCCAGCAAAGATCAGCTGCCAGAACTGCTGGCACATTTTCAGCTCGTCAATGTAAACGCTTTTCTGGGGTTTGGATCCCAGCAGGACTTTAAAGATGCAACGCGGGAAATTGCTGTGGTATCGCAGGGCGGCTTAGGTTTGCCGGAAAAGGATTATTACCTGCGCACCGGAGAAAAGGACGAAGAGATCCGCAAGCAGTACGTGCAGCACGTCGGCAATATGCTCAAGCTGCTGGGGGCGAGTGATGCGCAGGCAGCGAGCGATGCACAAGCGATCATGAAGCTGGAGACGGCGCTGGCAAAAGTATCTCTCGATGTCACCTCGCAGCGCGACCCGCACAATATTTATCACATGATGCCGGACAGCGGTTTGCAGGCGCTTACGCCGACTCTGAATTGGGGACAGTTTTATCCGGGAACCGGCGCGCCGCAATTCCAGGAAATCAATGTGGCCGAGCCGGAGTTTTTTAAGGGCCTGAATCAGGTGATTGCGGAAACGGATTTGCCGACAATCAAGGCTTACCTCCGTTGGCAACTGGTGAACTCGGTTCCGGGCACGGTATTGCCGAAGGCGCTGGATGAAGAAAAATTCGATTTCGACGGACGTAAATTAGTGGGCATTCCCGAGCAGGAACCACGCTGGAAGCGTTGCGTAACCAGTACTGACCGGGCATTGGGCGAGGCGCTGGGCAAGGTGTATGTGGAGCAGAAGTTTCCAGCGGCCAGCAAAGAGCAGGCATTCCAGATGATTCATGATATCGAAGCGGCGATGGGCCGAGACATTGAGGGCCTGGACTGGATGAGCCCGGAAACCAAGAAACTGGCGGAAGAGAAGCTGCATTTGATCGCCAACAAGGTCGGCTATCCGAACAAGTGGCGAGACTATTCCGCGTTGACCGTGGAGCGCGGAGACGCGCTGGGAAACAGCTTTCGCGCGGCCGAGTTTGAATCGCATCGCCAACTGGCGAAGATTGGCAAGCCGGTGAATCGCGATGAGTGGGAGATGTCACCGCCCACGGTGAATGCTTATTACGATCCCAGTATGAATGACATTAATTTTCCTGCCGGGGTATTGCAGTCTCCATTTTTCGATCCGCCGGCGGCGGCAGCCTTGAATTATGGCCATATTGGTCTTTTCATGGGCCATGAAATCACCCACGGATTTGACGATCAGGGGCGGCAATTCGATGGACACGGCAATCTCCACGATTGGTGGACAAAAGAAGATGCCGACAAGTTCACGGAGAAGGCGCAGTGCATCGTGAACGAATACAGCCAGTTCAGCGTGGGAGACACTAAGATCAATGGCAAGCTCACACTGGGCGAGAATACAGCAGACAATGGCGGGATGCGCCTGGCTTACATGGCATTTCTGGCCCATGCCGCAACGCAGGGACTCGATCTGGATAAGAAGACAGCCAGCGGATATATGCCGCTGCAGGAGTTTTTTCTGGGATTCGCGCAGGATTGGTGCGCAGAGTGGCGTCCGGAACTGGAGCGACTGATCGCGACGACCGATCCACATTCGCCGGACCGCTTCCGCGCCAACGGAGTTCTGGTGAATATACCGGAGTTTGGCAAAGCGTTTGGCTGTAAAGCGGGACAGCCCATGGTTGCGGTAAAGGCGTGCAGGGTTTGGTAGCACGGGTTGGCACGTCGGAAATCCAAGCTTCTTGCATACAATCTGATAATATGATTCTATGAAGACGAACTTCATTAGCGTTACGGAAGCGGCCCGGAATTTCGCCGACTGCGTCAACCGCGTTCACTACCAGAACGTCACGTTTGTTCTCCTCCGGAATGGTGCTCCTTTGGCGCGCTTGGTGCCGGAGACGGCAAAAGTTTGTTCGGGACGGCACTTCGCAGAGTTGTTAGCCGGGGCTGAGTTACCGGATAAAACGGCGCGCGCCTGGCGCCGTGACCTACAGGCGGCTCGGCGAAGGCTCAAACCAACGGTCGACAAGTGGTAATCCTCCTTGATGCAGATGTCATAATTCGCGGGGAAAAGGATATTTTCAATCTAGGGAGTTGGGTCGCATCGCTGCCCGACGATCAGTTTGAAATCGCCGCCATCACGGTAGCAGAGCTTTGGCATGGCGTAGAGCGTGCCGTCGAACCACAGAGGTCGAAACGGCGGCGATATCTGGAGACTATTGTCAGAGCGCTACCCATCGCCCCCTACACCGAGCAAACCGCTTACGAACATGCACGCATCTGGGCGCAGTTGCAGTCCGCTGGCAAAATGATCGGGGCTTACGATCTGATCGTGGCTGCCACCGCTCTGGAGCGAGACAGCCACGTGGCCACGTTTAACAAGCGGCACTTCGCTATGGTCAAGGGACTTCACATCATCGACCCGCAATGAAGCGAAAGTTCTTGGCCTTAGCGCGACATAAGAAACTCCACTTCCTGTTCAATTTCCGAGATGGCAATCGGAGGCAGATTGCCTTCGCGTAACTGTTGATTTAGCTGGGGCAAGTTCGTTTCCTTGAATTTGGCCCACGCGGCAATCCCGATTTTCACGTGCTGGCTGGATTCCTGGTAGACGGCTATCGCTTGCGCAGGCACGGCACGGTCTCCGCCTTCTACCACATGCAGAGCTGAAACCATTTCGCTATAGCCATCCTGCAGGCCTGCTGGTTGCTGTTCCTTATTATCTTTGTTGGAAAGAATTCCTGCGATTCCGGAATGGACGTTTGCCACAGCGGACTTGAGAGATGGATTCTGTTCACCCAGATTCTTTTCACCCAGCTTCTGTTCAACGTCTGCCAGCTGTTTTTGCACTGAGCTGATCTCAGCGAGCGCGCTGCGAGCCCCGAGAGTTTCAGCAAATATTTGCTGACCGAGTTCCAGTTGCCGCTGAAGAATCTCAGGAGTTGCGAGCGAGCGCGGGTCCATGATTACTTTGAAGTGCTGCGTCTGAGGCTTTCCGTTCACCGTGAGTCTGACCGTATAGTCTCCGGGCACAGCCAGAGGGCCGCTGGGATTTCGCAATTCAGATTCGTCGTCCGGGCTGGGTTCGCCCGAGTTTCCCCACTTGAGATTCCACACGAAGCGGTGCGTCCCAGGATTGCTCAGTACAACTTCAGGCTTGGGGAACCAACGCTCGGCAATTGGAACTGGCGGATGTTTTTCCGGATGCCTATCTTCTGAAGAAAATTTGCGAACCAGTTTCTGTTGCGGATCGAAAATCTCCAGCGTGACACTGCTCGCCGGAGACTTGAGGAAATAATCAATCGTCGCACCAGCCGGCGGGTTCTCTGCAGTGGGCTCCTCTGGCGGAAGCGGCGTGCCGGCGAAGGAATCGTTATCGATCCGGAATGCCGGCGCAGGTTGATAAAGATAGAACGAGTTGGCTTTTCCAGCTTCCAGCGCCTGACGAAGTGGCGTGATGTCATCAAGAATCCAGAAGGAACGGCCGTGCGTGGCGATGATGAGATCGTCGCCGTGAATGGTGAGATCGCGAACGGAAGTGACCGGCAGATTAAGTTGCAAGGATTGCCAGTGATCGCCCGCGTCAAACGAAACGTATACCCCGAACTCGGTTCCGGCGAAGAGCAGATCTTTTTTCTCGGGGTCTTCGCGAATTCCCCGGAGAAAAGCGGGAGCCGAAATTCCATTCGTAATCAGTTGCCAGCTGGCTCCGTAGTCGCGGGTGCGATAAAGGTAGGGGGTGCGATCGTCGAGGCGGCTGCGATCCACGGCTGCATATGCCACCGCGGGATCAAAGTGCGAAGCTTCGATGAATGAAATTTTGCTCCAAGGTGAAAGACCTGGGGGGGTGACGTCTTTCCAGTTTTTTCCGCTATCGCGCGTCAGGTGAATTAATCCGGTATCGCTTCCAGCCCAAATCAGATCGCGATTCAGAGCTGATGGCGCGATGGTGAACACGACGCCGTAGCCTCGCTGTTTCGCGTTCTCGATAGTTGGCGGCCCCTCCGGCTTGGCGTCTCCGGACGCTCGCGTCGATCCGGTGAGGTCAGGGCTGATGATCTCCCAGTGCAGACCGCCATCGACCGTCTTCATCACATATTGAGTACCGAGATAGAGGGTGGTGTTGTCGAAGGGAGAAAACAGCAGCACCGGAGTCCAAGGGTCCCTATATTTACGCTGATCGATCTCGGAGCCGAATGAAAACGCCGGCCACGGAGCGATGTTCTGACTCAGTCCGATGCGCCGGTCGAAGCGGTCTACAGTGCCGAAGGTTCCGCTCAAGTAAATGATGTTCGGATCCCTGGCGTCGAGCGCCATATAACCGCTCTCGCTGTCGCCTGCGGGGAACCAATCGCGTGGGGTGATTTGACCGTGGTCAGTGCGGCTTAGAACGGCAGCGCTTCCACTATCCTGTTGTGCGCCATAGACAACGTAGGGGAACTGATTGTCAGTGATCACGTGATAGAACTGGGCGGTGGGCTGGTTGTACCAAGTGCTCCAGGTCTGGCCGCGATCGAGACTGATGGTAGTTCCCTGATCTGTTCCCAGAACCATGCTGGCGGAGTTTTTAGGATCGATCCAGATCTGGTGGTAATCGTCGCCACCGGGCGCACCGCGGATGATCGAAATGGTTTTGCCGCCGTCTTCAGACCGGTACAAGGCGACGTTCGGGACATAGAAAACATCCGGATTCTGCGGATCGATGGTGATGCCGTTGAAATACCAGGCGCGGCTGGTTAGACGTGGATCAGCGTTTTCCAGAGTCCAGGTATTGCCTCGGTCGTCGGAACGATACAGGCCTGGTTTCTTCGCTTGAATCAGTGCGTAGACGCGCTTGCCATCCGGGGCCACATCGACTCCGATGCGTCCCCAATCGCCTTCGGGCAATCCGTTGCCATTGAGACGAGACCAAGTCTTGCCTGCGTCCTGAGAGCGGTACAGGCCGGCGCCGGGTCCATCGATGGGAGCATAGGTGCTCCAGGGAGGACGATGAGTATTCCATGTTCCGGCAAACAAAAGTTGTGGGTTACCGGCACAGATCGCGAGATCTGAAATACCGGTGTCCGCTCCGGTATTCAGAACTTTCTCCCAGCGTGTTCCTCCATCTAAAGATTTATAAACACCACGTTCTTCATTCGGACCATAAGCGTGGCCGAGAGCGCCGACGTAAAGGATATTTGGATTCTGCGGATCGATCACGATGCGGCTGATCTGATGCGTGTCTTCGAGGCCGATGTGGGTCCAGGTTGCGCCGCTGTCCATTGATTTGTAGACGCCATTTCCGGAGGATAAGTCGGAGCGAATATCGGACTCGCCGGTTCCGACGTAGATGGTTTTGTGATCGGAGGGCGCAACCGCGATGGCACCGATGGAGGCAACCGGCTGGCTATCAAAAATTGGCGTCCAAACGGTTCCGGCGTCGGTAGTTTTCCAGATGCCTCCATTGACAGCGCCAAAATAAAAGGTGGTGGAATCGCCCGGCACGCCGGCGACAGCGACTGCTCGGCCGCCACGGAAGGGGCCAATGAGGCGCCACTTCAGCCCATTCAGGAGTTCTGGGGCGACCGACTGACCAATCATCCCGGTGGTAAGTAAGATTACAGCGATACTGAGCTGGAAGGAAAACCTGAGTGTACGCGAGTGCCCGTTCTTCATTGGATAGCTAGTCTACTTGAAGAAAGCGGTGTTCTTGAAGTGCGACCTGTGGACGAAATGAGCCTCACAGGAAATCTCTTTCTTCTCACAGTGACGGTTGCTCTGGTAGGCTGCATAGACTATGCGCTTCCTCTCGATCTTGTTTTTCGCCTTCGTGTTGGCGGGATCTCTCCTCGTCCGGGATCTCAAGGCCCAGGACCTCAAGCCAGTTGCGGATCGCCTCGCCGCGCAGAACGCGCTTTTCGAAGAGCACTACGAGACGGATCTGCGCAATTTTCCCGAGCGCGCCACCGCCTACGGCGATTACCGCTATAACGACAAGCTGGCTCAGTATTCGCTTCAGGCTATTGATGAACGACATAAATCCGACGAGGCATTCCTGACGAAGATTGATGCCATTCCGACGACAGGCTTTTCTGATCAGGACCAACTTTCTCACGATTTGCTGGTTCGAGTGCTGCAGCAGCGAATCGCGGACTTCGATCTCAAAGAGTATGAAATGCCGATCAATCAGCAGAATGGCGTCCATACCAGCCTGGCGGATCTGCCACTCTCGATGCCTTTTGATTCGGTGAAGCACTACGAGGACTACATCGCGCGCCTGCATCAGATTCCACGCGTTCTCAACCAGACCACCGAGGTGCTTCACGCGGGTATGAGAGATAAGCTCATGCCGGTGCGATTCCTAATTGAGAAACTTCCGGTGCAATGCCAGGGGATCATCGATGCTGACCCGTTTCTCATCCCTACAAAGAAATATCCGGCAAGCATTTCCGCCGACGATCAGAGGCGATTGACCCAGCAGATTACTGATGCCATCAACGGCGATGTAATCCCAGCATACAAAACTTTTGCCGTCTTTTTGCGTACGGAATACGCTCCGCAGGGCCGCACTACTCTTGCGGTCACTTCCCTGCCGGACGGCGAGAAGCGCTACCAGAACGACATCTACGCCCGGACCACCACACGCATGACGCCGGATGAGATTCATGAGCTTGGCCTGCGCGAGATTGATCGCATCGAGGCGGAGATGACGGCGATCGCGAAGAAAGAGGGATTCGCCGATCTCGCATCCTTCCGGGCTTCGCTCAAAACCAATCCGAAATACATTCCAACTTCTGCCGAGCAAATTCTCGACGACTTCCGCCGCTACATCGCGCAGATGGAGCCGAAACTTCCAGAACTATTTACAGTTCTTCCCAAGTCGCCGGTTACAGTCGAAGCCATACCGCCTTTCCAGGCCGCAGCCGCCACCCACTATGTGACGGGCACGCCGGATGGCAAGCGCCCAGGCCGCGTGGTGGTGGCCACATCCAACTTCGCGCAGCGGTCGCTTATCGACGATGAGGCAATCGCCTACCATGAAGGCATCCCGGGACATCACATGCAGCTGTCGGTGCAGCAACAACTGACGGGACTGCCCAGGTTTCGCCAGCATGGCCTCGGCTTCAACGCCTACATCGAGGGCTGGGCTCTGTATGCCGAGCAACTGGGTAAGGAAGTTGGTTTCTATCAAGATCCCGTCTCGGACTACGGCCGCCTTTCGTCGGAACTGTTCCGAGCGGTGCGGCTGGTGGTTGACACGGGAATCCATTCCAAAGGTTGGACGCGCGATCAGGTAGTGGAGTTTTTCCGCAAGTCCGGCGCCATCGACGAACCGACCATCCAGTCCGAAACCGACCGGTATATTGCGTGGCCCGCGCAAGCGCTTAGCTACAAGCTCGGACAGCTCAAGTTTCGGGAACTGCGCGATCGAGCACAGAGAGAATTGGGTCCCAAGTTCGATATTCGCAAGTTTCACGACGAAATGCTCGATGGGGGAACGCTTACCCTCGATCTGCTCGACGCCCGCACCAACCAGTGGATCGCCGAACAAAAATCAAAATGAAGTTGCTATAATTGACACTTGTTGGTGTATTGCCCTCCCCCCGCGGTATATACTTCGAAGTAATTTTTTTGGTGCGGCGTTTGGGGATTTCAGTCTCCTCCCAGCAGGGCGAGTCATGCAAAATCGGGATCCGCGAATCGATCCGAAAGATCGAGCGAATTCGGCGAACACGCTCGGAGTGAGCGTTCCGGTCAAAGGGGACAGCGCTGCCTCAAACTCTTCGGTTGATTCCGACGCCACATTAGTTGATTTTCCCCAGCCATCCTCAGCTCCGCCAGACAGACAGGTGGATTACGACGCTACCCTAGTTGATGCAAGTCCAGTTCCCCGCTCTCCGGCCCCGCGGCCTCGCTCCCCGATGAGCGCTGCAGTTCTGCAGATCGGCGATGTGCTCGGAGGGCGCTACGAAATCCTGCAACTTCTAGGCGAAGGCGGAATGGGCGCGGTTTATAAGGCCATGGACCGGGAGTTAAACCGTCCGGTGGCGCTGAAGCTCATCCGTCCGCAACTGGCCGCCAATCCCTCGATTCTGGCGCGATTCAAGCAGGAATTACTGCTGGCGCATCAGGTGACTCATAAGAATGTGATCCGCATCTACGACTTGGGCGACGCCGATGGCGTGAAGTTCATCACCATGGAGTTCGTCGAAGGCGAAGACCTGCGTGCTCTCATTCTGCAGAGAAAAAAGTTTCCTCCGGAAGAGGCCGTCGAGATCATTCAGCAAGTCTGCCGCGCACTGGAAGCGGCTCATGGCGTGGGCGTAATCCACCGCGACATGAAGCCGCAGAACATTATGCGCGATCGGAGCGGCCGCATTCTGGTAATGGATTTCGGCTTGGCCCGTACGGTTCAGGGCGACGGAATGACGCAGACCGGAGCTCTGGTTGGAACGATGGAATACATGTCGCCGGAGCAGGCACTGGCCAAGGAACTGGACCAACGCTCTGACCTTTTCAGTGTGGGCTTGATTCTTTACGAGCTGCTCACCGGCCAGACGCCGTTCAGAGCCGAGAGCGCCGTGGCCAGCCTGATCAAGCGTAACCAGGAGCGCGCTATTCCGGTTTCCGATCATGACGGGACGATTCCGCGCGCGCTCAGCAATATTGTCAGCAAGTGCCTGGAGCGCGACCCCGGCCTGCGCTACCAGACGGCCACCGAATTCCTGCAGGATCTGGAAACCTGGCAGGGGAATCGAGCAGCCGCGACGTTGGGCTTCCAACCAGCCGTCGAGCCCTGGGGACGCACGATTCACTGGCCTATGCTCGCTGGCATTATCTCTGTGCTGGTGTTGGGAATTCTGGGATACGTGTTTCGTGGAACGCTCTTTTCGCCGTCCCACGGACAAACGAGCTCTGCGGCCGCAGTGTCGCTGGCCATCCTTCCATTCCGGAATGCTTCTGGGGACCCGAGTTTCGACTGGCTGGGGCCCAGTTTGGCGGATATGCTGAGCACAGACGTGGGCGAGTCAGCCCATCTGCGCACTATTTCTCCTGAGCGGCTTCATCAGGTTCTTTCCGATTTGCGCATAACACCCAGCGTCGCGATCGATCCCTCCACAGTGAGCCGGCTCGCCCAATTCAGCAATGCGGATATCGTGGTATGGGGCCAATACGTCAAGTTTGGCGACCAGATTCGGATCGATGCCACGCTGCAAGATCTAAAGCATGATCGCCGCGTGCCGGTAAAAATCGAAGCGGCCAGTGAGAAAGATATCCCTGTCGCCGTGGATCGACTGGCCGATCAAATTCGTCAGAATCTCTCCGTCTCTTCCGACGTTTTGAAAGAATTGAAGGCCAGTTCGTTCCAGCCATCCTCTCAATCCGCGCCCGCGCTGCGCGACTACAGCCAGGGGGTGCAACTGATGCGCGAAGGCAAGAACCTGGATGCAGTCAAAACGCTGCTAGCCGCGATTCAGGAAGATCCTCAGTTTGCGCTCGCTTACGCGCGGTTGGCCGAAGGCGAATCTGCTCTCGGGTACGATACCCAGGCGGAACAGTATTCGCGCAAAGCGGTTGAACTCAGCCAGACGCTTCCGTTGGCCGAAAAATACCTGATCGAAGCGAATCACGCTCAGATCAGGAAGGATAACAAGAAAGCTATCGAGGCCTACGAGAAACTCGCCAAGACTTTCCCTGATAACACGGATGTGGAGTATGCGCTGGGGAGCCTCTATTCAGACAACGGAGATTTCGACAAGGCTCGTGCGCAGTTTACGAATATTTTAAAGGCCGATCCCAAGAACATAAAAGCGCTCTGGCAAATCGGCAGCGTGGAGTTTCTACAAGGCAATCCGGAGGCGGCTCTGGAACCGCTCAGCAAAGGCTTAAGCCTGGCGGTTCAGGTGGATAATCCGGAGCAGAAGGCGCTGATTTTGCAGGCGCTGGGAATTTCTTACCGGCAGATGAATAAACCGGATGAAGCCATCCGCAACATTCAAGACTCGATGGAAATTACGCGTAAGCTGGGCATGCAGCGCTTGCTGGCCAACAGCTTGTCGGAGTTGGCTCAAGATCAGATCACGCTCGGCAAGCCGGATGCGGCGACGGCCAGCTATAACCAGGCGTTGCAGATCCTGCGCGAGATTGGGGTTAAGAAGGACTACGGCGATATCCTGATCAACCGCGGCGTGCTTTACCAGACGCGCGGCGACAACGACAAAGCGTTGCAGGACTATAAGGAAGCGTTGCAAATCCAGCGCGACGCCAATGACGTGAATTATCAGGCGTTGTGCCTGAGCAATATTGGCGACGTATATTTCGCGAAATATGACACGGACAATGCACTCATTTATTACCAGCAATCTCTGCAGCTAAGACAGAAGCTGAACGAGCCCTTCTATTTGGCGGAGACACTGACCTCGCTGGGCGAAGTGTATACAGCCATGGGAGATTACGACCAGGCGCTGGCGAACCAGATGAATGCGCTTGATGTTGCCCGCAAGGCTGCAGACACCAAGGATGCTGCGGGAGCTTCCGAGTCGATCGGGAAGGTCTTGATGTATCAGGGAAGATTGGGAGCGGCAGTGAGCGCCATGCAGGATTCTGTGAATGGTTTTCGCTCGACCAACAATAAGAGTTTTGAGCTGGCCGATTCCCTGAATAATCTGGCAGACACTTTAGCCCTGGTTGGCCGCGGCAATGAGTCCAGCAAGCTTCTGGACGAGGCGACCGCGATTGCCGCTGACCTGAAGAACGAAACTGTCCGCAGCGAGCTTCTGAACACTCAGGGAGACGTGGCCTATTACGATGGAGACTATAAGGCGGCGAATCACGCTTACGATCAAGCTGCCGTGGCTGCAGCCAAGAGTAAAGATCGCGAAAATGCACTGATCGCCCGGATGAACCTGGCTCGGGTTGCCATTGCGGAAGGCCGTTCACAATCCGCTGTGGGGGAGTTGCGCGCCGCCGTGCAGCAGGCCGACGCCCTGCATTTGAAATATTATTCGCTGCGTAGTTCCGTCGACCTCTCCGCCGCGATGATCAAGAACAAAGATTATGCGCACGCCGGTCAGGAGTTGGAGACTGCGTTGAACAGCAGCGAGAAGCTGGGCCTGCGACTGGAAACGGCCCGCATTCATTCCTTCCTGGGAGATGTGGATCGATCCAGCGGAAATACCAGCGAATCGAACCACCAGTATGAATTGGCGCGCAACTTGTTCGAGGAACTTAAGAAGGATCCTGGTGCGGAACATCTGCTGGAGCGCTCCGATCTCCGCACAATGTTCGCGGCTGACCAGATGAAGGTTGCCGCGAAATAGGGCTGCGACCAATAGGCTGCGACCCCAGGGCGACACCTCCATTCAAAAAGAACACCCGATAACGCTTTCCTGTGCGGGAATGCGTTATCGGGTGTTCTACCTGTCTATTCCCTGACCGAGTCCTACTTCGTCACCGTATAGCTTTCCGAGACGGTG
The DNA here is from genome assembly GCA_049693675.1 of Candidatus Sulfotelmatobacter sp. Lineage (GTDB taxonomy): Bacteria > Acidobacteriota > Terriglobia > Terriglobales > Acidobacteriaceae > Sulfotelmatobacter. The sequence goes on along the minus strand of JBAVQD010000076.1, from coordinate 21,377 downwards.
TTGTTTGAGAGCTTGGGATCGTTATCGGAAGTCACCGTAGTTACGGAGCTGAACTTCGTATTCACGGCGGCCGTGGACAATACTGGGATGTTGACCGCCAGGACCTCGCCTTTCAACTTCGAGATACTTACCAACTGCCCGACGTTGCAGGTGAGAACCGCGACGGTTGTGCTGGCGCCAACGGTTGTGGTCACCGAGCAGCTGGTTCCGGAGCTTGGGACCGAGCACCCTGTCAGGCTGCAGCTTACCAGCGCGTAGCTTCCGCTCAGGCTTCCGTTCAGTATGTTATTTGGAACGGTGTAGGTTGAGGTGATGACTACATTGTTGGCTGTGGGTGAACTGAGATTTATCACACCAGCGTAGTAGTGCCCGGTCTTACCTCGTTCGATGCTGTCGGTAACAGGCAGTTCGACGATGGCCAAATCGGCAGCAGGAGCAGCGGAAACCGAGAACGGCACGGAAGAGGTACTTTGATTTCCGGCGTTGTCGGTTGCGGTAACGGTAAAGCTGTAATTTCCTGCGGTAGACGTGCTGATTGTCCCACCGCTGGAAGTGTTCACCGTGCCGCCGCCGGGAAGGGTTTCAGTACCGATGCAACTGGCGACGCCAGAGCCGAGGCCGTCGGAACAGGCGTAGGTCACCGTAACCGGTGGTCCGTTCAGATAGTACGGTGCAGCGGGATTAAGTGTGGGCCCGGTAATGGTTGGTGGCTGCAGATCGATCTTGAATGGACCGGCAGAGACGGAGACGCAGTTTCCGGCCAAATCGCAAGCCTGCAGCGAATTGGTGGGCGCTGCCGAATTGACATTGTTTGCGGGCACGCTGGTGGAAACGGAAACTGTTTCCGACTGGCTGCCCTGGATGCCGCTTACCAGCGGCAGGAAGCCCGATCCCGATACATTGGCAACGTAGTCTTGATCGGTAACCGTGCACGATACGGTCTGGTTCATGTTGTACCAGACGCTGGTGTTGGGTGAACTGCAGGAAAAAGTAGGCGCCACGGTATCGACGCCGAAAGTTACATAGCGGAACGAGGCCCAGTTCGCCGTGGGATCGGTGAGCTGTGATCCCTGCGGATTGAAGACGAGTTCCTCCGTCAGTGCGCAGTCTGTCGTGAAGAAGTGCAGGTTGTAAATGCCATCCCCGGAAGTGGTGAGGTTGACCGGAGGCGCGGAAAACGATGGCGTAGTCGAAGGCGAGCAGAGCGGGGCGCCAAAGTTTGGATTCGCCCTCGGGTTGAACAGAGTTGTATCGCTGGGAATCGGATACGTGGTATCCGGAAGTGGGCTGGCGGCTGGCGTTACGCCGTAAGTTACGGCGTAGGCGGGTGCCGCAACAAATCCATTGGTCGGAGGATTGATTGCCCCCGGACTATAGGTTGCTGGGTTAGCAGTAAAGGTCACGCTAGCCGGATTTGGCGCCTGTGTCCATCCATTCGATTGAAACGAACTGGTGAACGTGGTGGAGGGCAGAGGCATGTTGACTACTGGAATGAGTATCGAGTTTTTCCCGGAAGTCGTGCCGCCGGGGAGAACATCGGCCGCACCCTTGAATTGGGTCAAGGTGTCGAGCGGGCAAAGGTCGCCCGCGACACTGCCTGTCAAGTCGCAGTTCCCGGCCGAATAAGTCGCGGGAGATGGAGGAGTCGCTGTATTTGGTTCCAGCGGAGTGCAGGGCGCGGTTTGGCCCGGGGCGCAGAGCCAGTTGTCGCTTCCCATCAATATGCCCGGGCCGGTGCCCGTGGCGCAAGCGGCGCTGGGCAGGCCCGTGAGTATGTTACTGCAGGCATCGGCCGCGGGGCTACCCACGGGGCCATACAGGAAGTTGAATCCGTTTACCGGCCCATCTGGCGACGCAAACTGTAGGGCGTCGTACAGATTTCTGGCCGTGTTTGGATTGGTTGGATCGCAGTTACTGCCACTGGTTGTACCGCCGCTGGTGCACTCGATGAGGAATCCTTTGCACATCGGATTGCCCAAAGAATCCACTTCGCCCGCCATCCGCAGGCAAACCGCTGGGGCAGCGGAGGAGCCAGCTACGAGCTGAGAAAAGAGCGACTGGGGCACGCCGATATCAGTGATGCTAGGCACGGCTCCCGGGGGCGGCGGGCTTTGCGCATCGTTGTCGACGATCGAGATGTTTTGGCCGGGGCCGCTGTCGAGCGTATAGGTTTGTGACAGCGAAGATGGATTGGACGGGTTGATGGGGTTGCCGGTGATGGTGCCGCCGGGCGTGACTCCTGCCAGGCTGCAATTGGTTACCAAATGAAGCGTGGCCGCACCAAGATCACCGCCGGCATCGATTAGCTGAACAGAGAGAGATTGAGGGCCAGACTGCAACACCGGGGAATACAGTGGTGGTGTGCCCGGCGGGAAAACTGCATTCATCAGATTCAACGGTTGGACGCCATAATTGGCGGGAACGCCTGCCAAATCGGGGTTTTGGCCGAGGAAGCCTGAAGCCGCCGATTCATAGCTCTGCTGGAAGCAGTTAGACGTGCCTGCGGGAAAACCAGTGAATCCCTGAAAATTAGTGTCGCCTCCATAGCAAACGTTTGACGTGGTCAACGTCGAACCGGCGATAGTGTCCGCAATCTGGATCGTATTGTCCTGAAACACGTTCCCGGAACCATCCGGGGTCGATGAAAGCACAGCAGTGGGATTAGCGGGGCAGGACAGATTCACTGGCACCGTGTTCACAGGATTTCCTGCGGAATTGGGCCACGTAACACCTGGGAATAGCGACGGATTTATATCCAGCGCGCTGAAAAGTTTGATCGCCCCGTAGGCGCCATTCATCGGCACGGTGAGCCTTCCCGGGCTCGAGCCAATCGTGAAGTTGACCGTGAGCGTGGCCGTCTCCAAGGTGGACGCGGGGGCCAGCGAGGCGTTGAAATGCAGAGTTACCTGGCATGTACTTGGCGAGGCGATGGTTCCTGTGCAGGAATTTCCGTCGACGACGAAGTCGCCGGGATTCGACCCTGGCGCGCCCACGGTTGTTCCCGAGAAGGTAACCGGGCCGCTTCCGCTGATAATCACCGTGACACTATCGGGAGCGCTCGCCAGGGGTAAGCCTGTCGTAGGAAACGGCGTTTGCGTCGGTACGCCGTAGGAAAGATCGCCGGGTGATACCGACACGGTCTGGGCACGAGAGTCCTGAGGAGCAATGGCGAACGCCAACAGAGGGGCAACAAATGCGAGCAGGCGGAAATTGGCTTTAAACGATCTCATGATTTCTTCTCCAGGGATGCGGACTCGACATTGACCAGCGACAGCTAACGTTACGGGGGAATCGATTACCAGGCATTAGAGCGGTGCGAATAGCTCCGCTCTTTTTGGCATCCACGCTGGAACGGGGGAGATGATGTCCAGTTAGAGGCCAGAGTGATCGCGCGATGATTCTTAATCTACGACTCAGCAAAAACCGGAAAACGGAGTGAAGCCATCCCGGCACATGCAGCCATCAATGACGCAACCCACGGCGTCGATTGGCTCAACCGTCCGGAAAGCCCATCCATACTGCCTTCTCGCGCGGCAATTGTCAACCGGCAAAAGCAGCAAAAGCGAGAATTTAAGGCGCATCGAGCTCACGGACGGGCCGCCAGAGCCGCTTGCAGGCGGTCGGGCGTAAAAGGAACTTCCCGAATCCGCGCCCCCGTGGCATCGAAAATCGCATTGCCAATCGCCGCCGCAACCAGTGTGATGGCGGTTTCCCAGGCACCGGTGGCCTTCGCTGCCGGACGGTCGAGGAGGACACAATCGATAAGCGGAACTGGAATTCCAATCGGCAGCGTTTTGTGAGGCCGTATGCGATTGGGTGCACAGCAAGGTCGCGTTTGGATACGAATTTTCGAATCCGGTTCGCACCGCGCTGGGAGTTTATACCGAGTGTGTCGGAGTCTGCCGGGACTTCCAGCATCTGGCGATTACCTTCTACCTAGCCCTTAACATTCCCGCTCGTCATGCCACCGGATATCTGGAAACATCGGAGTGATCGTGGCTCCCAGGCCGATGGACTTTAGCGCGTGGTTTGAAGTTTTTCTCGGCGGACGCTGGCGGACATTCGATGCGCGGCATAATGTCCGGCGCATCGGACGAGTGCTGATGGCAACTGGGCGCGACGCAACCGACTGCGCGATAACAACCTCATTCGGAAGAGCGAGGCTAACGAACTTCCAGGTGGTTACCGACGAAGTCCGCGAGTCGTGATCAGCCGTACTCTTTTGTATAATTTCCCAGCTCGGAGTTGAGCACTCCTCCGTCCGGCGAAAGCAGTTCTTCATGTTGCTAAGAGTATTTCATGATCGGGTCGCATTGGGGCACGCGGCCGCCCTGCAGGCAGCGGCGGCCATTTGTCGAGCCATCACAGAACGTGGCAGTGCGCGGATCATCGCAGCAACCGCCGCATCGCAGCTGGAATTTCTGGATGCTTTGACGAATGCTCCCGGAATTGACTGGTCCAAAGTGGAAGCCTTTCATCTCGACGAATACATCGGCTTGCCTATAAGCCATCCGGGAAGTTTCCGCAAGATGCTGCTGGAGCAGTTGGTGCAGAAGACAGGTATCGTCCACTACCATCTGCTCGATGGTGACGCCAGTGATCCGATGGCGGTGGTAAGCGGAGTGGGCAAACAACTGGCATCCGTGCCCGTAGACATTGCATTTCTTGGCATCGGCGAAAATGGACACATCGCGTTTAATGATCCGCCTGCCGACTTCCAGACTGAAGAACCCTACATCATTGTTAACCTGGATGATGCCTGCCGGCAGCAGCAGGTGGGCGAGGCCTGGTTCGCCGACATCTCGCACGTGCCGAAGCAGGCGATCTCCATGTCCGTGCGCCAGATTCTTAAAGCCAAAGAAATATTGGCGGTTGTGCCTGGACCGCGAAAGGCGCAAGCGGTGAAGGCCTGCTTTGAGGGCACGATCAGCCCGATGGCGCCGGCGTCGATTCTGCGCACGCATCCTAATGCCACGGTCTATCTTGACAGAGAATCGGCTGCGCTCCTGGGTTCGGCCTTGCAGAGTGCGCTTAAGCAAAATGCGCGGAATGATGAATCGCAGATTACGATCAGCTCTTAGCATGCCAGTTGCGATTCATCGTCGTGACTTATCAAACGTGACTCATCAAACATGACTCATCAAACATGGTGACCGCCAGAAAGCCGATTGCATCATTGCGCTGGTGGATCGGCGGCCTTCTATTTGCTTCCACGGTCATCAACTATCTTGACCGCCAGACTCTTTCACTTCTCGCGCCTTATCTCAAACTCGAGTACCACTGGAGCAACTCTGATTACGCGAACATTGCGATCGCCTTCCGTGTGGCTTATTCGATTGGACAAACTATTTTCGGCAGGCTGATGGACCGCGTCGGAACGCGCCGTGGCCTGACGCTGACAGTGATCGGCTATTCGCTGGTCTCGATGCTGACATCGCTCGCACGCGGCTTCTATAGCTTTGCCACGTTTCGATTTCTGCTGGGCGCGGGAGAATCCGCCAACTGGCCGGCGGCAACCAAGGCGGTCTCCGAATGGTTCCCCAAACGCGAACGCGCGCTGGCAACCGCACTTTTTGATAGTGGCTCTTCGATTGGCGGAGCGATCGCTCCCTTCATTGTGCTATCGATTTATTTTCGCTGGGGATGGCAGCCTGCATTCATGATACCGGGCATTCTCGGCTTTCTCTGGCTGATTGTCTGGCGATGGCTGTACTACCCTCCGGAAGTTCACAGCCGAATCAGCCGCGCTGAACTAGCGATGATCGTTGCCGACAAACAAGCATTCGATGCGGTCGGGACTGGCGCGGTCCGACTGCGGTGGAGTGAACTCTTGAAGCTTCCGCAGACCTGGGGCATTATCATCGCGAAAACGTCGACCGATCCGGTATTTTTCTTCATTACCGAATGGTTTCCTATTTACCTGGTGGCGAAGGGCATCGAGTTAAAGACGGGACTAATCGCAGTCTGGATTCCCTTCGTCGCGGCCGATGCGGGCAGCTTTTTCGCCGGCTACATTTCCGGTTATCTGATCAAGCGGGGATGGCCGCTGGGCGCGGCGCGGAAGGCTCTGATTGTTTTTGGTGGAATCGGCATGACGATGCTGATCCCCACGATTTTCACTACGGATATTTATTTGATCGCACTTCTGTTTGCAGTCGCAACATTTACTTACGCGGGCTTTACGACGATGGCGAATGTGCTACCGTCAGACTTATACGATAGCCAGTCGGTCGCCTCGGTGAGCGGGCTGAGCGGAACGGGAGCTGGCATCGGAACGATCGTTGCATTCAAACTGATCGGCTATTTTTCCGACACTCGCCAGGCGACGGGGACGCATTCTTTCGATCCGATTGTGATTATCGCCGGGTTGGTGCCGCTCGTCGGTATGATTCTGGTTTTGTTATTCGTGCGCAACACGCGGGCCACGGAGCAGGGGCTAGTGCGGCGAATCTGATGCTCGAATACACTTTGAAAAGCTATGGGATATAAGCATCTGGACCTCGATGGAAAAGTGGCAGTGGTGATCGGTGGAAGCTCAGGAATCGGCCGCACTCTGGCGCGCGGATTGGCTGAAGCTGGCGCAGATGTAGTCTCCAGCGCGCGACGAATAGAACTGGTGAACGCGATTGCCGGCGAAATTGAAACTCTCGGCCGACGATCGCTGCGGGTAAGCTGCGACGTGACGGACCGTGGATCGCTGGAAAAAGTTTTGCAAGCTTCTGTCGAGACGCTGGGAAAGGTAGATATCCTGGTGAACGCCGCGGGAATTAACCAGCGTGCTCCGACGCTAGACTTTTCCGAGACCGACTGGGACCGGCTTCTCGATACAAACCTGACTGGCACATTGCGTGCCTGCCAGGTTTTCGGGCGGCATATGATCGGGCGCGGCTATGGCCGCATTATCAACATTGCTTCCATGGGCTCGTTTCTGGCGCTTTTTGAAGTGGCGGCGTATTGCGCGAGTAAAGCCGGGGTCGCCTCTTTGACAAAGTCGCTGGCTATCGAATGGGCACGGCATGGAGTTTGTGTGAACGCGATTGCGCCGGGCTACTTTCGCACTCCGTTGAGCGAGAAGTTGTTGGTGGGAACGCCGCGCGGAGAAGAAGTGTTGATCCGGACACCGATGAGCCGGTTCGGCGCATTAGACGAGTTGATCGGAGCGGCAGTCTTTCTCGCATCGGATGCTGCCAGCTTCGTGACTGGCACCGTGCTTCCCGTGGACGGCGGCTTTTTGGCGAGTGGTGTTAATCATTAACCCTGGTCAGCAATCTCTGGTTAATCTCCGGTTAGTTTCGCCTGCCCGTACATTCAAGCCTCGCTCCCGAAGCTTCAGTGCAGGTACGGAAGGAAGCCTGCCGTCTTCATCTCAAGGCGGTACACCGACGTGGTGGCTGTGATGTAGAGCGTGCGGTAATCCTTATCGCCCCAGGCCAGATTTGCTGGTTGCTCCGGCATGACAATTGTGCCGAGATGATTTCCTTTGCCATCCCATACCCAGATACCCTTCGGCCCGGTGACAAAGATATTTCCGGTCTGATCCACCTTCATCCCGTCCGGCACGCCGTCGTCTTTGCCGCCCGGCTCCTCCCCGAAGATGCGGCCGTTCGTCAGAGTTCCATCGTGCGCAACGTCGTACACGCGAATGTTTCTCTGTTCGCTGTCGTCGACGTAAAAATGCTTGCCGTCCGGTGAAAACGCGAGACCGTTGGGCTGGGTTAAATCCTTGGTCAGCAATTGCACGTTCCCTTTAGCGTCCAAGCGGTAGACGCCCTGGAAAGGGATCTCCTGCTTTTCGCCGGCCACCAGATCGAGAGTGGGATCGGTGAAATACAGAGCTCCATCGGGGCCAACGATGACATCATTCGGACTGTTAAATTTCTTGCCTTCATAACGGTCTGCGAGGATTTTATATTTGCCATCGGGAGTTACTTCGATGATAGCGCGCAACACGCTGGCACAATCGATCAGCCGGTGCTGGTGGTCGAACGTATTGCCATCCGGGTCGCCCAGTGCGATCACTTCTTCCTTTTTGCCATCAAGATGGAGGCGGTAAATCTTGTTGATGGTTTCGTCGCTTACATAAAGGAAGCCGGACTGATCCCATACGGGACCCTCAGTAAAACCGAAACCTGTACCCACCCTGCTTAGTTTGGCGTTGCGATCGACCAGATTCCAGAACTGCGGCGACTCGGCTTGCAAGTGGAACTCTGCCGCCGCCGGAGACGCAGACAATAAGCCTGAGGCTCGAACCGCAAAGAGCAGCAGGATAACGATGCAACTGCGTGGAATGTTTATGCTGCGATTCACAAAGCGCCTTTCTTCTTCAATACGTCGTTAAGTCGCTCGCACACGTTTCGTTATCACTGCTCCTCTTCTTCGTTCGGTTTCGGCTGCGGTTCCGGCTGGCTGACCTTGGCCACACTCATCAGATAACTAACCAGATCATCGAGTTCACTGGGGCTCAGTATCGACCTATATACAGTGGGCATCAACGGTTGCGAACTGAACTCGATCGTCTGCAGATCTGATTTCGCCAAAAAATGAAAGGCGCCATCAAAGGCCTGCAACTGCAGAGAGAAATTATCTTCGTTGCGTATTCTGCCAACGTATTTCTCGCCGGCTCGAGTGGTTACAGTTGTAGTCCGCACTGCTCGGTTACCGCGCAGAGCGGGGCTGATGATGGCACTTCGCGTTTGATCCAGACCGTGAGAGCCGGCGTAGGCTGACAAATCAGACGCGATAAAGCCGCCTTTGCCGGCTACCATATGGCATCCGGAACAGTGCGCTTTGCCGAAGAAAAGTATTTCTCCGCGATCGGCATCGCCGGGTAACTTAGCGGAATGGTTCGCTCCCTGGAGAGTGCGCAAATAAGCTATAACCGCTTTGATCCGTGATTCGCCCATGGAGCCGAAGGCGGGCATTCCCGCTTGAGCAATGCCGTTCTCGATGATGCCGCCGATCTCGGCATCGGATAGCCGCTGCACTCGAGAATTCTCGACGATGTTTGGGGCACGCTCGCCGCCTCTGCCGTCCAGGCCGTGGCATCCGGCGCAACTCGACGCGAAGATCTGTTTGCCTTGGGCTGATAACGGCCTCGCGCCTTTCTGCGAGGGATCCTGCGGCTGCACCTGCGCCCAGGCGGCAAATCCACTGGCGGCCCCTAGGACCGCCAGCGCCAGCACCAGCATAGACCGTGATCGGGGATTTGGGACCATTAGCGAAGCACGGCCTAGAACACGAACTTCAACGCGAGTTGCATGATGCGCGCGGCTCGAGCTGAAGTCACGAACCCGAATTCTGGGTCGTTGATGTTTCCTGTTGGATTGTTGAATTGGGCATGATTAAAGACGTTGAACGCTTCTGCGCGGAACTGCGCGTGGAAGCTTTCGGTGATCTTCGTATCTTTCAGCAAGGCCATATCGAAGTTGTAGATCCCCGGCCCGCTAAAGTACCGGCGCGTGGCGTTTCCGACCTGCCCAAGTGGTTCGAAGGTGAAGTAACTCGGGTTGAAATAGGGTTGCCCAGCGGAATTGCGCGGATTCTTGTTTATAAACAGAGGCCCGTTGCCGGGGTTATAACTGGGCTTATCGATGGTGTCGGCAAATGTTCCGCTCAGTGAGTTGTCATCGGTTTCGCTCAACTGGACGGGCTCACCTTTGGCCAAGATCATGATGCCCGACAACGCCCATCCTTCGGTGAGTCTTTTCGCGGCACCGCCAGTTAGCAGCTCAAACGGCATCTGGACGGTGTAGCTTACGGTCAAGTCCTGTGGTACGTCGAAAAGGGACAGGGCGCGGTCTTGCCTGGGGTTAAGCGGGTTGGTTGCGTCAAATGATGTCGAGCCGTTGTCGATCGACTTTTCGTAGGTGTAGGCAACCAGAAAGTTGGCATACTTCTCGGTGTGTTTCAGGCTCACCTGAAGAGAGTTAAAACTCGAGCTCACGGCTGTGATCAAGTAGGGGTTGCTGATGAAGTTGTCACTGGTTGGCGTACTTAGTCCGGTGAGCAGGCGGGTCGTCGCGAAGGAAGTGACTCCAGGATATCCGGGAGCAGACACTCCGGTCTTGAGCAGTATGGGCGAACCTGGCCCCGGGTCCTCGTTGCCTGGGCCGCAGGTTGGACTGCCGGTCGCAAGATTATTCGGATTGTTCAAGAAGAGGCAGAGCGCTTGATTACTCGGATTCGACTCTTCAAATGTTAAGAGGTGCCGGCCGACCGATCCTACGTAGCTGACGTCCATTACCGTAGACGACCCCAGCTGCCGCTCCAGAGACAACTCAAACTGCTGCACCTGGGGTATTTTGTCATGAGGATACAAGTAGTCGGACCCGGAAAGTGGCGTGGCTTGTACCCAGTTAAAGGAGGTATCTGGATTTTTGGGCGAGGAGTTTGCTGGCGGAAACGAGAAAGGAAATTTCTGTCCGGCGGGGCTTCCGTTCGCACGAGCGATAAACGGGGTAGCCAGCAAAGTTGACTCGGCGGAGTAATACAAACCATAGGGTGCGTCCCCTACCTCAACAAAGCCAGTGGCGTCCTCAATGGCGCTGTAGAAGATGCCGTAGCCGGCACGAATACTACTCTTCCCGGGTCCACCAAACAGTTTGCCGAGCAAGCCTTCTGTTTTATCCGGCGCATAGGCGAATCCAATTCTGGGCGCGAAGTTGTGGTACTGAATAGGGGCCAAAGTTCGCGGCACACCGGGATCTCCCGGGACCACCAATCCTAATGGAGCCGTGGGGAAAACCTGGGACTGTTCGCCGGGGATAACGGTCTCCAGTTTGTTCTGCGTGTCATACCAGGGCGTCGCGATCTCGTAGCGAAGGCCATAGTTGATGGTGAGGTTCGGCGTCGCGCGCCAGCCATCCTGGGCATAAACGCCAAAGTATTTGTCGCGTGAGTCAAGAAGCTGCTGGCTGGCCTGCGTAAAACTTTGCGGAGCACCAATCAGATAGTCGGCGAAGTCCACGCCGGTCTCTTCCCCGTTAAAGGTATACGCCCCGTTGGCATCGTCGTAGTTGCGCTCGTTAATCTGATCGTAATGAAAATCTCCGCCGAACTGGAGCGTGTGGGTGCCCACAATTTTGGTGAAGTTATCGATAATCTGGTAGGTGTTGTTGTATTGCTTCAGAACATCCTGGGGAAGTCCGAATTCGTAATTGTTGAAGGCGAAGGAAGGAACTCCTTCCAGTGCTGGAGTGATGGGAGCGATACCACCGTTGAAGCCGGGACCTGAACCGGCAGGAGCCGCAAAACCTAAAGACGTCAGCGGAACGCCCGTGCCGCCAATTGGAATTCCTCCGAAGTAACGATCCCGCAGATACACCAGACGAACGTCGTTGATTGTGGAATTATTGATAGTTGTTGTCAGGCCGAGATTTATCATCTCCGCGCGGCCCTGCACGCTACTCTGAAAGCCGGGGGTTGTGATGCCCTGGGCATAGGGAGTGTTCACGTTGAATTGGTCGAAAAAGTAATATCCGAACAAGGCACCGTAATGCGTATTCGTGTCCAGGCGAACTCCGAACTTGTCATCCCTTAAGCGCTGGTTATAGGCCGAAGTCGCGTAGTAAGGTTGACCGCCAAGAGTCGTCGTCGGCTGGGGGATATATTGCAGCGTCTTCTGTGCGACTGGGGACCAGGCGGTCAAGGGAATCTGGCCGTTTGGGAAGACGCATGGGTTAGGACCAGTTGACGAGCACCCCGGCGCGTAATATACCTCCCCAGTCGTCACCGGGTACCCGAGTTCGTTCGAGAGGGTCGTCGCCCAAGAAGGTCCGTCCACCGAACCAACAGGACCACCCGCCGCGGCCGCGGCCTGACTGAATAGGTCGTTTAGATTTCCGCTGCGATCCAATGCGGATGGAACCTGGTAGTTTTGTGGTTGGCCCAGGATTTGCCTGTTTCCCTGATAATCCGCAAAAAAGAAAGCTTTGTCTTTCTTTATCGGGCCGCCGAAAATTCCACCAAACTGATTTTGAATAAAATCCCCGCGCCCCACGAAGTACTGTGACGCGTCAAAATCCGTATTGCGCAGAAACTCGAACACGTCTCCGTGAAATTGGTTGGTTCCAGATTTGGTGACCACATTGATTTGCCCGCCGCTGAAGTTTCCATATTCAGCATTAAAATTGTTGGTGATGATGCGAAACTCAGCGATGGAATCAAGGTTAGGAATAATCGCTGCCCCGTTGTGGACGCCTTCTTGCGCATCCGCTCCGTTCACCATAAAACCATTCGAACCGAGTCGTCCCCCGTTTACAGACTGGGTTCCGTTGGTTTGATCGCCGGATACCGTTCCTTCATCCCCACCCACTCCCCCCGTTCCAAAGTTCGCGTCGTCACCCTGATAAGGCGAAACGCCAGGCTGCAGAGACAAAAGGTCAATAAAGCTGCGGCCATTCAGCGGAACGGAGGTTATCTTGGAGCCCTCGATGACTTCTCCCAGTTGCGTGCTCTGGGTTTCGACTTGAGCGGCTTCCGTGCTTATTTCAATCTTCTCGTTGATCGAACCGACCTGAAGGCTAGCATCCACCCGCAGCGCCGAGTTGGCATCGATCACCAACCCGGTCTGCCGGTAGGTCTTGAACCCAGCCTGCGTGATTTCGAGGTTATAAGTGCCGACACCGAGGGTCGGCAGGTTGTAGAAACCTTTAGCGTCGGTCTTCTGAGTTGTCTTGACTCCGGTCATCGTGTCGGTCGCAACCACCGATGCTCCGGAAATAACGGCGCCAGATTTGTCCGTAACCACGCCGGAAATGCTGCCGGTGATGCTGGCCCATGCGACCGTTAACGCAATAACCGTGAACAGAAGGACTGCGACGGCGACAAACAAACGGCTACCCATAGCTGATCTCCCGCCGGAATAGGGTTTTACCCCATTCAGCAGGTTTCACTCACTACTTTCGTCTGGTGAAACCTGCCGGTCAATTTTGAAAGTCTAATGCCCGTTGGATTGAGGGTTTATCTCAATCCCATCAGACATGTCAACCCTTTTTGCGCGTACGGTTGGGAAAAACGTTACCCATCGGGAACCGTTTCTCCAGCCTCTGGCAAATGGCGTCACAAACACCGCACGCCAAGACTGCTTACTTCTGTTTCACAGCGATAGCAGCGATTTCAATGTGGGCGTTATTCACCAGGGCCGCTGCCTGAACCGTGGCACGGGCCGGCTTAGGGTCAGGCATTACGCTTTTGTAAACTTTGTTCATGTCCGGAAATTCGTGAATGTCGGAAAGAAAGACGGTGACATTGACGATGTCCTTCATTTCGAAGCCAGCAGCCTTCACCACTTTCTGAATATTCTCCAACGCGGCTGTGGTCTCGGGACCGATACCGCCCGCGGCCAGTTTTCCAGAATCATCCGTGCCCTCCTGACCCGCGATGTACAGTGTATTTCCCACCAGGATGGCGTCGCTGAATGGAAGTCCGCGGGCTGGTGAGAGATTGATGGCTTTTCTTTCCTGGCATTGCGCTCTCTGCCCGGCTGCGCCGATGGTCAGTGCGACCGCTACAGCGCAAATAAAAACCTGGAATGCTTTTGTCTGCATTGGAATTTTCATTTCTAATTGCCTCCGTGATCAATTGGTTCGTCCACAACTTGGCTCTTCCACTTGAGGAAAAACAATGTTAGAGTCCGCGCACATATATACATTGAGGAGCAGGAAATGAACAAGTTTCTTCATTTCGTGAAATCGCACATCATCGCAGTATCGGTCCTATTTATCGCATTTTCCACCATCTCTTTGGGTGCGGCTGGATTGCTGGGGGCGCAATCCGCCGCTGAAAGAACGGCAGGTTTGTCCGACAATGCTTTGCTTGCGGACTATCGCCGGGTGGAAGTTGCTTCTGTCTCGGATGCGCTGGAGCAGTTGACGGGTAGGCGCATGTATATGAGTCATCGCATGCATCCGCTGTTCACTGCAAAGTTTGCCGGCTTTGCCCGGACGGTACTGCTGAAGAAAGACGAGGGCAATTCCGATCCCGCTGCGTTGAACGGAATGCTGGAAGCGATTGATCAGGGATCCAGCGATTCGGTTTACGTGATGGTGGTGGAGGACGGCGAAAACATTGCAGGAATGGGCGGGCTGATGGGCACGGCCATGGCGGCGCGGGGTTATGCCGGAGCGGTGATTGATGGAGGAGTTCGCGATGTGGCGTATCTGAGAAAAATCGGTTTTCCGGTTTATGCCACCGGCATCGTACCGTCGACTTCGGTGCATCACTACCGTTTCGCAGGATCTCAGATTCCGGTGACTTGTGACGGCGTGACTGTGAATGCGGGTGACGTCGTCGCTGCAGACAGCGATGGAATCGTGGTCGTTCCCCGCTCGAAAGCTAAGGAAGTATTAACTCTGGCGCAACAGATGGATTTCAAAGAGCACTCGATGTATGCCGTAATCGAACAGACAAAATCAATCCTGGAAGCGGTTAAGAGGTTTGGCAGGCTTTAAAAGAAGGCCCACTTGCGCAAAAGTGACTTTCATCAGATAATTCGCACTTTCATTTTGTAAATCATCGAGTGCGATCCTTACTCATGGCCGAGACGCCAAAGCGGAGCTACAACATCACGGCACTGCAGCGCGGGTTGCATCTTCTGCAGCTCTTCAGCGAGTCGGCGCAAGGTCTCACTGCAAAGCATGTGGCAGGGCGCTCAAGATTGCCGGTGAGTACCGTCCACCGTTTCCTCGCGAATCTGGAAGGGGCCGGGTTTCTGAACTGCGGTGCGGACGGAGTGTACCACCTGGGGATCGCATGTTTTGCGCTTGGACAGGCGGCTTTGGCTCAACTCGATATTCGTCAAGTGAGCTTGCCCTACCTTAAGGAGTTGAACCGGGAGACCCGCGAAACCATTCACCTCACGGTGCGGAGCGGGCTTTCCGCGGTTTACGTGGAGAAGCTGGATTCACCAGAGCCTTTGCGTATTCACTCCCGCATCGGCGCCTTCGTTCCCCTATATTGCACGGCAGTCGGCAAGGTCATGTTGGCGTACATGGAGGAGGATGAGCGCAAGAAAGTTCTGCCTCAGTTGGCGCTGAAGCGCCTGACACCAAATACCGTGGGAAACCTTCAGCAACTGGAAGCCGAACTATTTCGAGTAAGAAAGAACGGCTACGCCTGCGATCTGGAGGAGAACGAACTCCACATACGCTGTGTGGCAGCGCCTATTTGGGACCACGCCGGTGCTGTGAACGCGAGCCTGAGCATTACGGCGCCGATGGTACGCATGACCGTCACACGTTTGCGGCAACTCGCTCCGCTCATTCAGAGCGCTGGATTGCAAATCTCCCGCGAACTCGGATACCGGACTGCCAGCCTTGCATCGTTGCGGAAAGGCACTGGCGGGGAGGCAGCGGTTGCGAAACCTCTCTGAGTGGAAGCGGACGATCGGTTGCGCGGTCGGCGGCCACATGGTTTGCTTACGAACCAAGATTCTTCTTTTGGCCGTACTGATCGCCGTCGTCTTCGTGTGCTTGTCAGCCCTTGCCGGCGACGACGCTCCAGCGACCGTATCCGCAACGCTCGACATTCGCTCTGAAGATCTTGCGGTTCAACCTCCGGCTGCCAATTGGATCTCTTACAACGGAGATTATTCGGGACGACGATTCAGCGGCCTTGGGGAAATCAATTCCGGAAATCTTGCAGGGCTGCGCGCGGAATGGGTGTTTCACGCGCGCAATACCAGCCGGCTGGAAGTAACCCCAGTGGTAGCGAATGGAATGATGTTTGTTACCGCGGCGAACGATGCCTCGGCGCTGGATGCACGCACGGGCCGAGAAGTATGGCACCATCCCTGGCCAATTTCGGAGGGGTTAATCGATGACGCATCCGGGCACATTAACCGTGGCGTTGCACTTTGGCACGATCGCGTCTACATGGAGACCGATAATGCGCATCTGCTGTGCCTGGATGTGCGCTCCGGCAACTTGATCTGGGACATTGCCTATGCGGATTGGAACAAGAACTACGGTGCAACCAGCGCGCCGCTGGTGGTGAAAGACAAAGTGCTTGTGGGTACCTCTGGCGGCGATGACGGGGTGCGAGGTTTTGTTTCGGCTTACGATGCAATGACCGGCAAGCTGGCGTGGCGATTCTGGACGATTCCAGGGCCGGGGGAATTCGGTTCCGCAAGCTGGCCGGGAAAACTTTATCTGCACGGCGGCGGAACTACGTGGATGCCCGGAACCTACGATCCTCAACTCAACCTGATTTACTGGGGCACGAGTAATCCCGCGCCGGACTTCGAAGGCGGGGTGCGCCCGGGAGACGATCTTTACACCGACTGCGTGTTAGCCCTCGACCCTGACGCCGGAAAATTAAAATGGTATTTTCAATTCACGCCGCACGATCTGTTCGACTATTACGCTGTGGAAACTCCGATTCTGATCGACGCAATCTATCAAGGGTCAGCGCGAAAGCTGCTGGTGCAGGCAAACCGGAACGGTTACATTTACGTGCTCGACCGCACGAACGGACAATTTCTTTCCGCAACTCCGTTCGTGGAAAAACTAAACTGGGCAAAAGGAATCAATGCCGAAGGCAAGCCGATACGAACCGGGGTTGAGCCGACCGGGGGCGGCTCTCGAATTTGCCCAGGCTATTCCGGAGCAACCAACTGGTTCGCGCCCTCGTATAGCGAATCCACTCATTCGTTTTACTTCATGGCTCTCGAGGAGTGCGAAACTTATTTCTTTAAGCCTCAGAGTTTTCAGGAAGGTAAAGGTTATTACTCAACGGGAGTGAAGCGGATTCTGGAGGAAACTTCTCAGAAAGTTCTCGTCGCATTCAACCTTGATACAAATTCCATTACCTGGAAATACCCGCAAGTGGGCGCGGGTCGCTCCTCCGGAGGAACGATGACAACGGCGGGCGGTTTGTTATTTTTTGGCGACGATGCCGGTTCGCTTGAAGCCGCGGATGCTCGAAGCGGTACACCACTCTGGCGCTTTAATACCGGGCAAGAAATAAGTGCATCTCCGATGAGTTATGCGATCGCCGGCAAACAGTACGTCGCGATTGCGGCGGGGAGCGACGTTTTCAGTTTTGCGTTGCCTTAGTCGTTGTACGCATCCGGAAGATGAATCTAGGAGGAAAAGAAACATGAGTCAGACTTTCACGCGTAGGAATTTTGCCGCGCATTTTGCGTCCCTGCTCTCGGCTCTGGGAATCGCCTCCGTCATGAGCGATCAAGCAGCGGCAGAAAACTCGTCGGGGCAAGACGTGGGCGCAATCCGCAAGCTGAACAGCGAAGGCAAACCGGGCAGCGAAAAAGACGTCATCATGCCTGTGATTGTCCACAATGGGTTGATCTATGTCTCCGGGCAAGGCGCCCACGATACTCGCGATGCCAAAGAATGGACCATTGAATCCCACACGACGATGGTGATGGATAAAATCAAGAAGCATGTGGAAATTGGCGGGGGCACCATGGACAGCGTTCTGCAAGCGAATGTCTTCCTGGTAAAAATCGAACATTGGGATGGAATGCATAAAGTGTTCGCGACATACTTTCCTCACGGCGGCCCGACGCGCACCACCGTCGCAGTCGCGGCTTTGCCGGGAGACTCGCTGGTGGAAATTAATTGCATCGCCGCAGTCACCTCCAAGTGAGCGGCAAAGGAGCTTCGTTCATGCGATTCAACTCGAAGTGGAACCGGCGTAGCTTTCTCGGCAGCGTGGGGATCATTGCCAGCGCAATTCTGGCGCCACAAAAATTGTTTTCTGCGAATCGCGCGTCGGCTGGTTCCGGCCCGCGGATAAGCGGTTTGGGCCAGACCGGAAATCCCTATGAAGAGCTCGGCGTTACAACCGTGATTAATTGCGAGGGAACCCTGACCATGCTGGGCGGTTCCCTGCCCCATCCCGAGCTCGAAGCAGTGATGACGATGGCCGGGCGTCACTTTGTCAGTATTCCGGAGTTGGAAGTTGCCGCCGGCAAGCGCATTGCCGAGATGCTTAAGCTGCCGGATGGGTACACGGCGCTGGTAACGTCGGGCGCGGCGGCGGCGATTCAATCGGGATTAGCTGGGATTCTCACCGGCGACAACGAAGCCCTGATCCGGCAACTGCCCGATCTAACCGGCATGAAGTCAGAAGTGATCATTCAGAAGACGCATCGCAATCCATTCGATCATCAATTGCGATCCACGGGAATCAAGCTCATCGAGATCGAGACGCACGATGAATTGCGAGCCGCGATCAACGAGCGTACGGCGATGATGCACTTCTCCAACTTCGCCAATGCCGCAGGACAGATCAAAGTCGACGAGTGGGTCAGGCTGGCGAAGCAGTACAACATTCCTTGCATGAACGACGCCGCGGCCGACACACCGCCAGTAGCCCATCTTTGGGACTATACCAACATGGGCTATGACCTGGTGACTTTCAGCGGCGGTAAAGCAATTCGCGGGCCGCAGTGTGCCGGCATGTTGATCGGCCGCAAAGATATGGTGGCGAATGCGCTGCTCAACAATAGCCCGCACGAAGACACGCTGGGCCGCAGCCAGAAGGTGGGCAAAGAAGAAATTGTCGGAATGGTCAAGGCACTCGAACTTTTTCTCGCAGAAGATCATGATGCGCTAGCCAAAGAATGGCAGGCGCGGCTGGAAGTGATCTCAGGCGAAGTCACAAGGGTTCCTGGTGTGAGCACTTCATACTTTGTCCCGGATATCGCAAATCATGTCCCGCACATGAGCATTACCTGGGATGCTGCGCGTATTTCACTGACGCCGGAACAAGCGTCGAAGATGTTACGCAGCTCGAGCCCGTCGATTGTGATGGGAACCGGTGAGGGAAGACCAGGTCTGGTCATGAATTCGTTTATGTTGCAGCCCGGCGAGAACAAAATTGTTGCCGAGCAACTCACGCGCCTTCTGCGCGAACACGCAGCTTGAACGAAGAATCTCCACGGAGAGCGGCGTACTCGGGAGAACCTTGGCTATCGAAAAACGTAATGCTCAGACGAGCGAGATGAGGTCAAGGCAGCGGCATGCGGAGCTTGGATCCTTTTTCCTCCAGCCAGGCATTGAATTGCTCAACCATTTCTTTCGTCCATTTTTCGTCGATTTGCCCCGGCGTGTACTTGCCTTCGCGGAGCATCGTGTGGCCCCATTCGTCGACCATGTGGTCCATTTCGGCGTCGTCGGCCAGTTTCTCGGCAAGTTGCGGAGGAACGAAAGTGACGCCCTCGGGGTCGCCGATCGCAATGTCGCCCGGCATCACAGTGACCTCTCCGATTCGAATGGGGACGTTAATTCCGGTCAGCATCACGTTCTCGAGCGCGGAGGGATCCGCGCCGCGCGTGTAAATCTGAAAGCCGGGAATCTCTTGAATTCCGGTGACATCGCGAACTGCACCGTCGACGATCAATCCGTTGTGGCTCTTGGCGTAGATGGCGGTCGAGAGATTGTCACCGACGATGGTGCCGTAGCGAATTTTTCCGAAGAGGTCGACGACCAGGACATCGCCTGGTTTCAGAATGTCGATGATCCAGGAGTTCTCGTCTCCAATACGATTTTCTTTTTTTCCATTGGCGCGAATCACGGAATCGACATCAGGCCGTTGCGGCATGAAAACCGCGGTGACGACGCGGCCCACCAGCCGCTCTCCGGGATTAATCACCTTCCATCCACGCTCGAATTGATTGCGGTAGCCAGCGTCCTGCAGCACGTCCCAGGCCTGTTCAGCCGTAGTGTCTTTCAGACGCGCCAGCACCGAATCCGGCACATTCGGCCGGCCGTCGGGAAAGCGGTCGCCATGCCACTCGGGCGTGAATTCGACGCGTTGCTGTTTCGAGAAGAGGTCGAGTTGCGCGTGGGCGGGCGCGGCCAGCGACAATGCCAGACAGAACGTCATTGCGGAAAGAACAGCAGCTTTGTTCATAGGACTCCGGGAAAGAGCTTGGTCGCGACCGCGAAAATATCACACGGTACTCGCCGGAGCAATCACACATTGCCCGACGGACGAACAGTGCGACAAAACTATCTTCTTACCTACAATCTGCGGAGCCAGCAATGATCAGTCCCAAGCCGACCCGGGTGCGCTGGTTTCTGGTGTTCTGGCTTTTCATTCTCAGTGCCGTCTCGTATCTCGATCGGGTCAATATTTCGATTGCCGGCGGATCCATCGCCGAGGCTTACCATCTTAGCGATGTGCAATTGGGAAAAGTGTTCAGCGCCATGCTGGTCGGGTATGCGCTCTTCCAGACCGTTGGTGGCAGGCTTGCCGATCGCTTCGGTGCTCGCCGCGTGCTGGCTGGGGGCGTTGTGTGGTGGGGAATTTTTACTGCATTAACCGCTCTCGTGCCAGCCCACATTGCAGGCGCAGTGCTCATCTTCGTTGCTGTACGGTTTCTGCTGGGCGCAGGGGAAGCTGTCATCTACCCGTCCGCCAATCAATTCATCGCGCGCTGGATTCCGACCACGGAGCGCGGCATCGCCAACGGGTGGATCTTTGCCGGCGTGGGAGCCGGCGCCGGCCTTACACCGCTAATTATTACTTACATCATGCTTCACTATGGCTGGCGCTCGTCGTTCTGGGTTTGTTCCATCCTCGGATTCGCCGCTGGGGCGGTGTGGTTCGTGAATGCGCGAGACACGCCCGCCGAGCATCCCGGCGTATCCGCATCAGAGTTGAACCTGATCAATTCCGGACTGACACAAGCCGAGCCAGCGGTCGACGCAAAAATCCTCGTGCCCTGGGCGCATGTGTTGCGAAGCAAAGAAGTCTGGGCCATCACACTCAGCTACTTCTGTTACGGCTATGTCGCTTGGATTTTCTTTAGCTGGTTCTATCGCTATCTTGCCAAAGTGCGCGGACTGGATTTGAAGGCAAGCGCGTTCTATACCATGTTGCCATTTCTGGCGATGTTGGTTTGTTGCCTTTTAGGAGGAAGCATTAACGACTGGCTGACGAAACGGCTGGGGGCACGCATGGGACGCTGTGGTCTGGCGGCCTTCGCGATCACGGTTGCAGGAATATTTATTGCGCTCGGCTCCCAGGTTCAGAGTGCACGACTGGCGAGCGTTGTGCTCGCTGGCGGCGCGGGCGCTTTGTATCTCTCGCAAAGTTCTTTCTGGTCGGTAACGGCCGATATAGCCGGAGCGTCTTCGGGGTCGGTATCGGGGTTCATGAATATGGGAAACCAGATCGGGGCGGCCATCACGGCTTCGCTCACACCGTGGATCGCAGCCCGTTTCAGTTGGACCACTTCATTTCTGGTGGCGGCGGGGTTGTGCGTGGTGGGTGCGGCGAGCTGGGCAGTTGTGGATCCATCGCGACAACTAAATATGACGCCAGCTGATCTGGCTCCCGAGAAAATCACGTTTCATTAAAACCTCCAGATTGTCCACGCGAATTTATTTTGATGGCATAACCGGGAG
>JBAVQD010000075.1:0-12508 GCA_049693675.1 Candidatus Sulfotelmatobacter sp. | reverse complement strand
GACCGCCTGAGGGAGATCGGACCCGTCGAGCTCTTGACGCTTCCCGGCATCACCGAGAATGTGCGCTTCCGCATGCCGCCCGAGCTTGCCGACAGCGCCGCATGAACCAACCTATATCATGAGGAATTGAGTCTTGGCCATTCCATTGCGTCAGATGATCCGTGTCGGCGCCTATCTCGCGAAGCAGCGCCTGACCGGCGTCGAGCGCTATCCGCTGGTGCTCATGCTCGAGCCGCTGTTCCGCTGCAACCTGGCTTGCGCCGGATGCGGCAAGATTCAATATCCTGCCCACATTCTGAAAAAAGATCTCACCCCGGAAGAATGCTTCCGCGCGGTTGATGAATGCGGAGCGCCCATGGTCTCCATTCCGGGCGGCGAGCCGCTCATGCATCCGCAAATCGGCGAGATCGTCGAAGGCCTGGTCGCGCGCAAGAAATATATTTACCTCTGCACCAATGCTCTGTTGCTCAAAGAGAAAATTCATCTCTTCAAGCCAAGTAAATTTTTGACTTTTAGCGTACACCTCGACGGCCAGCGCGAAGAGCACGATCTTGCCGTCTGCCGCGAGGGCGGATACGACATTGCTGTCGATGCCATTAAAGAAGCTTTGAATCGCGGCTTCCGCGTCACCACCAACACCACGCTGTTCGATGGCGCCGATCCCAAATCCGTGCGCGCCTTCTTCGATGACATGATGGAGCTTGGCCTCGAGGGCATGATGCTTTCGCCGGGCTACTCCTACGACAAAGCCCCGGACCAGAAACATTTTCTCGGGCGCGCGCGCACCCGCCGCATGTTCCGCGCAATTCTATCGAACCGGAAGAAGAACTGGCGCTTCAATCTGTCCCCGCTGTTTTTAGAATTTCTGATGGGCAAGCGCACTTACCCGTGCACTCCCTGGGGTATGCCTACTTACAATATTTTTGGATGGCAGAAGCCCTGCTACCTGCTTCAGGATGGCTACGCCGAAACCTTCGCGGAACTTCTCTCGACTACGAACTGGAGCAACTACGGCACGGAGTCTGGCAATCCCGCCTGCGCCAATTGCATGGTGCACAGCGGCTACGAAGCTTCTGCAGTGAATGCAACCTTTAGCTCGCTCGGCGGATTCCTGGCGACGGTGAAGGCCACGCTCTTCACCGGCTATCGGGACAAAGAAGCATTGCGCTTGTTGGATGAGCCGCAAGCTCCGGTTCATCCGCTGGTGCAGATTTCCTGCGTCGGGCCATGAACAAAAGGGCCGCCGCCCGGTGCTCATCGTGTCGCCTGACGCTTTCAACCGAGTGACGAAAGTCCCCGTAGTGCTGCCCATCACGAGCGTCGGAAGTTTCGCGCGTATGGCAGGTTTCGCCGTGTCCTTGACGGGAGCCGGAACCAAAACGACGGGGATTATCCGCTGCGACCAGCCTCACGCCCTCGATCTCGCCGCGCGCGGCGGCAGGAAGCTGGAGAGCATTCCTGACGCGATTATGGGTGAGGTGATGGCGAGGATAATGCCCATATTCGAGTGAACGGCATAGCCCCCTCCAGTCGACGCGCCAGTGCGTCGCAAAGCTTGTCGAACCTCTTAGCCGCTAGCAATCCACCCCGCAATCCCCGCACCCAAAATCAACCAAGCAGAATTCAGCTTGAACCGAAATATTAAAATCAAGCTGATGGCGAGGATTACGATGGTAAGCCAATCCGTAACAGAAGCTTTTCCGAGTTGCCACGCAACCACCGCAATCAGAGCCAGCGATCCCACCACGACTCCATCGAGTACGGCGCCCGCTGTTGGCGAACGGCGGATCTTTGGGATCAGAGGTCCGCTGACGGCGACGAGAATAAATCCCGGCAGAAAAATTCCTAGAGTCGCAAAGAATGCGCCTGGCGCACCGCCTAACAAGTAGCTGATAAAAGTCGCCGTCGTGAACACGGGACCCGGTGTGAATTGCCCCACGGCGACCGAATCGATCAGCTGTTTTTCCGTCAACCAGTGCAGGTGATCGACAAACTCCGCGCGCAGAAATGCCAACAAAACATAGCCGCTGCCGAAGACGAGTGAGCCAATCTTCAGGAAAGAAAGAAACAAACGTCCAAGGCGAATCGGTGCAGCGGCACCAACCGCAACTGCCGTTAGACCCACCGGCACGAAAAGTCTTGATAATGTAATCCCACAGAGCGCGACTGGATTCCCCCGGCTTTTCTGCCACCAACGCACGATGCCAGAACTGGCGCCTGCGAATGCCAGGACGAGCAGCGGGCTCGCGCCCACAAAATTCAGCACCGCCGAAGCAACGCCAATCACCGCCAGGATTCGCGTTTTCGCAGCCACTTTGCCCAGGTTCCACAGCGCCTGAATGATGATTGCAATGACTGCAGGCTTGATCGCGCGGAGTATTCCCGCTACTTGGGGGAGCGACCCGAAATGCACATATGCGGCGGCGATGAACGACACCAGCACTGCGGCCGGCATGATAAAACAAGAGCCGGCGACGATCAGACCAAGCCATCCGCACAACGAACGCCCAATGAAGATGCCGACTTCGGTGGAGCTGGGCCCCGGAATCACACTGGCCGCAGCCACACGATCAAGAAAATCCTCTTCGGTAATCCAGCGGCGCTTGCGAACGAACTCGTTTTCCATCATCGCGATGTGCGCCGCAGGGCCGCCAAACGCGATCATACCCAGCTTGAGAAAAACGAATGCCAACTCGGACGGTGAAACTGAATGTTTGACGGGGGAGTCGCTCAAGTGTCTTATCTCGATAGGACGGGGCGTCGAGCGTTTTCACACTCCGAGCGCCTTCTGAATCTCTCCCGCAATCCCGGCCGTTAGCGCGCGCATTTTCTCTTCCGACTCCGCTTCCACCATCACGCGGGCCAATGCTTCTGTGCCGGAATAGCGAACCACCACGCGCCCGTTTCCATCCAGTTCACGCTCGGCCGCCTCGATGGAGCGTTGCACCTCAGGCACCTGGGCGAACGGAACCTTCTCACGCACGCGCACATTCTGGATCTTCTGCGGAAACACTTTCAGATCGCTGACCAACTCTGCCAGCGACCGGCCGCTGCGCACAATCACATCCATCACGCGCAGCGCGGTGAGCAGACCGTCGCCTGTAGTTGCGTCGCCATCGCGAAAAATAATATGCCCGGACTGTTCTCCGCCCAGGGTTGCACCGGTCTTCAACATTTCTTCGAGAACATATTTGTCGCCGACGTTCGCCCGCAACATGTGAATGCCGGCTTTCTTCAGTGCGGTTTCAACTCCCATGTTCGACATCGTAGTTGCGACCACAATGTTCCCCGATAACTTTCCGTGAGCTTTCAAATCCCGCGCCGTGAGCAGCAATACGCCGTCGCCATTTACCACGCGGCCCTGGGCGTCGCAAAAGAGAGCGCGGTCGGCATCGCCGTCGAAGGTCACGCCGAGATCGAACTTGCCGCCTGATTCGGCGACGGTCTTGCCCAGCGTCTCGGGATGCAGCGCCCCGCAGCCTTCATTGATGTTTCTTCCATCTGGCGTCACGTGAGTGAAGGTCGCTTGCGCGCGCAAGCTGCGAAATAATTCCGGAGCCTCAGCGGTGGCCGCGCCGTTGGCGCAGTCCACCAACACGCGCAAGCCGCTGAGATCTGACGACACACTGCCTGCAAGCGATTCGATGTAGGCCTTGCGAAGCGCCGTCTCGCCGGGCAGAGACGGTCCGGCAATTCGAAGCGCGGTATCGTCTGCCACGCCTGGTTTTCCCAGCAGCGCGAATATTTCTTCTTCAATCGCCAGTTCACGCGCATCCGTCAGCTTGAATCCATCTCCGGAAAAAACCTTGATGCCATTGTCGGTCCACGGATTGTGGGACGCGGAAATAACCACTCCAGCTGCAAAGCCGCGCGACCGCGCCAGATACGCCACTCCGGGCGTGGTAATCACGCCCGCACTGTGTACGACCACGCCCACAGCCGCCATTCCCGCAGCCACGCGATCGGCAATCCAGGCGCTCGACTCACGTGTGTCCTGTCCAATCAGCGCCTGGACCTTCCCGGCGGTGCGAATCAGATCGTGCCCGAGCGCGCGCCCGATCAAGTATGTGCTTTCCATCGTGAGCGGAAACTCGCCCGCCACGCCGCGTATGCCGTCGGTGCCAAATAATTGTCTTGTCTGAGAGTTCATAAATTGTGCGGGTGCAGAAAAGTCGAATCGCGAATTTGAAATCGATCGAGGATGATGCCTTGCAATTCCTAAACTAGCAGCTCAATGCCCGCCTCCGGCGGACTTAGTCTTCCCCATAACCACGGTAACTCGTACCGGGGACGGCTGGACCACCTGCACCAGCGGATCCGCAACGTACACGTTGGTTACGAATGTCGCCTGGGTGCGGGTTCCCGAAGCGTCCACGGGATCGGTGGTGGCCGCGTCCATCATCTCAACGTGCTGCCTGGGTCCAGTGATGGTGACTCGCTCCGGATCTACCAGCACCCTGGCAATCTCTTCCCCTTCGACGAAATTGCCGGTCACCCGTGCATGAATCTCGACCTCGCGGGTGAGGCGAGTATCAAAACTGAGATGGACCTGGCCTGGCACGACTTGCACCACATGCAAGTCGCGCTGGTGGCGAATCTGCTGCGCGGTTAGATCGAAGGTGCGCTCGCCGGGCTTCGCGTCTCCTAATTCCAGTTCGGCATGGATGTCAGTTGGGCGCAGTTCCCGGATCATACGCTCCGGTCCACGCACCCGGATTTGCGCCTCGGGAATGGTAACCGAGTTGATTTCCAGGTGCGGCGGTACGTGGCGAAACTCGATCGGCACACGCACGGCGACTTCTGCGGGCTCTTGATCGGGGGCAACCGCCAGCCACAATCCCGTCGCGATCAGCAGAGATAAAACCTTCAGCCCAAAATTATGCAGCACCCAGCGCTTGAAAAAGTTAGTCACAGCGGGCGCTCCATCTCCGAATCGGAATCGCCATCGGCGCCGATTTGAGCGCCCGCTCGCAAAGCTGCGTCTGATTCCTCGTTTTGCGCCACCACCGTGGGCAGCGCCACGGGCGCCATGTAGCGGCGTAATTCATTGCTCAGCCGCTCGCGCAATTGTTCCGCGGTGAGATCTCGATCGATCCTTCCTCCCACAGCCATGCTGATGGCGCCGGTTTCTTCGGAGACAATCACGGCAATCGCATCCGTCTCTTCGGTGATGCCAATACCCGCCCGGTGGCGGGTTCCCATCTGAGTGGAGAGCACAGGATTCATCGATAGCGGCAAAAAACAGGCGGCCGCAGCCAGGCGGTCTTTCTGGATGATCACCGCGCCATCATGCAGCGGAGCGCTGGGGCGAAAAATCGTCGCCAGAAGGTCGTAAGAAAGTTTCGCATCCATGGCCACGCCGCTTTCGATATAGGTGCGCAATCCAATCTCGCGCTCAATCACGATCAGTGCGCCGGTTTGATGCTGCGAAAATAAATTTGCCGCCAGCACGATGTCGTCATATGAGTCACCTTCGACAGCGCCGGCACGCAGGAAGCTGACTCGCCTGCCCACATCGGACAACACGTGCCTTATCTCCGACTGAAAAACTACAATCAACGCAAACACGATGTAGGGCAGCAAGTAGCTGACCAGCCAGTTCAATGTGACCAGTTCGCCGATGCGCGCCAGGTAGAATGCCACTGCCACTGCGGCTAGACCGGCCAGCATGGGCGCGGCGCGGGTTCCCCGGATCATCACCAGCACTTCGTAGATGATCAGCGCCACCAGCAGAATGTCGAGCACTGCAAACGACACTCTCCACCATGGCGCCACCAGTTGCGTCACCGGATCTCCTGATCGCTGAGTTTTTAAAACTTTGGAACTCTACATTCTAATGCAGTCGCGAACTGGCTCAACGATTTCGAAGGTTCTGGTGCTTTAGCGTTTTTTATTTCTTTTGCGAGCGGCTGTCGTTTGCATTGCTGGCTGTCACCGCAGCCCGAATTTCACCCCGCGCCAGGCGTGCGCGTACGGCGTCGCCGGGGTTCAGCTGGGCCGCATCCTTCACCAGATTTCCGGCGGCGTCAAAGATCAAGGCATACCCGCGTTGCAGGACGGCCAAAGGAGATAGCGTCTCCAGCGCTCTGCCCATACGCTCGAGGCGAACCTTATTCTGCAGGAGTTGATTTCGCATGGCGGAGGCCATGGCGGAAGTTCCCGCATCAAGTTCGGCTCGAATGCCTGCTAGCACGCGGCGCAAGTCGTAATGGCGCACGGTAGCCGATACGGTCTCCCAGCGCCTGCGCAATTGCTCGAGCGTTTGTCGTTGGCCGCGTTCCAAGCGGTAAGTAAGGTCGTCCAGTTTTTGTTGGCGTTGCCGGATCAAATCCATCATGCGAGCAAAGGCACCATGCTGCGCCCGCTCGATCAGAGCATGGCGAGCTTCCAGCAGTCGGCGCTCCATGGCACGCACCAGCCGCTCGCGTACCGCTTCTGCCTGATTTTCGATATCGACGCGGGAACGAATTACCAGTTCGGCTGCGGCGGACGGCGTAGGAGCGCGCAGGTCGGCCACAAAATCCACGATGGTGAAATCGGTCTCGTGGCCCACCGCTGAAATTACTGCAATCTCGGATGCGGCCACGGCTCGCGCCAGCGTCTCATCGTTGAACGCGGCCAAATCTTCCGCCGACCCTCCGCCGCGGGCCACAATGATTACTTCTACGCTACGACTCTGGTTGAAATAACGAATGCCGGCTGCCACTTCTCCCGCAGCCATGTCTCCCTGCACTTGCGCCGGATAGATCACCGCGTTCGCTGTGTGATGCCGTCTCTGCAGAATGTTCAGAATGTCGCGCAGAGCCGCTGCTTGTGGTGAGGTTACAATTCCGATTCGCGCGGGCAGGGTTGGAATCGATTTCTTCCGCTCTGCCGCAAATAATCCTTCGGCTTCGAGCTTCGCCTTTAGCTGTTCAAAGGCAATCTGCAAACCGCCTGCGCCCTTGGGCTCGATATACTCTGCGGCGATTTGCAACTCCCCGCGATCGTCATAAATCGTAACCCGGCCGCGCACCACCACCTGCATTCCGTCCGCCGGACGAAAGCGCAGCAGCCGCGCCGCCGAGCGAAACATCACTACCCGGATCTGCGCATTTCCATCTTTGAGCGTGAAATAAAGATGGCCGGAATCGGGTGCGCGAAAATTCGAGATTTCACCCTCCACCCACGCATCGGAATATTCCCGCTCGACATGCGTGCGGACAGCCCCGACCAGAGCGCGCACCGTCCAGACGCGGCGCTCCGGGGGCTGGAATCTAAATCCGAGTTGATCCGTTGCCGACATGCGTCCGACTGCAGTTTAGCCTTGAGCGCGTCCGTTTCCAAACGCGCGGGAGCCTCTCCTTTCCCGGTGGAGAAAAGGAGCCGAGGTAGCTTCCCAGTAGATCGTCTATGGAATCGACTTTACTCAGGGGATCGCTTCCCTGTTTGAGGCGGAACTCGACATTGTTCCAGTGGCTAGCTGCGAACTTGCCGGACTGGTTTTAGCCGGACTCTTCTCCCCTTCATCCGCTTTGTCAGAGAGCAGTCCGAAAACTCCCACACCAGTGGTCGTCCCGACATAGACTTTGCCATTCGCAATCATCGGAGTGATGAATTTGTTTCCTGCTCCGAAATTGTCGCGTCCGCCCGCGGCCTGGCTGCTGTTGTAAAGCTCGACCAGAGTTGTCGCGTTGTAGGCATATAAAACCGCGGGATTCGTGTTCGCGACCGCCCATACGATTGGGTTTGAACCTTTGTTGCAGGAAATGCTTGGGGTAGCTCCGGGATAACCGAAAGTATTCGTGGTCTTCGCCACCGGGGCGGTCGCGAGTTTGGCTTGCTTAAATTGAAATTCAAGAATCGGCTGGCTTACCGGTCCAAAATAAAGCCGGCCGCTCCAGAAAGCTGGCATTGACCAGATCCCCCCGGGCAGCGCGCCTGCAAGTTCCTGGTAAATCTTGTTGCTACCCGTATTGAACTTGCCCATCGAGTTGCGATTCACGACGTAGAGATTTGTATCTTTGCCGGCACCCACCGCCAGGTCCCAGGTGGTGCCGGTGGAATCTTTCATTGCCGGCAATAACAGAGCCCCGCCTGAACCCAGGTCGGTGTCGCTATCGCTTTCGCTTACGCCATTATCCATTTCGAAATAGTCAGCGACTGCGAGACCACTTTTCGTAGCGAGTCTGATGAACGCATTGCCGTAATCGCCGCTGCTGGGAAAGCCGGCAGAATTTAGAGTGGTGTCGAAGGTGCCGTTGGCATCCAGAAAGAAAATGTTGCTGGAATCATCCGCGGTCAGCCCTGAGCCCGACCCCCAAATCGCGCCTTCATTGCCGTTCGGCGTTACGTTCAGCACAGTGGTCTGCGCAAGTGTGGTCGCGTTGTAACCCATGATCCATCCGGTGTCCGGACGAATGTCGCAATGCGAAGTCCAGGCTACATAAATCGTGTTGACGACTTGAAGCAGCCCGGCGCGTTCTTCATACTGCGCTGGATCGAAAACCACGTACCCGCCAGAACTGTTATCGCCGTCTCCCGGATACTTGGCCGCGATGTCGACGGGACCTTTATACAATTCATTCCCAGTTGTGGCGTCGAGCGCATGCAGGCGTTGATGATAGTTGCCGGAGGAATCTTTCGACATGGCTACGGTGTAAATCACGCCGTTTGATCCCGTAGGCCGGCTGATCACCGGGGTTGAGGTGATCCCGATCTGCGGAGTGACCTGGCCGCAGCCGCGATCGTCCGACGGAGTTTCGCCAGATTTTAGAGTTGTGACATGCCAGATTACCTTGCCGGTATCGGCATCGAAGGCGTAGACGGAATCGTTCTCCGTTACCACGATGAGGAGATTGTGAGTGCCACTGCCAGGGATGGGCACGGCCGAAAGATACAGCGGCTCGCCATCGACACGGCCATCGGCCGTCAGCGTAAACAACTTTCCGAACGAGGTGGAATTCACATTGCTGAGGGTGAGCGTTGCTTCGGATGGATTGAGGCCAGTGCGCGAGTTATTGTTGTGATAGGTGAGAATGTTCTGGGAGAACGCGCTGGGCGCTCCGGCAGTGAGAAAGCACAGTGTGAACATGACGGGAGACACGAGAAGAGCTAACCAGACTCTGCGAAATAGCAAGACGAAACCTCCTCGGAAATGTTGACCTCGAGACGGAGCAGCGCAGAGAAAGGGACAAAGACCGATGCAACGCTAAACTTAGTTGCGAAATCAAGTGCTAGAGATGACGAGAAACGCCAATGCCTTACGTCTTTAAGTGTTACTAGTAGACCTGGGTTCGCCGATTATTGCAAAGGCGCAGCCGAGGAAACGCGGGATAATTAGTGTGGCTAGCTTCCGAAAGAGTAGATGGGTCTATGGCTGAACTTGGCAAAGTGCTGGTGGTGTTTGGCATAGTCATGGTGGCTACGGGCGTTGCGTGCATGCTGCTGGGGCGGATGCATCTTCCGATCGGCCGTTTGCCGGGGGATCTTTTCTTTCGCGGCAAGAACACCACGGTGTATTTTCCGCTGGCCACTTCGATTCTGCTGAGCGTATTGGTCTCGGTGGTGCTCTACCTGATTCGGTATTTTCGCCGATAAAGCTCTCGAGATAGGCCTCCGGAGGAAAGCCGTATTGGGTTGCCCAGCGGTGCTACAATCCCGGCATGAAATGCATCATCCTGGTCTGCGCGCTGCTGGCCGCGCAAGCGGTCGCCCCCGAAGTCGAGATTACTGCGGAAGCGCACCACCATCTCAGCTTAGAAAATCAATCTGTTCGCGTTTTTGACGTCGAAGTCCCAGCCCATCAAGACACGCTTATGCACTGGCATCGCCACGATTACATCGCCGTGAACCTTGGCGAAGCGCAGATTGTCAACGCCGTCAAAGATAAGGCTCCGGTGACGGTGAAGCTGGTCGATGGCCAAACCGGTTTCGCTTCCGCCGGCTTCGCGCACATCGCGCGCAATATTTCCGATCAGCCTTTCCGCAACGTCACCATCGAAATTCTGCAGGACGAATCTCTCCGCCATTCCACGGCGCATTGGGACGAAGACCGCGGCCTGAAGGTGCTGCAGGGCGGCACCGAGCATATTTTGTTCGTCAAAGACGGCATCCGCGTTTCCGAGTTTGAACTGCAACCCGGCGGAGTCGTTCCCGTGTATCACCACATTGGGCCACATCTTTTGGTTGCGGTCTCCGACCTCGATATCCGCAGCGACGTGGAAGGCCAGGGCCCCATGGCTGGACACTTCAAGTCGGGTGAGTCGAAATGGCTGCCCGGCAACTACTCGCACACCATCACCAATACGGGATCGAAAGCCGCCAAGTTTGTGACGTTGGAGTTTCCGTAGAGTGGCGCATGCAAGCCGCCCGCATCGCTGAATTGTTGCAGCCGTTTCTTTCGCCACTGCCAGGCGCTTTTCATTCCGAGCTGGATCGAAGATCCGGCGAGGAACCTGCTGTTCTCCCGGCAACCCAACTTCAACATATATCGATGTACATCGATATACTGACGCGCTGGAATGGTCGCATCAATCTGACTGCGATCCGCGACGAGGAAGAAATTGTTACCCGCCACTTCGGCGAATCTCTTTTCGCCGCGCGCTGTCTCTTTCCGGAAGCGGCCTCTGCCTTTCAGGCGAGGGGTCGCGTCCGACTCGCGGACCTGGGCTCCGGCGCTGGATTCCCCGGGATTCCGATAAAATTATGGGCTCCTAGCATACTACTCACGCTCATTGAATCGAACCATAAGAAGGCCACATTTCTGCGCGAACTTTGCCGTGCTCTTACATTGACCGACATCGATATACAAAACGTACGTGGCGAAGAGGTTGGTCAGACTTATGACGATGTGACGCTGCGCGCGGTAGAGAACTTTGCTCAGGCGCTTCGGGTCGCGGCTGGACTAATGACGCCCCAAGGGAGGCTGGCGCTGCTGATCGGCTCCTCGCAACTGGATTCGGTCCGTTCGGCACTTCCGGACATGATTTGGCAGGCGCCGCTTACCGTACCGCTCTCGCAATCGCGCGTTCTCTTGGTGGGAAACGGGCGAACCTAAATCGTTAACAGTGGGAAGCAAGCGTTGGTTGGAACGTCCGAACAGGCTCACCCGTCCATTAATTTCCGCGTGGATGGGAGGAAGTGGGAAAATACTATAAACAATCCGTTTAATCCTGTGACCGACACTACTAAATATGAATGTTCCCGTAGGAACATTACACACAATTATTTCTTCCCCAATGTTCCAGCCGGAACACCCAGCTCAAACAATACAATCGCCTGCGGAGGAACCGTGAAGAAGGTGATGAAGATGTTCCAGCCGGAACATTGAACGAGTTTTGCACCGAATTCTTCATTCTGCGCACACTTCTGCATTGCATTCGAAATATAAACCGCATTATGCTGCGGTAGCTCTAGCTTCCTCCAAAACTTATGGGACGTATTATCGCGGTTGCCAATCAGAAGGGCGGCGTGGGCAAGACTACGACTGCTATCAACCTGGCCGCATCCTTTGCCGCTGCTGAGGTGAATACTCTGCTCATTGATTGCGATCCGCAATCGAATGCCTCGAGTGCGTTTGGCCTGGCCAAGGATCCCGAACGTCTATCCAGCTATCATCTGCTCATGGGCGAGGCCTCGTGTGAGGAGGCGCTGGCCGCTACTGAACTCGAGCAGCTTTGGATTATTCCGTCGCACAAGAACTTGATTGGTGCAAATATTGAGTTGGTGGAAGCGGAGCGCCGGGAATACCGCCTGAAGGATGCGATCGCTCCGCTGCGCGATCGGTTTCACTACATCGTGCTCGATTGTCCTCCCGCGCTCGATCTGCTGACCTTGAACGCACTGGTGGCTGCCGACTCGGTATTGATTCCGATGCAGGCGGAATACTTTGCGCTGGAGGGCATCAGCGAGTTGCTCGATACCGTGGAGAGGATTCGGGCAGAGTTGAATCCGCAACTTGAAATTGAAGGCGTCGTACTGACCATGCTGGACGAACGCACCAACCTGGCACAGCAAGTGATTGCCGAACTGAAAAAGTTCTTTGGAGAGAAACTCTGCACCACGACGGTACCGCGAAACATTCGCTTGGCGGAGGCTCCGAGCCATGGGAAGCCGGCGCTGGTCTATGATCCGCGATCCAAGGGCGCGGAGA
Source organism: Candidatus Sulfotelmatobacter sp. (assembly GCA_049693675.1). GTDB lineage: Bacteria > Acidobacteriota > Terriglobia > Terriglobales > Acidobacteriaceae > Sulfotelmatobacter. The sequence goes on along the minus strand of JBAVQD010000075.1, from coordinate 375 downwards.
GCTACATCCGGCTGGCCAAAGAGTTGTTGGGGAGGCATCTGGCGGCAATGGAAACTGGAGAGGCCGCGAAAACTGCATAACGTATATTGATTATCGTCGATATACTATATTGACGCACGTCGATATATCGCAAAAAGAGCATTAACCACAGAGGACACAGGGGCTCACAGGGGAAGACTGATGGCTACGACGCTGGCGGAAAAGAAAGACGAGAAGGTAGTAGAGAAGCGGAAGGCGCTGGGACGGGGGCTGGCGTCTTTGTTGCCCGGACCGAGAGCGGTGACGGCTCCTGCGCCCCGAGTGCCGGGCCCGCCTTCGGTTCAGGAGGCTGGCCCCACTGAAGTAGAACCTGCCGTTTCGACACAAATCGCAACG
>JBAVQD010000074.1:0-4663 GCA_049693675.1 Candidatus Sulfotelmatobacter sp. | reverse complement strand
TTCCAGCAGCAATCCTGAAATCGTATTGATGGCAGTGATATCGGACCGTGCCTGGCCGGAAAGGGCAGAGGTTAGTCTTTGTAGCTGTAAATCGCGCATCGCCAGCTCTTCTCTGCTTCTAACAGCCTCTTCTTCCAGCAGTCGGCCATGCCGCCTCATCAGACCGAACAAGCAGGCTGCGATGAGAAGCATGCCCAAATTAGAAGCGATGCTGACCCGCAAGAATTTTTTCAGAGTGGCAGATTTCTCGCTGTCAAGTTTGGCGAAATTGGCGCTTTCCGACAACGCCAGGGAGGACACAATACGGCGAATCTGATCCATGTATTCGTTGCCTTCGTTCGTATAGATAACCCTGAAAGACCGAAGGCGGTACCCTTGTTGGCGCAAATTAATCGTGTGCTCCATCTCAGCTCGCTTTGAACCAGCCAAAGATTCCAACTGCGACTCCAGAGATTGTTCGTGCGGTCTCCGCCTAGCCAGTCCTCTACGAAGAGCGACAAAATCGGTTGCGATCCTGGCCTTCGCCAGGGAGTAGGGTTGCAGGTACGTCGCGTCTCCGCTCAGCAGAAATCCGCGCTGACCTGTTTCCATATCGGTCAAATCGTTCAAAACGCCGGAGAGTTCCGCTTGGATCGCGGCACTTTCCATTGTTACCGCGGCAATTTTCTGCATTCCTTTTAAGTGGCTGACGGCAAGATAAGCGTTCCATGCCATGAGTGCGAGGAGCGTGGGCATTCCTATTTGCAGTACAAGTTTTCGAATCATCGAATTGGCCCCCTTCAGGCAAGGTTCAAAACACCCGCAGTCGTGATTCGACTGGCTTTGCAAATCTCTTTCGCAACCTTGACCGCTGCATTGCTGCCGTGGGTCGGCTGCTCCGCTGACATCACCGAACTGGCAGCCAGCGTGAAAAGCACAGCATCTTCCTGATTGTCGAAATAGAGGATCACTTGATTCGCTGCCATGTGCATATCTCCTGCTGATAGTTCTTAGGGGATCATAGGCTGATTCAGCGCAGGAGCACCGTTATCTGTTTTGGTGCAGCTACGATTAAATTTTCGTTCCGCAGATGAGCGACGGGAATGATCAGGTTTTTCTGATGAGGATGGTCTACTCGTTGACCGGAAGATGCTTATGGATTTCGTGGAACCAATGACTCCAAAGGAGGAATCGAGACGGACGTGGTAAAGGCATGCTCTGGCGGTTGGCTTCCGTCTTGGTTGGCTTTTGCGAGAATCTCCATCGCCTGGCCGGTAAGCGGTGGAATGTGAATGGTCGCCGTGAGCCATTTTTCGCGTACCCAGGCTTGGCCCGTCGCCGGCTGACCATCACATCCCGTAAACGGTAAACTCAGCCATCGCGAGCGCTCGGCTGTGTTGGCGGTCTCCTGAAAAGCTTTGTGAGCTCCCATGGCCATCGAGTCGTCCTGTGCGCCGACCAGGCTAATTGACGCGCTTTGTGAGGTAGCCATTTTCAACCAGGAACGCACCGCCCGCAAGGCACTTTCCTCGGTCCAGTGTGCTTTCAGCATCTTCACTTCGATGTTCGGCGGTTTCATCTCTAGCATTCCGGACTCTCGTTCCTGGGCCGAGGAACTCTGGGAAGGTCCTTCAATGTACAAAACAGAGCCGCCCCGGGGCAACAAGGCGGCGAATTGTCTGCCTTGAATGCGTCCGATTTCGAGGTGATTGGAACTAAGAGCAAACATGGGTGCGGTGGCGCCCTTGCGGAGATCCGACAAGTAATCCGGCCTCCGGTTCAGGACCGCCCAACCGATTCCTGCAGAACAGGCGGCCCGGGCTACCTGCGGAAGAGCAGTGCCTCCAAACGGTTCTACGATAATGGCATCGGGTCGGGACTCAACTCGGTTCTGGATGGCCTTCAGGAGTTGCGTGCTCTGATTGACGGCGTCATTATCGGCGAACACGATCTCCACGTCGCTCCCTAGTTTCTGCGCGGTCGCTTCCGCGGTCTGGGCTTGTGCCATTTGGAAGTCGTTCTCGCGAGTGTGAAGAGACACCAGGAATCGGAGCTTTTTCATCATTCCGCAAGTGTACCCGTACCCACGGGTCCACGAAATGCTTCCGATGACTCTTGGCGAATGATAGGTCTCGACCGCCTGTTGCTCCAGTTGCTTGCGCATTTGGGCAGAATTGCCTCAATGCCGAGGGAATTGGGGAGTTCAGAGAGGCCTCGTACTTTTAAACATTGTGGTAGACGGTCCTCAGTCGCTCGGCGGCGAATTCTGGAGTTATGTCGCGCTGGGGAGTGCCGAGGAGTTCGAAGCCGACCATGAATTTTCGTATGCTGGCGGATCGCAAGAGCGGCGGAAAAAAATGGGCGTGCAGATGCCATTCCTCGTGAGGCTGGCCATCGGTTGGCTGCTGATGAAAACCCATGGAGTACGGGAAAGGTGTGTCGAATAGGCGGTCATAACAGGAAGTGACCTTCTGCAATGTGTCGGCGAGTTGTTCGCTCTGGCTGGTGGTTAGCCGGGAGAGATCTGCCATGTGCTCGCGGGGCAGAATTAAGGTTTCGAAGGGCCAGACCGCCCAGAAGGGAACGAGGACGATGAAATGTTTGTTTTCAAAGATCAGGCGCTCGCCGGAGGATTTCTCGATGCGCAAATATTCGCAGAGCAGGCATTGCTGGTGTGATTGCAGGTAATTGCGTTGCGACGTTTGTTCCTTGGCGAGCTCATTGGGAAGGGAACTGGTTCCCCAAATCTGGCAATGCGGATGAGGATTGCTGGCGCCCATCATGGCGCCGCGGTTCTCGAAAATCTGAACGTAGTTGATGAAGTCGCGGCCTCCGAGATCGGCGAATTGCTGGCGCCACATTTCGATGACTGCGACGATTTCTTTTTGGTTCATTCCCGCCAGGGTTAGATCGTGGCGGGGAGAAAAGCATCCGACGCGGCAGATGCCTGATTCCGGCTGCGAAACAATCAGCTCGTTCTGCTGGCTCTCTCTTCTTACCGGGTCGGGACGAAGCGCGGGGTAATCGTTGTCAAAAACAAAGACGGAGGAATACGCGGGATTGCGTTGGCCGCCGCCACGGGTGTTGCCCGGACAAAGATAACAGGAAGGATCGTAAGGTGGCTCGGGACGCTGGGATGCGATTTCCACTTGACCTTGCCAGGGGCGTTGCGCGCGATGCGGGGAAACCAGAACCCATTCGCCGGTGAGGATATTCAGGCGGCGATGGGAGGAGTCGGTAGAGGGTGATGTATTGGTCACGCGTTATATCTTTTCGGGTGCGAGGTTTAGTTGATAAAAACCTTCCGCACGGATGATGCGACCACGGCGGCTAAAGTCCGCATTTGTATTGCGGTTGACGCGGCGCTGAAGCGCCGCTCTTCCACGGTCCTGCCATCGCTCGGTGGTTGCTTCATTCTATTCAATCGCTGGACCGGCGCCGGGTGCGGCGTGCGTAATATAAACTTCTGGACGAATTTGAGTTGCGTGCTGATAGGCGTTAATGATTCGTTCGCGGAATTGGCGAGCTTGGCTCGATTCCACCAGATTGATCGTACAGCCGCCAAAGCCGCCGCCGGTCATGCGGGCCCCATCGACACCGGGAAGCTTTCGCGCCAGTTCGACCATGGTATCCAGTTCGGAGCAACTGACTTCGAAATCATCCTTTAGGCTGCGATGTGAATCGTACATCAGTTGGCCGAAGCGCTTAAGGTCGCTGGATTCGAGAGCGTGGGAAGCAGCGAGGACGCGCGCATTCTCTGTGACTACGTGTCTGCACCGCCGGAATAATACATCTGAGAGTCCGCTGCCGAACTGGCGCAAATCATCCTCGGTGACGTCGCGCAATGCGCGCACGGTTTTTCGATGCTGAGCGAAATAGCGAACACCGGCTTCACATTCCGCGCGGCGAATGTTGTACTCGCCGTGCGCAACAGAATGCTTCACCATGGTGTTGCAGATTACAAGACTGACATGTTCCGGCAAGGGGATAAGACGAAGAGCAAGAGAGCGACAGTCCAGCAGCAATGCGTTTCCGGCGCGGCCGTGCAGCGAAGCGAATTGATCCATGATGCCGCAGCGGGAGCCGACGAATTCATTCTCCGCACGCTGGCAAAGCTTTGTGATTGCGGTGGAGTCCATGGAACGCTTCGAAAAACTAAGGAGAGCGAGGGCTGTGGCGACCTCCAGAGCTGCGGAGGAGCTCAATCCGGCGCCGATAGGGACTTGTCCATCAATCAGAAGATGCGCGCCGGGAATGGCGAAGCCTGCGCGTTGCAGCTGAATCAGAACGCCGCGTACGTAATCGGTCCACTTGTGCGCGGGCTGAGGTTTCGCTTCGTGAACCGGGAACGTTGCGGCTTCGGGATCCTGGAGCGACTGGACCGCTATATCTCCGCTATTGGTTTTCGCGCAGGCCACGAAAGTGTCGAAGGCGATCGCGGCGGGCATTACGTAGCCGTCGTTGTAGTCGGTGTGCTCGCCGATCAGGTTGACGCGGCCGGGGGCGCGGAAGATTGTGCAGGAAGTGCCGAAGCGTTTTTCGAATTCAGATCGGAGATTTTCGGCGTGCATCGATCTTATCAAAACATATTCATTATATGAGCAGTGGTGTGATTAAATCTGATGTCGTCCCTGAGGGGCTGGTTCCGAAATCTCACTCCCTCCTGGTACGGTGAAAGAGGGAT
>JBAVQD010000073.1:0-55009 GCA_049693675.1 Candidatus Sulfotelmatobacter sp. | reverse complement strand
GTGTGGAAGATTCAGCATTGGATGCACCTGAACCGCTCCGTCTCCATGGGTTCGCTCGGCATGATGGATAGCTTGCTGGTGGACCGTTGCGCTCTCTTCTTCTTTTATCTCTTCCTCGCCGCGACTGCGATTTCCATTCTCATGTCGGTGCGTTATATGAAGACCGAGCATGAAAACCACGGCGAGTATTACGCTCTGATGTTGCTCTCGGTCGTCGGCATGATGTGCATGGCCGCCGGTTTCGATATCGTGCTCATCTTCATCGGCCTCGAACTGATGGCGATTTCCACCTACGTGCTTGTCGGATTCCTGCGCCGTGATCGCCGGTCCAACGAGGCTGCGCTGAAGTATCTGTTGCTGGGAGCATTCTCCTCCGGCATCTTCGCTTACGGCCTCTCGCTCTTGTATGGACTTACCGACAGCACAGACCTGGGCGATATCGGACACCGGCTTGCGGTGATCTATGCCAAAGATCCTCACAACCCAGTCGCGATTGTGGCTTTGTTAACCACGGTGACTGGACTCTTATTCAAGATCGCGGCTGTCCCTTTTCATCAATGGGCGCCGGATGCCTACGAGGGCGCGCCCACCTGCATCACCGGATTCATGTCGGTCGCGGTCAAAGCTGCGGGTTGGGCGATGCTGTTGCGCATCATGGGCGCTACATATCCAACCTTTCCAAACGCCATAATAGGTTTGGCCGCGATGCGGCCTGTCTATGTTCCGCTCTTCGTGTTCGTTTCCATTGCAACCATGACCGGCGCAAACTTTGCCGCGCTCACGCAGACGAATACGAAGCGGCTGCTAGCTTATTCTTCCATCGCACACGTCGGCTATATGCTGCTCGGCCTGATTGCCGGCACTTCAACGCAGCTCAGCCCGGATGGCATCAAAGGAATTCTGATCTATCTGCTGGTCTACACGTTCATGAACCTTGGCGCCTTCGGCGTGATTACATCGCTGCGCCACCGCAACGTAATTGGCGATGAACTCGACGATCTCAACGGCCTCTACTCGCGTGCCCCTGTGGAAGCTGTCCTCATGCTGATCTTCCTGCTGTCACTTGCCGGTATTCCGCCGCTGGCCGGCTTCTGGGGAAAATATTTCATCTTTCTGAGCCTTATCGAAACCGGACACTACGCGCTGGCGTCTTTGGGAGTGGCGTATTCCGTGTTCGGCTTGTACTACTACTTAAAAATGGCGAACGCCATGTTCATGGGGAAGCCCGAAGAACGAGGAGTGCTGCCGGTGAGTTGGATGATGCGCGCCGCCCTGGCCGTCACTGCATTTGCCACACTCTTCATCGGAATCATGCCCGACCGTTTTATCAATCTCGTCAACTGGTCGTTGATCATCGCGCAGAATTCTCCAACTGCACTTCATTAGAAGCCTTCCCGCGCGATTTCTTGCCGAGCAGGCGAGCGTGCGACGCTCGCTTGCTCTTTAACCGGAAACGTCAGTTTAGTGTTGGTTATCGTGATTGTGGTCATGGTCACCGTGGCTGTGACGCCAGGTCCAATATTCTTTCTGTTGCTCAGGAGGTAGCTGGCGGAAGTCTCTGTGTTCGTCGGCATGATTCTCGCGCGCCCACTGATGGTAATAGACATCTTCATCGTGGTTCCAAACGTGGTAATCGCTGTAATAAGGGTCATAAACCCGGTAATAGTGATGATGCTCGCACGCCGTGCCCAGTACGGAAAACATCAGCGCGCCCGCCAATATCCATGAACTGAAGAACCGCGATTCTTTGTCCATCTGCCATGGCCTCCTTTAATTTTCCAGCAATCCTCTAAAGTTGATCCATGTTTCGTTGCTTTCGCGAGGGGATCGGTTGCTTACTGCGGAGATTCTCACCTCCGTCATGGAGGACGCTACAGAATCACGCTCTTAAGATCGATCGAATGATTTCTGAGTTAGAATCAAACTTGCGATTATTAACGTTGGAAGATAAAGGAGAATTCACGATGTATCCGGAAATTATGGTTATCCCAATGCGCGAAGAGTTAACTCGGCTGGGCATCGAAGAGTTGCGCACAGCCGATGCCGTCGATCTTGAGCTAAAAGCGCGACCGGGCACTACGTTGGTGATCGTGAATTCGATTTGCGGATGCGCCGCGGGTCGTATGCGTCCAGCCGTCCGCATGGCCCTGGAAAAGGCCGTGCATCCTGATAAAGCGTTCGCCGTGTTCGCCGGACAAGACGCCGAGGCCACCGAACGCGCCCGCAGCTACTTCACGGGTCAGCCGCCGTCCTCGCCTTCCATCGCTATTCTCCGCGATGGCAAACTGGTCTACATGATGCCGCGCCGGGATATCGAATCCCGCGAGGCCCCAGCCATTGCCGCCGATCTGAAAGCGGCTCTCGACAAATTTTGCTCCAGGACGGTCTCGACTTCGTAGAAATTAATTCGGTTGGAACTCCTTCTGCGCTCGAATAGTTTCATTTCATCGGGGTCGGCTTGCTGACCATGAATGATTTCACCACAATTCCATTGGGCTGCACGCCTACCGGGATCATTGTGAGCAGCGAATATTCCGTCGGTTCCAGTTTCCGCGCTGTTCGTTTCTGAATCACGGTTACATCGCCGGCTTGCGTATCGAGCACTAGTAAATATCTCTGGTCTGGCGACAAAGCTAACCCATCGGGATGGCTGCCCACAGGCATGGTGGCAATTCGCTTGCCTAGATCGATGTCGTAAACTGCTACGCTATCGGATCCGAAGTTGCTGACGTATAGCCGGGAGTTATCAGCGGAAACGATTCCGTGCGCGGGATGCTGCCCGATCAATACGCTGCTGCCCACTTCATCGTTGCCCGTTTCGACGATTGAAATGCTGTCGGAATCAAAATCACAAACCATCAATTCACCGCCATCCGGTTTCAATGCCAGATTGACCGGCGTGCGCCCAACATCCAGCAGTGCGAGAACGTGATCGGTTGCCGGCTCGCTGCCGGCCATCTTGAGAGCAATCGAGGCCACCTGCGACGAACCGGAACACGCCACAAACGCTTTGCTCGAACTCGGAAGAATGGCGATATCCTCCGGTTGCTGGCAAACCGGTAGCGTCGCCCGCACCCGCAGCGACCTGGCGTCGATCACCGAAACCGTATTGTCGCCGCGATTGGAGACGACCACGGTCGCTCCGTCCGGTGAAACCCGCGCCAGTCCCGGCTCGGAACCCACCCGCACATTTCCCAGCACGGTACGCGTCTCCAAGTCGATGACCGAGACATTCGCCGACCCTGAGTTCGCCACATATGCCCGCCTGCCGTCTTCCGATACATCGATAAAATATGGCCGCCCGTGAACTCCAATCGTTGCCACAACGGCATTTCGCTCCGCGTCGATAACGCTGACGTTGTTCGATCCCGAGTTCACCACATAAATTTCATTCCTCTTGCTGTTGGCCGCAATCCCGGTCGGCGAGACGCCTACAGGAATTGTTTTTGTCAGTTGAAACGTGCGCAGATCGATTACCGTGACAGTATTGCTTTTGCCATTGCTGACGTACGCATACTCACGATAGGCAGGCCCGTAATCGGGAAGGGGTTGCTCACGGAAATACCACCATCCGGCCGCGCCCGACAGCGGAAGCAAAACAGCGATGAAGAGGAGTTTTCGCAAGATGAAAGCTGCTTCCCGGGAAAAACCGGAAGCAATAACATTACCAGAGCCCCGCTTTCCGGCTACGCTCTAGCGCGCCGTCAGCTCGGGCCGTTCTTCCGCGGACTGCAATGATCGTTCCTGCAATTCGCGAGTGACTGCAGTCAGATTCTCGTTCGAAACTCTAATTTCTCCTTCGAACACCGCGAGCAACTTCCCTGAGCCCGTACCCTGAAACGTAGCCCGCTGCAGCGTCGCATAACTCCGCGCGCCAGCCGGCAGCGCAGTCTTGAAGTCGGCACCCTGCTGCAGGGCGGACAGGACCGAGTCTGAAATTCTGTCACGCAAAGTGTTACCCAGGGTGTCCGAACGCATCAAGTCCCCGACCAGTCCTTCGGCATCAATGCGGTCGATTTTTGCCGACAAACGCAGACTGCCGTCTTCTGCAACGGCCGGAATCAGCTTCACTTCGATGGTCCCGCTGCCTTCGACGATTTCGTTCACGCTCTCCCGGCCAAACAGTGTGCCACACGTCCATCGCTCGTAATGTAGTTGCGCAACCACCAGGCTGGCGGGTTCCTGCGGGGTGAGGGCCGCTGTCTGCAGCGTAATGCGTTCACCGCATCGATCGGACGTATCGAGTTTCGCGTGCAGAACATCCGTAATGGTTTGTTGCAGGTCAGACATGTCGGCGGTCAGTTCCATCGCAAACTTACTTTGGCCAGCTTCCGCAACCGCCTTCGAAATCGTTCCCGACGTCATGATGATAAACGCCTGATCGGCGAAGTTGACTTTCTTTTTGACCGTCGGGATGTTGAAAGCAACGTCCGAAGTGGCGTTCGAGTTCGAAATGCTCATCTCGTCGCCCAGATCGGCCTGTTCGCGCTGAAAGCCGCTGAGAGCTCCCTCTACGCTTCGTGCCGTGGCCGCCATCTGAGCACTCGCCGCATTCACTTCCACTTGCTGGTCCAATGACCTGGCCTGTTGTGCCAGTTCGGAATCCGCTTTCCCTAATCTTTTGGTAATTTCTTTCAGTCCGGATTTTTGAGGCTCGGAAAAACCCTCGAGAAATTTCTTATTTAATGTTCGCGCCGTTTCGATCGCATCTGCGAAACTTTTATCGCGCTGGGCAATTTCCGATGCATTGTTTTGCTTGTCTAACAGTGCGACGAAACCCTGCAACTGCGCGCTGGCGGCCGCGGCGCTCTTGACCATGGCTGCATACGCAGCTTTCTGCTCATTGCTAGCCTGCACGGCCATGATCTCGTGAAAATCCCGCAAGTCGTCCTTATTCTCGACTCCGCTCGCTCGGTTGCCGGAGCTCAGGCCACCACCGCCAGCCGCGGAGCCGCCGATATGGCCACCGCCGCCACCGTGCTGGGCAAACGATGTGCAAGGATAAGCGAGTAAGGCTGTGGCTAAAACGAGGGCCTTCAATCCCGAACTAGAACTCACACTGCGCAACATAAGCCAGTCTCTCATCAAGTTACGTAATTCCCTAGTATCGAGCTTCTCGCAACCCTCATAGCTTGGCTCAGCGCCGAAAAAAGCGCCACTGACTTTACAGTTCTTTGCATGGATGAGCGAAAGTCGTCCTGACCATGTCGGGGTCATCACTGCATCTTGAATCTACTACTTCACCCCTACCGTCTCCCGAACCCCAATGCCCGGCACTGTCCTGCCCACCACTGCCGCAATCTGCCGCACCTGCGTCATCAATTCATCAAACTGATCGGGAAACAGCGACTGCGGACCATCGGACATCGCCTCGTCGGGCTTGTTATGCACTTCCACCATCAGTCCGTCGGCACCTACGGCCACGGCCGCGCGCGACAGAGGTGTAACTTTGTTTCGTTTCCCCGTACCATGACTGGGATCAACAAAAATCGGCAAATGGCTCAGCCGCTGGACGGCGGGAATCAGGCTTAGGTCCAGAGTATTGCGGGTATGATCGGCAAAGGTCCGCACTCCGCGCTCGCACAGGGCCACATTGTAATTGCCCTCGCTCAAAATGTATTCCGCTGCCATTAAAAACTCTTCCAAAGTCGCCGACATGCCACGCTTGAGCAGCACCGGCTTCTTCGCCCGTCCCGCGCGCTTCAGCAGCGAAAAATTCTGCATGTTCCGCGCCCCAATCTGGATCATGTCCGCATACTCTTCCACCAGATCAAGCGACTCGTTATCGATTGCTTCCGTAATAATCTTCATCCCATATTGATCACGAATCTCTGTCATGATCCGCAGACCTTCTTCGCCCAATCCCTGAAACGAATATGGAGACGTTCGCGGCTTGTACGCTCCTCCGCGGAAGAACTGTGCCCCGGCGCGATGCACGCGCTCGGCTACGGCAAAGGCCTGCTCGCGGCTTTCGATGGCGCACGGTCCCGCCACAATCGCCAGCCCGGGGCCACCAATTGTCGCGGCCGTCCCCGCGAAACGGATGATCGTGTTGTCTTCTTTAATGTCGCGGCTCACCAGCTTGTAGGGCTTGGAAACTTTAATTACTTCCTGCACGCCTGGCATTTCCTCCAGCGTGCCTTGTTCTACTTCGCTCCTGTTTCCGGTGATACCGATCGCGGTACGTTGCGCTCCTGGCATGGCATGCGCGCGATAGCCCAGCTTTTCAATCTTTTCGCAGACGCCGCGTACCTGCTCCTCGGTAGCGTGCGCCTTCATCACGACTAGCATAATTTTCCTCTTGACGAATCATGCGGGACAACCGTCCAACCTGCCCAGTGGCGCCAGTGCGGGCAAGAGGTAGCCCATCAAGTCTACCGTTGCCGCCGCTGCACCGCAAACGCAGCACCCCGACGAGGTAGGCCTGGGATTCTTCGTCTCGACTTATACTTGTCCCATGCCTCGCACCATGGCCCGCGAGCCAGATATTCTCGCCCGTCCCGCACCAAAACGCCCGCCGCGCCTCACTCCCCGCCGCATCGGCATTCATACCTCCACTGCCGGAGGAATCCACAATGCCGCCGAGCGTGCCTACCGCCTGGGCTGCAACACGCTGCAAGTTTTTTCCTCCAGCCCGCGCCAATGGGCACCTTACGAACTGAGCCATCCTGTGTGCGAGGAAATGATTCGCCTTCGAGCCAAGTATGACCTTAACCCGCTCGTCATCCACGCTAATTATCTGGTGAATCTCGCCAGCACGAATCAACTGTTTCTCAAAAAATCCATCGAGGCGTTCCGCGGAGAAGTGGAACGCGCACTGGCGATGTGCGCCGACTTTCTTGTCTTGCATCCCGGGTCATTTCGCGGTTCCGATCGCGAGGCCGGGCTCCTGCAAACCGCCGCTGCCATTGCCGCGTCCACCCAAGGCGTTGACCTGGCCAGCGCTGGACTCACTATCCTGATCGAAAATACCGCCGGAGCGGAATTCTCTCTGGGCGGCAGCTTCGAGCAAGTCGCCGAAGTGATCAATCGACTTCGTGGAATCGTGCCCATCGCGGCTTGCATTGATACTTGCCACACCCACGTCGCCGGGTATGACATCGTCAGCAACGAAGGTATCGGCCAAACCCTTCAACAACTCGATGCCACTATTGGACTGAACAATGTGAAGGTTGTCCACTGCAACGACGCCAAAGCGGCGCGCGGATCGAAGCTCGACCGCCATCAGCACATCGGGAAGGGAACAATTGGCACGGAACCATTTCGCATTCTGCTGAATGATCTGGGCCTCGCCCACGCTGCCTTTATTGCGGAGACTCCGATTGACGAGCCTGGCGATGACCGCAAGAATGTTGAAGCCCTGAAGAAGCTGGTGTCCTAGCCCTGCCTGCCTGAGTATCGTGGCATCCTATTTCCCATGACCACGAAGACCTGGTGCGCAGTCTGCCTCTTTTTAGCTGCTGTCATTGGCCTGTTTCTAATCCTGCCGAATCGCGGCTCCGCCCATGCTAGCGAAGGGTCGGAAGCGAATGTCCAGATCGCGATGAAGAATGTCATGTATCACTACACGAGCCCGATTGCCGTGCACGTCGTCGACCTTCAGGGAGAAATCCTTCCGACAAAATCCGGAGACATCCCGGTGTTCGACGACAAGAATTCCTTTAGCCTCGCCTTGAATTCAGCCGAAATCGCCATCAGCTGCGACGCGTTAGCACAGGTGCTCAATCAAAACGTGCTATCTGCTTCCAATGCTCCGATCAAGGACCTGAGCATCGAGAGCAAAAAAATCAACTTGTCATAAAAGGCAAGCTTCCCCAGAAGGGCGACGTTTCATTCGAAACTATAGGGGTGCTCAAGGTGGAGGGAGATGGAAGAATTCGTCTGCACGGAACGCCTCAAAGCCGCACATCTCCCTGTGAAGGGCCTTCTGGATTTATTGGGCATGGACATCGCCCGCATGATCGATACAAAAAAGATTCAAGGCATCTCCGCCGACAAAGATGACTTGATCCTTAATCCCGAAGAAATTCTTCCATCACGTCACATTCAAGGAAGAGTCACTGCCGTGCGCGTGCAGGGCAATGACATTGTGCAGGTCTTCGCTTCGGCAAGTCAACCATGCGGGATGCCGATCTCATCATGATCGATATGGATCCCCGCGATCCCTTCGACTTTTATCTGGACCATTACCAGGACCAACTCGTCGCCGGTTATACCAAAAGCACGCCAGCTTTCGGCCTTCGCGCTTATGCCCGCGACTACGACAAACTGCTGCATCGTTCGCCGGCAAGCCAGCGAAAGAGATAAAGTAGGTGCGATCTGGGTCGGTGCGCTCGATCGTTAATCTCCAGTTAAGATATCGAATTGAGATCACGAACTGGGCCAGTGTTTGCACACGCCTGAGGCGCCTCATTGTAAAATACAAGGTTTACGCTTGAGCCTGTCTGACCCCTCTATGCCACCGCAAGATAAATTGCAGGAAATAACCGCTGGTGTTAATCAGCGAAGCGACGCCGACCGGAATGACGACCGCTACAATCCCCAGCGCGTCGAAAGCAAATGGTTTGAGCGCTGGCAGAACGAGCCGAATCTTTACGCGGCAGATCCCTCCGGTTCCGAAAAAAAGAAATACTACGTCCTCGAAATGTTGCCGTATCCTTCTGGCGCACTCCACATGGGACACGTGCGCAACTATTCCATCGGCGATGCTCTCGCCCGCTATATGTGGATGAACGGCTATAACGTGCTTCATCCCATGGGATGGGATTCCTTCGGCCTGCCAGCGGAAAACGCGGCCATCCAGAACAATACGCCGCCGCGCCAGTGGACGCTGGGCAATATCGCCAAAATGAAGGCGCAGATGAATCGCCTCGGCTTCGCCTACGATTGGTCGCGCGAAGTCACCACCTGCCTGCCCGATTACTATCGCTGGAATCAGTGGTTCTTTCTCAAGTTTTACGAGAAGGGTTTGGCCTATCGCAAGAACAGCCGAGTTAACTGGTGCCCGAAATGTTGCACCGTCCTTGCTAACGAACAGGTCGTCGACGGCCGTTGCTGGCGGCACGAAGATACGCTTGTAGAACAGCGAGAACTTGAGCAGTGGTTTTTGCGCATTACGAATTATGCCGACGAATTGTTGCGCGATCTCGAGAAATTAGACGGCTGGCCGGAAAAAGTCCGCACCATGCAGCGCAACTGGATCGGCCGAAGTGAAGGCACGCTCGTCGATTTCAAACTCGACTACCCCGAAAACCGCGGCGGATTCGGTCCGGCCGGGGGAACGATTAGCGTTTTTACGACGCGTGTCGATACCATCTTCGGCGCTACTTCGGTGCAGCTCGCGCCACAGCATCCCATTGTCGGGGATCTAGCCGCAGCCAATCCCGAACTCCGCGCCAAAGTCGATCAGCTCATCGCTGAACAGCGCAAAGCCAAAGAGGCAGGCGATATCGGCGAAATTGAAAAGCACGGGGTGCCGACCGGCCGTTATGCTATCAATCCGTTCAACAAAGAAAAGATTCCAATTTGGGTGGCGAACTACATCCTGATGGATTACGGCACCGGCGCCATCATGAGCGTGCCCGCGCATGACGAGCGGGACTATGAGTTTGCGAAGAAATACAAGCTGGAAATCCGTCTCGTGGTGCTTCCCATTTCAAATGATCCGGAAGAAACCATGACTGAGCCTGCGCTTCCGTTCGTCGCGCACGATGGCATGTTGATTAATTCTGGGCCCTACAGCGGGCTGGAGTGCGCTGACGCCATCAAAAAAATGTCGAAGTTTGCAGAAGAAAACAATTTCGGTAAAGCCACCGTCACGTATCGTTTGAAGGATTGGGGAATCTCGCGGCAGCGCTACTGGGGCACGCCGATTCCGATGCTCTATTGCGAAAAAGACGGCATTGTCCCCGTGCCGGAAAAAGATTTGCCGGTAATTTTGCCGGAGAACGTCGATATTGGGCACGCTCTTGGATCGCCGCTCAGCAGCTTGCCGGAGTTCGTAAACGCGACTTGTCCGAAGTGCGGAGGTCCGGCGCGTCGCGAAACAGACACGATGGACACCTTCGTCGATTCTTCCTGGTATTTCTATCGTTACACCGATGCGCACAACGACCACGCGCCGTTTGACTCGAAGGCGGCGCAGTATTGGTTTCCCATCGATCAATATATTGGCGGCGTGGAGCACGCGATTTTGCATTTGATCTATTCGCGCTTCTGGACGAAGTTCATGCGCGATCTCGGTCTCATCACCAACGACGAACCGGTTGAGCGCCTCTTTACCCAAGGCATGGTGATTAAAGACGGCGCAAAAATGTCGAAGAGCTTGGGAAATGTCGTCAGCCCGGACGATATGGTCGCGCGCTATGGCGCCGATGCCGCGCGCCTTTACAGCCTCTTCGCCGCGCCGCCCGACCGCGACCTCGACTGGCAAGATTCCGGCATAGCGGGCATCCAAAGATTCTTGGGCAAGGTCTATCGCTTCATCTTAAGAAATGCCGCCAATACTCGCGATGGATCCGTGCAGAGTTTGTCTGCCGCGTCCCTATCTCCGGCGGAGCGTCAGATTCAACGCAAGCTCCATCAAACGATCAAGCGTGTCAGCGATGACTTTCAGGGACGCTGGCATTTCAATACCTGCATCTCTGCCATCATGGAGTTGGTGAACGCCCTTCAAGCCTACGAGGAAAATGCCGCCTCCCATGCCAAAAGCTCTTCGGCGGCTTTACTTGCCGAGGTGCAGCGCGATTTGATTCTGTTGCTTGCTCCCTTTGCGCCTTATCTCGCCCACGAACTGTGGGAGATGATCGGCAAAAAGGGAAGCTTGCTCAAAGTTCCATGGCCAAAATACGATCCCGCTCTAGCCAAGGAAGAAGAACTCGAAATCCCGGTGCAGGTGAATGGTAAGTTGCGCGGTCGCATCGTAGTGCCTGCTGATGCCGCGGAGAGCGTGGTCATCGAACGCGCACTCGCCGATCAGAAAGTGAAATCGGCGATCACCGGCAAGCAAATCGTAAAGACGATTTACGTTCCCGGAAAACTCCTGAACATTGTTGTGAAATAAACTGCTATTAAGGGAAAAGAAAACGGGCCCGCATCGCGCGAACCCGTATCGAGCAATGAAACCACCCCGAATGCAGCTCCTATTCCCCACCCAGTACGATCGCTTCGGTGTGTTTATCGAACTCGATCTCGTCCAGTTGCTTGGTGTTGTTTTGCAGTGTCTTAGTGAGAACTGCAGAGTAAGGAGCAGGTTTTTGCAGGTCCTGCATTTTCCCTTGAGCTGTGGCGACGGTCTTTCCGTTTTTCATAATGTCTATTTTCAAGTCATTGGCTGGACCGTTCCACTCGGCCTTATAACTGCCGGGCGCGAGTTGCGTTGAGCCCACTTGCACCGTATCTGTGAGTGTAAATTTCCCGGAATTATTGTCCTTCGCGAATGCGTTCAATGACAGCACGAGGGCTACAACCGCGAACGAAGCCAAATATTGTATGAATTTCATTTCTATTTTCTCCTGAACTTATTCTTGCCTTCTTCGTGAAGAGATGCCCATCGAGGATGATCGGATGCATATATCGTGGGGCGATGTATGTAAAGTTAATGGACAAACAGCGCTGTGTTCTTTGCGCGAAATAACACCCGCCTTCGATGTACGCTATTCTAGGAGCGAGCAAAATCGAGAACCAGCAACAATTTATGTCGCGCCCCTCGCCCACAATCGAAGGCTTTCGCGCTATATTTCGCCAGCCCTCGCTGATTATTGCGGAGATTTCGTGGCGTTGGGCGCTCGGGGCAACCGCCGCTGTCTTGGCGCTTTTTTATAGTGTCGAATATCTCGACACGTTGCCAGTAACCAGTGCCGATGCGACTTTGTTGTCGACTCGACAACCCGCGCTCGTGGGACGAGCCATCGCCCATATTCTCCGCGGTAGCCTGAATCGTGCCGTGCTGGCGGCCTTGCTCGTGGCTCTGTCGCTTTCCTCGCTGTGGATTATCGCGGCTTCCGTAGGCCGACTGGCAACCGTGCGCGCTCTGCTGGATTATTTCCGCGGCGATGTTACATACTTTTCCGCGAACGCATCCGTTGGGCAAGAACCGCGGCCCATTCAAGCCTTAATCGTCCTCAATTGTCTGCGCCTCATGCTGTTTCTGGCTGTAATTCTGGCCCTTGGGGGTGCGGCAATCCTCATTGGTTTCGTTTCGACGTCGACAAACCCGCGACCGGGGCTAGGCATCATTCTATTTGTTCCCCTCGCGGCATTTATCTGCATCGTGGGTTGGATGCTGAATTGGTGGCTCATGCTGGCTGGGATTTTCGCAGTGCGCGACGGAGAAGATGCGTTGGCATCAACCTCCGCAGCCGTCACTTTTTCCCGCGAGCATCTCGGCTCAGTTTGCGCAGTGAGCACCTGGACGGGCCTTGCGCATCTGGTTGCGTTCAGCATTGCCACCAGCGTGGCTGCGTTTCCGCTCGCTTTCGCCCAAGTCATGCCGGCGCGACTTGTAATTGCCGCAATCATTTTGGTGACGCTAGCTTATTTCGCGATCGTGGACTGGCTTTACATGGTACGTCTCGCCGGTTACGTGTGCATCGCGGAAATGCCACCCGCATTAGCGGCAGCGGTGCCCGTTTCCCCAGGGCCTCTTTCGGAAAGCAAAACTCAGGTCGAAACCTCGATCGATCACACAGAACCCATTCTCAGCGATCTTCCAAATCTGGCCGCGGAGACATAACTGATCTCTCTTACTTCCCGCGCTTTACACAAATCATCCGATTTGAGAAACTCATTCGTGGAAACCCAATCCCTCCTTAATCAATCTGTCCTTAGTCAATCCGTCTTTAACCAATCGATCGTCATCCTCGATTTTGGCGCGCAGTATACGCAACTTATCGCGCGCCGCATCCGCGAACAGAATGTTTTTTCCGTCGTGCTGCCCTGCACCGCTGCGCTCGACGAAGTAAAGAGCTATGCGCCGGTCGGCATTGTGCTCTCGGGAGCGCCATGGTCCGTCTACGATAAAGACGCGCCACCCGCGGATGCGCATGTCTTCGAGTTGGGGGTACCCGTGCTCGGCATTTGCTACGGGCTGCAATTCATGGTGCACACGCTTGGAGGCAAAGTGCGCCCGGCGGACAAGCGAGAGTACGGGCACGCGGAAATCGATATTGTTGTCGAGTCAGTATTGTTTCAGGGCCTCGACAAGCGGCAGCCAGTCTGGATGTCGCATGGTGACGAGGCGCTGGAGTTGCCTCCTGGCTTTGAGCTCACAGCGAAGACTGCTCACGCAGTTGCGGGAATTCAGAATGTCGCAAAGCAGTGGTTTGCGGTGCAGTTCCATCCCGAGGTTCACCACACGCGAAATGGAACGGAAATGTTGCGGAACTTTGTGTTTAAAATCTGTGGCGCGCAGCCGCTGTGGACGCCGCAGCATTTCATCGATTCGACGATCGAACAGGTCCGGCAACAAGTTGGAAAGGGACGAGCCATCTGTGCGCTTTCCGGCGGAGTGGATTCTTCGGTCGCGGCCGTGCTGGTGGACCGTGCCCTGCGCGATGCCAACGGAAAGTCGCGGCTGACGTGCATCTTCGTCAATAACGGAGTGCTCCGCAAGAACGAGTTTGAGAAAGTGCAGCAGACGTTACGCGACAAACTTGGGCTGCGACTGGACGCGGTTGATGCGACCGATCGCTTCCTCGACAAGCTTAAAGGCGTCAGCGATCCTGAGAAGAAACGCAAGATCATCGGCAACGAATTCATCGCGGTATTTGACGACGAAGCGCATCGCATCGAGAAAGAGGAGGGAAGCGTTGACTATCTGGTGCAGGGGACACTCTATCCGGACGTCATCGAATCTCGCTCCGTGCGCGGTCCATCGCAGGTGATCAAGTCGCATCACAACGTGGGTGGCCTGCCGGAGAAAATGAAATTGAAACTGATCGAGCCGCTGAAAGATTTATTCAAAGATGAGGTGCGCAAAATTGGCCGCGACTTGGGTATGCCGGAGGAAATTTTACAGCGGCAGCCGTTCCCGGGCCCGGGGCTGGCTGTGCGCATCTTGGGAGAAATAACGCCGGAGCGGCTGGCGTTGCTGCGGGAATGCGACGATATTGTTGTCAGCGAAATCAAGAGCGCGGGACTGTACACGAAAATATGGCAGTCATTCGCAGTATTGCTGCCGGTGATGTCGGTGGGCGTGATGGGCGACATGCGCACCTATGCGTACACCTGTGCAGTGCGCGCGGTGAGTTCCGAGGATGGGATGACAGCGGATTGGGTAGCTCTGCCACACGAAGTGTTGAAAAATATCTCCACACGCATTGTGAATGAAGTGAAAGGCGTCAATCGCGTGGTTTATGACATTACGTCAAAGCCTCCGGGAACAATCGAGTGGGAGTGAGGAATTGGTTCTAAGATAGAAGCATGAGCAAGCGATCTCGAAGATTGGGCAAGAAGAATGAGTTGCAGGCGGTGGAAGAGGCTATTGCGGCGTCTCTCGGTAAGAGGAAAACTAAGGTAGCGGCGGAGTCGCCGGTTGCTAGCGGAGAGGTGCAGCGGGGTTCTCGGAAAACAGGTTCCTCACCGGCCTCAGCGCCCGATTCGGAATGACAATAATACTCACCGTTATTGCCGCAAGGTCAGACTGCTCAACACTGCCTGCTGTTTAGCGATCAGAGATTGCACTCCCTGGCGCGCGTAGGCCATCATCTTCGCGAACTGAGCTTCATCGAAGGCCTGGCGCTCCGCGGTGGCTTGGACTTCGACCATTTTGTATCCGGCGGTCATCACGAAATTCATGTCTACATCGGCGCGTGAGTCTTCTTCGTAACAAAGATCGAGCAGAATTTCTCCATCCACAATTCCCACGCTCACGGCGGCGACAAAATCTCTTAACGGAACCGAGGTCAGAGTTCCGGCTTCCACCAATTTCTCCAGCGCGAGGCCGAGGGCGACGAACGCGCCGGTTATGGAGGCAGTCCGCGTGCCGCCGTCGGCTTGAATTACATCGCAGTCAATCCAGATGGTGCGTTCGCCGAGGCGCGAGAGATCTGTGACAGCGCGGAGCGAGCGTCCGATCAGGCGCTGAATCTCGTGAGTGCGGCCGCTGGGCCGTCCCTTAGCGACTTCGCGCGAGGTGCGGGTGAGCGTGGCGCGGGGAATCATGGCGTACTCGCTCGAGATCCAGCCCTTGCCGGTGTTGCGCATGAATGGTGGAACCACTTCTTCAATCGACGCGGTGCAGATGACACGCGTGTTTCCTACTTCGATCAGCACCGAACCCTCGGCAGTGGTGATGAAATCGGGGACGATGGAAATCGGGCGTAGTTGGTCAGGGGTGCGATTATCGGAACGATAGAACATAAGCGACGATTGTAAATGATGCATATTGGCGACAAAGCAGTGGTCCAATGAATGAGGGGTGGGTTCGGGTGGTTCCGCGTGTGGTCCCATCGTACTCTGACAAGTCTTTATGTAACTCCATTCATATTTTCAAATGCACACCAATCTCTATACAACTTAAGTGACGGCTTACGGTTCATCACTAATGAGAGTCGATGTAAGGCTCTGAAAGCGCCTTAGAAGGGAAGGTTCCTTGCCTTCCAGGAGGTATCACTGATGTCTCCGAATCTTCGTCTTTTCCCCTTCTTGTTCTTAAACAAAACAAAAATCGACCAAAGTCGAACCGTAACGTTCGTGTTGGTTTTAATGTTCGTCTCAATCGGCTGTTTGGCGCAGCAATCCAACGTGCCGCAACCAGTAACGTCTAACCCAGATTCGCATGGCCAAGATGTCGTCCCTTCTGCGAATCCAGCGCGAAATACCGCGACGATTATCGTCCCCGCCGGAGCCCGCATGGCTCTGGTGCTGATGCACCCGATCCAGAGCCGTTATGTGCATCGCGGAGACGACGTCTACGCGCAAACCACTTCGCCGGTTGTTGCGGGCAACGAAGTCGTCATCCCACCAGGCACCTTTGTTCAGGGCAAAGTGGACAAGCTATCACGACGAGGTGGTCGTGCAGAACTGTATTTGCAATCCTTGTCGATCACATATCCCGATGGCTACGTAGCGCCGGTTGCCGGACCTGTCACTATGGAGAGCGGTGACGGCTACGCGATCAAAGATCCGGGCAAGGGCCGGATCGTGGGAGGATTCGCGCTACCAATCGC
Source organism: Candidatus Sulfotelmatobacter sp. (assembly GCA_049693675.1). Lineage (GTDB taxonomy): Bacteria > Acidobacteriota > Terriglobia > Terriglobales > Acidobacteriaceae > Sulfotelmatobacter. The sequence goes on along the minus strand of JBAVQD010000073.1, from coordinate 38,840 downwards.
TGGCGTAGGCATGGGCGCGTTGATCGGACACTCGCTCGCGAGTTCGCAGGGTACAACTCTAACCAGCACGCTGCCGCCGGGCTGCACGGGACCGCCGCCGGGGTGCCTTTCGTCGAGCCTGACCGGGCCGCCCGAGCCCGGAAAAGACACGGCGATCGGCGCCGCAGTCGGTGGGGCAATCGGGGCTGTGGCATCACTCGCGCTGATCCTGAACACTCACAATTTTTTTCTTGATGTGGGTTCACCAGTCGAAGTTGTGCTGCAGCATCCGCTGTCTTTGGAACAGGATCAGGTTGCGAACGCCATTCGCGACGCCGCGAAACATCCAGTGGCCGAGCAGCCCATCGCTCCGCGGCCACAGTTCATACCGCCGCCGGTCAACGATCCCGGCATCTGTTACACGCCCGGTACTCCGGGAACGCCCGATATCGACATTCCCGGAACTCCGGCCATTGGCGATTCCCCGGGGACACCAGCAACCCACATCCCCGGGATTCCGCCGACGCCCCCGGTGGCGCATCCCTGCCCGTGACGGCGATGCGATTAGTAGCGCGGCGAAGCATTTTCTCGAAGCTCTTCGCCGCGTTACACTCTTCTGCATAACTCTATGCCCACCCTGATCTCGCAACCCACGCGCATTCAATCCGCTGGTAACAAACCTAAACTCATCGACGAATATATTGGACGCGTCAACTCACAAACATCCGCGACCAGCGTAGCGCATATGCGCAGTCCGGAAGGTTGGCTCGAGCCCGGTCAGACCCCAACTTTCGACGAGTTCACCATCGTTCTGAAAGGCACGCTCCTCGTGGAATCCAAGACTGGTTCATTTGAAGTGAAAGCCGGACAAGGCGTGATTGCGCATGCGGGAGAATGGGTTCGCTACTCCACGCCCGAGGAAGACGGCGCCGAATACATTGCGGTGTGTTTGCCCGCCTTCTCTATGGATACGGTTCACCGCGACGAACGGTAACGGAGAGAGATTTAGACCGGCGTGATACATCAGGACCCAAGGATGCCGTTCAGCAGTTCATGTCTGTAGGCAGAAAACGGATTGGTGACGGTGACACCGCTCCAGGTAAATCCGGAATTTAGGTCTTCGGTGAGAAGCAGCCTACAACCTGCGGCGGCGGCGGCGGAGAAGATGACGGCATCCCAGATGCTGAAGTGATGGTGAACGGCCAGATCCGCGGCGGCAAGCATGATGGCTGGCGAAGTCTCGATCAGAGGAAAGGCATCTTGCCAGCTCAAGAGCGCGGCCCGTGCGCGCTCGGGCGTCCGTCCGGTTTTGCGAACCAGCACGTGGAAAAGCTCCCCGATTACCTGAACGGGCAGGAATGTGCTCTCGGGCGGCAGCTTTTGAATGATGTCGAGCGCAGATTTTTTTTTGGCGGCGCCATTTACGCCCTCGGCATATGCCAGGATATTGGTATCCAGCGCGAGTCTCATATTCGCCGCCCGCGGTTACTCGTAGAGTTCGTCCCTTGTCCAATGACCGATGTTGACGACCGGCTCGCGACGCAGGCGGGCTAGCAAAGAGTTGCGAGCACTGGCCGCAGTGGAGCGCTGTGCCGCAGTTTGGACCGGAGCGATACGGGCGACCGGCCTGCCGTGGCTGGTGACCACATAGCTTCGACCTTCTCGTACTTCGCGCAGAACTTGCGAGAATTTCCGGTTCGCATCAGCGGCTGAAATAGCTTTCTCCATGACCGTTCCCTCTGTAGTGATATTAACTACTTTAGAATTGATAGTCAAGAACGTGCCTGAGAGGTGGAAGCCAATACTCCGTTACCGAGGTTTGCGGCACGGCTGAAGTCGCGCCGCCCTTGCCAAAGGACAAAAAAATCGTTTGTTGGGGCCTATGCGATCCAGACTGTTTTGATATTCATGAATTCACGGATGCCATTGGTGGCCAGTTCGCGGCCATGGCCGGAGTGTTTTACCCCGCCAAAGGGAATGCGAGGATCGGAAGCGACCATCTTGTTGATGAAGACCATCCCGGATTCGAGTTCGTTGATGAAGCGTTCGCGCTCTGCGTTGTCGGTGGTCCAGGCGCTGGCCCCCAGGCCGAAGCGGCTGTCGTTGGCGAGGCGAATGGCTTCGTCGATATCTTTGACGCGGAACAGCGAGGCCACGGGGCCGAAAAACTCTTCACGATAGGCTGGCGATTCTTTCGGAATGTTGGTGAGAACCGTGGGGGCGTAGTAGTTGCCGGGGAGTTCGAGCTTGTGGCCTCCGGCTAAAAGTTTGGCGCCGGCTTTGATAGTCTTTTGCACGTCGGCGTCGAGAGATTTTACGGCATCCGCTGTGGCCAGTGGTCCGAGTTCAGTTTTCTCATCGAAGGGGTCGCCGATTCGCAGGTTCTTCATGCGATCGACAAATTTCTTTTCAAAGCCGTCGGCGATGGATTCGTGAATAATGAAACGTTTGGCGGCGATGCAGGACTGGCCATTATTGATAACGCGTGCCTCGACCGCGGTGGCAACAGCAGCGTCCAGATCAGCGCTGGGCATCACGATAAATGGATCGCTGCCGCCGAGTTCGAGAACGACTTTCTTGATGCGCTTGGCGGCGGCGACTCCAACTTCGATGCCGGCTTGTTCGCTTCCGGTGAGAGTCGCGGCGACGACGCGTGGATCGTTAAGAATCGCATCCACTTGCTGAGAGCCGATGAGCAGGGTCTGAAAGGCTCCTTCGGGAAATCCGGCTTCGAGAAAGATTTTTTCAATCGCCAGGGCGCACTGGGGGACGTTAGAAGCATGCTTGAGCAGTCCAACGTTTCCAGCCATCAGCGCGGGAGCTGCGAATCGGATCACCTGCCAAAAAGGAAAATTCCACGGCATGACGGCGAGAATGGGTCCAATCGGGCGATAGCGCACAAAGCTCTTTTTGGCACTGGTTTCGATAACCTCGTCGGCGAGAATTTGCTCGGCATTCTCTGCGTAATAGCGGCAGGCGGTGGTGCACTTGACCGCTTCGGCAACCGCGGCTTTGTAGGGCTTGCCCATTTCAAGGGTCATGAGGTGGGCGAACTTATCCTTGTCTCGTTCTAAGATGTCGGCCGCTTTGCGCATGCGGCGGGCGCGCTCGGCAAACGGAGTTTTGCGTTCGGCCCGGAAGGTAGTGACCGCTAGCCGGAGTTTCTCCTCGATCTCGGAGTTGGACAAGGGTTGGAATGTTTGGAGCGTTTCACCGGTAGCAGGATTGATAGTGGCTATGGCCATGACGGATGATCCCTCGGGAAGTTTATACAATCAGCATGTCGAGGCAGCGGTCGTACCACTATACCATTGCGTAAATCAGGTCGTCGCCGAGAACAGAAGCAAAAACATTAAACACGGATCACAGAGCACAACCGAAGTTTGACCGTCGATGATGTGAGTTTATTTTTGGAGGAATCCAGATGGGACCTAAGGCTTTGACGGCATTAATTACTGGGGCATCCGGTGGGATCGGGTACGAACTGGCCAAGTTGTTTGCCGGGGATCACTACAATCTGGTGCTGGCGGCGCGCAGCGGCGATAGGCTCAACCATGTTGCCTGTGAACTACGGGAGCAGTTCGGGGTCACCGTGAAGACGGTGACCTTGGATTTAGCAGCGGACCAGGCTGTCACGATGCTGTTTGAGCAATTGAAAGCCGAAGGCCTAACGGTGGATGTACTGGTGAACAACGCCGGATTCGGAGTTTTTGGTGACTTCGCGGAAATGGCGGAGCAAGAAGTTTTGGGACAGATCCAATTGAACGTAACAGCGCTCACGCACTTAACGCGGTTATTTCTGCCAGCGATGATCGCCGGCCGTCAGGGGAAGATTATGAATGTGGCGTCCACTGCGGCCTTTCAGCCCGGACCGTTGATGGCCGTTTATTACGCGACCAAGGCTTACGTGCTTTCGTTTTCCGAGGCCCTGGCGAACGAGGTAGCCGGAACCGGCGTGGTGGTGAGCTGTTTGTGTCCGGGAGCCACGGACACAAACTTCCAGAAGCGTGCCGGGATGGAGAACTCAAGGCTGTTCAAGAAAATTGGGGCGATGAATGCGGAAAAGGTGGCGCGCGACGGATATCGCGGGTTGATGGCGGGAAAAACACTGGTAATTTCGGGAACCCGGAACTGGCTGGTGGCGGAGTCGGTCAGGTTCGCGCCAAGGAAGTTGGTGACCGCCATCTCGAGATGGGTAGCCGAGAAGGTGGAGTAGCAAAGGGCCACACTGCGGGCTTTGCCGGCCGAGATCTGAGGGCGGCGGCGGTCCCCACACATTGAAATCTGCTATTAAGTCGAAGACCCGACTCGGGGAACTCTATAGCCGCGCTTCGAAGATCAGATTGAACGGAGTTTGCGTCGCCTTTCGGAAAGTCTTAAAGCCGCCGGCTGTGACCACCTTGCGCAGCCGTTTTTCTCCCGCTTGCGCACCCAAAGCCAGGCCGACTTCCTGAGACAGCGATGCGGGCGTGCAGAGAAGCGTGGATGCTCCATAAAAAGCTCGGCCGATCGGATGCAAATTATCCTCCAGCTTGTCTCCGGCCGAAGGTTCCACAATCATCCACGTGCCATCCTTTTTCAAAGTGCTGCGCACGTGGGCTGCGGCGCCGGCCGGATCTCCCATATCGTGAAGGCAATCGAAGAAGGTTATAAAATCGTAATTTTCTCCCGGATAGTCTTTGGCTTTTGCAACTTTGAACTGGATGCGATCGCCCACCCCAGCATCTTTGGCCCGCTCCTTGGCCGTCTCAATCGACTTGTCGTGGTAGTCGAATCCAAAGAAAGTCGATTTTGGATATGACTTTGCCATGAGGATGGTGGAGGCTCCAAGACCGCAACCCACATCAGCCACGGTTGCTCCCTGTTGAAGCTTTTCGGTCACGCCTTCGAGCGCGGGAATCCACGAAGCAATCAGGTTTGCGGCATAGCCCGGGCGGAAGAAACGCTCTGTGCCGACAAACAACTCCGGGTGATGCTCGTGCCAGCCTAATCCTTTGCCGGTTTTAAACCGTTCCGTGATTTGTTCTTCAGCCTTGATAGCGGCTAAAGCAACTTGAAACATGCCGGGCAAGAATGCCGGGCTGTTTTCATCCGCTAGTGTGAAGGCCTGCTCTTCGCTTAAGGAGAATTTCTCCGCTTGGCCGTCATAAGTGACGTAGCCGCCCGCAGCCTGATTGCAGAGCCATTCCTGAACGTAGCGCTCGGCCGTCCCGGTGCGTTTTGCTAGTTCCGCAGGTGTTTGCGGTCCGCCCGTAGCCAGCGCCTTGTACAGTCCGAGCTTATCCCCCACGCGTACCAGGGCAGCGTGAAAGGTTGCTCCGAAATCCACTATCGCTTTTCCTAGAAGTTCATGCAATTTGTCAGTATTGACGGCCATGGAAAGCGCTCCTTGTGCTCAGGGGTGAGCGTTGGGAACTTGCGAAGAATTATATCGCCGACCAAGGAGTTTTGCTATCGGCGAAGCACGATAGCGGCGAATGCACATTGCCGGGCGGCGAATTCACTGCGTCGATTGCAATTGCGAAGCGAGTTGACTAACGGCAGAGACGTCGAAGAAGTTCGATAGATCGGCGTGACCGGCGAGGGTGTCACGCTGCTTGCCTTCCACCAGAATTTTCACTTTCAAAATACCGGGGATATTCGCGGACAGCGTTTGAATGAGAGACGCGACCGTGAGTTCTTCGACCAGCACGCCAGAGCGGTGTCCGTCGGCAAGAGCGGCGTTGATGTCGATCACGGCGAGACTGGGATCGACTAGGTAGACGCTGCGAATGTCAGAACCGGGCGGCAAGGGATGTGGGGAAGATTTCTCGAGATAGAGGGTGATGAGAGCGCGCAGCAGTTCTTCCGCGCGTTGTTGACGCACCGAAGGCAGCGGAATCTGAGCAGACTGTGCGTGAAGTACGCCGATGTCGTCATAGGCGACAAACAGAGTCACCCGTTCCGTATTTCCAGCCGCGGGAGGGATAACGGGCTGGGTGTCAACGGAGGGTGCGGGAGTGGAAGCGGCGCGCCCACGCATGTGCCAAGCGTAGATGCCCATGCCAAGTACAGCGCCGAGCAGCACCGAGAGCGCGATAAAAAAATGGCGCGGGATCATGAGCGTCGAATCGGGCGATTTCAAGATCGGGTGATCTGGTGATCCAAGACTTAAGACCTTACGTTATCAAAGGACCACATTGCTCGATCACAAAATCAGCCGATCTCTTTTATGGCGCGGCTCCGAGTTGAGCCCGGACGGCCGCGATTCCGTTCGCCACGGCTCCGGCAACGAGTTGTTGGTAATCGGGAGCCGTGAGCGCAGAGACGTTCGCAGCGGGCGGTGCTACTTCGACTGCGATCGCAGCGGTCACAATATTGTTTAAGGGCCGCAGCGGCGCAGTCAGATCGCGGACGGTGATCTCATCCTTTTTCAACGCTTCTGCCACGCTGGCGGCAGCGATGTGACTCAGCGGCATGAAAGAAGCTTGCGCGGTGGCCCAGGAGCGGAAGGGACCGCGGTCATCGCCATTTGAGTAGGGAAGCATCGAGGTGTAGACCCGCACGCCGTGGCCGGTCGAAGTGGCGTGCAGCACGACATAGACGGCTGCGTGCGTGGAGTTAGCGAAAAAGGCGCGATCGTCCAGAGAAAGGTTGGCGTCGGAATCGCGCAACACCAGGGTGGAGATGCCGCGACTCTCCAGTTCCTGCCGGAGAAGCCGGGCGAAGGCCAAGGTGACATCTTTTTCGGCGAGCGTGGGGCTAAGCGCTTCGCCCCTGTCCGTGCCCCCATGGCTAGCGTCGACCACGGCGAAGTAGCGCCGTTGCGTCGAAGCTGGAATTGTCGGCTGTGATGGGGCTCGTGGAGTGTTCTGTAGTGCAGGCGCAGCGGGGCTGGGGCCCGCAGTGGTCGTTATCTGCGATTTTGCCGGTGCGAGCGTGATGGTCCGGCCATCCTTGCTGAAGCCAGCTATCAGAGGAATTGTGGTGTTAACCGTGATTTGCGCGGCTCCATTACTCTCGGAATACGTGGCCGAAGGGATGGTTTTGCTGGAGAACGTAAGAGTGGGCGAGGCGGGCGGGGTCACGGGTTCATGGCTGAAAGTCATGCGCAGTTTTCCGGGTTCGGTGGCAACGGAAGGATTTACCGGCGCGCTGAATTGGAAAACCAGGTGAGAAGAGTCGGTAGTGGCGGCGGTAAAGTGCGTACCGACGTTGCCGATGAACAGACGTCCAGATTCTTCATGCAGATTCGCCGGCCCTCCCAGAAAACGAGGCAGAAGGGAATTAAGCGACGCCAGCGGGACCAGACCGCGGCCATTTTCCATGAGAAATTTGGCGGAGAGATCGGCGTCGCGTCCCTGCACGCGGGCGTGATTTTTCCCGACCGTGAAGTCTCCCAGGATGTTGTTGTAATGCAGGCGCCAGCGCGGTCCCTCGGATTTGGCACTGACTGTGCCGAGCGGCTCGAGGAGTTCGAGCAGTCCTATATAGTCGCGACCCTGGCGCTGCACGATGAGCAAGGAATAGTTGGCGACCGTTGAGTACACCGAGAGACGTTTTTCCGGAGCGGCTGCGGAGAACGGAAGAGCTAGCGACAACAGAATACCGAGAGTGGCGAACCACCTCACGGGATGAAACTCGTATTCTTGTTGAGTAATATCGGTACAGCCCGCAGCCGCGACCTTCCCCAAACTATTGGGACCGCCAGCCTTCTTCGGCTTCCAGCCTCGGCTATTCGAGGGCATAGACCGTCAGTCCGCTGAGCAGCTTGGGGAAGAAGTCGGTCGACTTCTGAGGCATGACTTCGTTGGCGAAGGCGATATCGCGGACTTGCCTGACGCGGCAGGGATTCATCAGGAAAACGATATTGGCGCGAGGTGTGGCGTGCAGATGCGAGAGCGCCTCGGCGGCGTCGCGGACATAGGAAATGTTTTGTTGGTTGCGGATAGATTCTTCCGAGAGGTTCAAAACATTTTCCAGCAGAACCTTATGCAATTGCACCACATCGAGCGATTGCTGACGAATGGACACGCCGGCAAAGACCTGGCCAGCGTTAGGATTCGGATGGTGCAGCAGAAAGGCGCGGTTGGCCGTGACCCCTAGTATGCAGGTTCCGGCGCGCCCACACTGGCGAAGAATTGCAGTAGCGCGGGCAGCCTCGAGCGGAACCTCCACTTCATCGATGTCGAAAAATGCGCGGGCAGCATTGCGGAAGGCATCTTCGGAAAACGCAGGCAGGCTATGAACCACGCGGTGGGTGGGGAGAATCAACAATGCTGGACTATTCATGTTGACGAAGGTCATCATCACCAACTCGGAAGGGGCATCAGTGCCAGGGTCCGTACCGCCTGAGGCCGCCCGGCATTCATTGCGGTAAGTCAGCGCGGTTTCGTAACGGTGGTGGCCATCGGCGATGATAAGTTTCTTATCGCTCATCGCGGCGCGGACCGAAGCGATGACTCCAGGGTCGGAAACTGCCCACAAGCGGTGCAGAACTCCATATTCATCGGTCACAGCAACGTCTGCTTCCGCACTCACATTGAGCAGCGATTCGATCTCGCCCGAGTCTTCGTACAGCATGAAAATTTGACCGAAATGGCCGCGAGTGGCGCGGAGCAGATCCAGACGGTCCGCTTTGGGCTTGGCCAGGGTCTGTTCATGGCGGAAGACCACTCCTGCGGAATAATCCTCAATCCGGCCTAAGGCAATGAATCCTCGCCTTTCCATTTCGGTGTTCGAATACGGCGAAATAAAGCGCTGGGAATAAACATAGATCGATGGACGGGAATCCTGGCGCAGGACGCCTTGCCGGCGCCAGTCGCGGAAATATGCGGCCGCGCGCGAATATACATTGTTTGCTGGATTGTCACCATCCTCACGCCGGCCGAGGATAATTCGTACGAGGTTGTACGGGCTGGCCGCGTAGTAGCGATCCTGCAGCGCAGGTGAGATCTTATCGTAAGGTTGGGTCACTACCTGGTCGAGGGAAAGCTGCGGCGAATCCTTATCGTTAGCATTCGCGTAGCGAAAGGCGCGGAAGGGATGAATGTCAGCCATGGAAACTTCTGATTGTAGCAAGGTGGCAGCGGAATTTTCGGCTTGATGGCGAGTGGCTTTTGAGGGACGGCCTGAAAACGGGCGTCCATTCTGGGATTGTCACCAAGATTTGACAGAAAAAACGCAGTCAAGCGGATGAAGCTGTGTTATTATCGCGGCCAATAGAGGTGCTTATGTCCTCCGCGGATGAGCGCCGGTTCTCTCGCCCTGGGGTTCGAGCTGGCAAGTTGGGATTGATTCGACGCCGGAAACCGCCTGTCGTCCGATTGCGGTCCACGCTGCCCCGTTCTTCGCCGCTGTACTTCCGCGCTAATCTATCCTTCTGGCTAAGGTTTTTCTCGATTTGCCTTTGCTGCGGCTCACTAACGTCGGCGCGGGCTCAAACTGACGTCAATGACGTTCACGTGACGCCCCGGACGGTTGAGAGTGCGAAGGCGGAAAACGTATCCAAGGAGAGCCTGGTCGCCCCCTCCCTGAATACGCATGTGCGTCCCTTTAAGTCGAGCGTGGACTTGGTGCTGGTGCCGGTGACCATTACCGACCCCATGAACCGGCTTGTGACTGGGTTGGATAAGGAAAACTTCCAGCTTTTCGAAGGCGGTACGAGTCAGGAGATCAAAACATTTTCGAGTGAAGACGCGCCGGTTTCGCTGGGGGTGATCTTCGATTCCAGCCGAAGCATGAGCAGCAAGATGGACCGGGCAAAAGATGCTGTGATGGAGTTTTTCAAAACCGCGAACCCGCAAGACGAATTCTTCATGATTACGTTCTCGGACGCCCCAGAAGTAATCAGCGATTTCACGAACTCGGTGGATGAGATTCAAAATAAGCTGGTCTATGCCGTTCCGCAAAGAATGACCGCATTGTTGGACGCCATCTATATGGGCATTACTAAGATGAGGCAGGCCAAGTACGCGAAAAAGGCGCTCCTCATCATCTCGGATGGCGGCGACAATCACAGCCGCTATACGGAAAATGAGATTAAGGCCCTGGTAAAGGAAGCCGACGTAATGGTGTACGCGATCGGCATCTACGACCGCTATTTCCAAACTCCCGAAGAGCGGCTCGGTCCAGAGCTACTCGGCGAGGTTGCGGAACTCTCCGGCGGACGGGCGTTTACGGTGGAAAACCCTAACGATCTGGCCGATGTGGCGACCAAGATCGGGATCGAACTGCGCAACCAGTATGTGCTCGGTTACCGTCCCCACAATGCCTTGCATGACGGCAAATGGCGTAAGATCAAGGTGAAGTTACTGCCCCCGAAAGGACTGCCGCCGCTGAAAGTGTATGCCAGGACCGGATATTACGCGCCCGAAGAATAATTGCGCTTTCTACTTAGCGTTTCTAAGCTGGGCGATATGGGTTGTGGTCTTGGCGGTGGCACTGCCCGCGCCTGCGCGCGCCCGATCGGAGGCTGCTCAGGTCCAGTCAGATCCGGCTCAATCTGCCTCGACACAACCGCCTCAATCCGGCGCGGCTGTCACTTCCGCCGTGCCTCCTTCGCAGAAGCCGAGTGACCCGCAAAGCGGCGCCCAACAACCGACTCAGCGGCCCGCAAACCAGGCTTCAACCAATCAGGACAACGGAACCTTTGTCATCCGCAAAGATGTGGATGAAGTGTTGCTCCACGCCACTGTGGTCGATGATAAAGGACACATCGTAACCAGCCTGAATAAAAATGATTTTACGGTATTCGAAGACGGCAAGCCGCAGACGATTATTTCCTTCCACCACGAAGACATTCCGGTGGCGATGGGAATCCTGATTGATAATTCGGGATCGATGCGTGAGAAGCGCGCGAAGGTGAACCAGGCGGCGCTGAATCTGGTGAGATCGAGTAACCCTCAGGATGAAGTCTTCGTAGTGAATTTCAACGACGAATATTATCTCGACCAGGATTTCACCAATGATCTTTTGAAATTAAAAGAGGCGTTGGAAAAGATTGACGCCAGGGGCGGCACGGCACTCTACGAAGCGGTGGTGGCTTCCGCCGATCATTTGAAAAGAGATGCGAAGCTGGAGCGCAAAGTGCTGTTCGTGGTGACCGACGGAGAAGACAACGCCAGCCGCGAGAGTCTGGAGCAGGCGGTGAAACAGTTGCAGGAGGAAAACAGTCCATCAGTGTATGCGATCGGAATTCTAGGGGATGAAGAGCATCCCAAGCGCGCCCGGCGCGCTCTCGAGATCATCGCACAACGGACCGGAGGGCTGGCATTTTTTCCCAAGACGCTGGACGAAGTGGATGAGATCAGCCGCCAGGTAGCGCATGACATCCGGAACCAGTACACCATCGGATACAAGCCGACAAATCCCAAGGGCACGGGCGGGTTTCGGCAAATTCGAGTGGAAGCGAAAGCCAAGGGGCGCGGGAAGATGTCAGTGCGCACCAAGAGCGGCTACTATGCAGGCACGCAGGTGGCAACCGGTTCGAATTGAAGCCTCTTGTCATTCTGGATTTCTAAGCTCGCCGCAGGCCCTCAGAGGTCCCTGTTCCTGCATTTCGATAATCTTTCCTGGTATCGCAAGGCACACGGCGGCTCTCCCCTGCTCAGTACAGTATGAGTCGTGGGTGCGATCTGTGGTGAACGACACACGTCAACGTGACGAACTGCACAACCGAATGCCGCGATGCGGTTCCTAGAGCAAATTCTGCCACTCGACTTAAAGGCGCGACCAGCAACCGGCTATGAGGACAGCGGGGAAAATATATTTCAACCGCGCCGCCTGGTTACCCCGAAAACGTTACGATTCTTGAGGAAACAGAAAGCGCTTGACTTTGATACCCTGTAGCGTGCATCAGAAAACTCTTGAAGTTTCCCACCTCGGCGTCGCTGACGACATTACGGATCTGGTCGGCGGAACTCCCATGCTGCGGCTGAAACGGCTGGTTCCCGCTGGCTCGGCTGACGTCTTTGCAAAACTTGAATACCTGAATCCGGGCGGCAGCGTGAAGGACCGCGCGGCGGTTGGGATCATCCGGCGAGCCGAGCAGGAAGGGAAACTCGCGCCCGGTGGCACAATTGTCGAAGCTACGGCGGGGAATACGGGGATCGGGTTGGCGCTGATTGGAGTGAATCGCGGTTACAAGGTGAAGCTGTTCGTGCCGGAAAATTTCTCCCAGGAAAAAGTGATCATCATGCGTGCGCTGGGAGCGCAGGTGGATCGCACTCCGGATGAAGAAGGAATGTCGGGTGCGATCCGGCGCGCGAAAGAATTAGTGGCTAACGATAAGACTGCATTCATGGCCGGACAGTTTGAGAATCAGGCGAATCCGGATTACCACTACGAAACCACTGCGGTGGAAATTTTTGAGCAGATGGACGGAAAGATCGATGCCGTGGTTTTGGGCTGCGGCACTTGCGGAACTTTTACCGGGATCGCGCGATATATGAAAGAGCATGTACCCGGAGTCTTGGCTGTTGCCGCGGAAACCCAGGGATCGGTGCTGGGTGGGGGAGAACCGGGACCGCATAAAGTAGAAGGAATTGGGGCGAGCTTTGTGCCCAAGACCTTCGATCGCTCGGTGTGCGATGAAGTGATTGCAGTGACCGACGAGGATGCGTTCGAGACGGTGAAGCAACTGGCGGCGCAGGAGGGTGTGCTGGCGGGTTCGAGCGGGGGAGCCGCCGTGTTCGCTGCTATGCAGGTGGCGCGACGCTTGGGCGCAGGAAAACGGGTGGCGACCATTATCCCGGACTCGGCGGAGCGATATTTGTCGAAGAAAATTTTTGAGGGTGGGATCTAGACAAAAAAGTAATCGCTGAGAACGCTGGGATAATCCGCGGAGATCGCTGAGAAACACAATCCATAGCAGAAAGTATTCATGAAGAAAAACAGACAGGCTGGGTTTGCGACGCGTGCCATTCACGATGGGCAGGAGCCGGATCCTCTTACCGGCGCGGTTAACGTGCCCATTTATCTGAGTTCCACGTACGTGCAGCAGGGGATCGGCGAGAACAAGGGGTACGAGTATTCGCGAGTGTCGAATCCCACGCGCGACCGGTTGGAGGAGAATCTGGCGTCGCTCGAAGGCGGAGTAGCGGCACGAGTGTTTGGCAGCGGCATGGCGGCAATCAACGCGATTGCCAGTATGTTGAAAACCGGGGATCACGTGGTGTGCGGCAATGACTTATACGGTGGGACGCCGCGGCTGTTCAACCAGGTGTTGACAAATTTCGGTCTGGAATTTTCCTACGTCGATACATCGGACGCCGAAAATGTAGAGCGCGCGATTCGCAAAAATACGCGCATAGTCTATGTGGAGACACCGACCAATCCGCTGATGCGCTTAAGCGATCTGGCTGAGATCAGCAAAATTTGCCGGCGAAAAAAAATTGAATTCGTGGTCGACAACACTTTCATGTCTCCTTACTTTCAGCAGCCACTTGGCTTGGGCGCGGATATGGTAGTGCATTCAACCACCAAGTTTCTCAATGGCCACAGCGACGGCCTTGGCGGCGTGGTGGTATGCAGCAGCGCGGAGCAGGCGGAAAAGCTGGCTTTTTTGCAGAAGTGCGCGGGAGCGATACTCTCCCCGTTTGAATGCTGGCTGGTCCTGCGTGGCGTGAAGACGTTGGCGGCGCGTATGGAAATCCATGACCGCAACGGGCGATCGGTCGCGGAATTTCTGGCCAGGCATAAGAAAGTGAAGAAAGTTTTTTATCCCGGGTTGGCAGATCATCCGGAACACGAATTAGCGAAACGGCAGATGGGCGGCTTCGGCGCGATGATTACGTTTGAGACCGGTTCGCTAAAGAACGCCAACAAGATGTTGAAGAAACTGCGGGTGTGTTCCCTAGGCGAATCGCTGGGCGGCGTGGAAACGCTGATCTCACATCCGGCGACGATGACGCACGCTGCGCTGGGGGAAAAAGGCCGCAAATCCATTGGTCTTAGCGACGGTATGGTGCGGATTTCAGTTGGGATCGAAGACGTCCAGGATATTCTCGACGATCTGGACATGGGGTTGGCGGCGATATAGAAATTCTCGCCGGGATTCGGAGAGGCCGTCCGCGTAAAAACATTCCGGAACTACTTCTCTTCAGCGACAGAATCCGCGATCCATTGCAAATAGTTAGGGGAGCCGTCTTCAACGGTCAGGCAGACGCACTCGGGCAGTTCGTAAGAGTGCAAGTGGGCAATCGCCTCCCGGACTGTTTCGAAAACGTCGGCGGTCGTCTTGATCAGCAAAAGCCACTCGCGAGCCTCTTCCACCTTGCCTTGCCAGCGATATACCGACGCGATCTGCGGAATGATATTGACGCACGCCGCCATGCGATTTTCGACCAGGTGACGTGCGATCTTCTGCGCCTCTTCTTCCGAGCCGGCCGTGGTCAGGACGATTCGTTTATCGGTCATATTAAAATCAGCCCTCAGCGATCAGCTTTCAGCCAAGTCACTCGAGAGAGTAGCACCTTAAGACAGGGGGCAGGCGGACACGCTCTCAGCCGGATGATTATCTGCTCGAAGACTTGCGGCAAAAAATTGCGGTCGCTATGTAACCAACTTGGTTCCTGCTATCCGCAGCGGGAAAACTTCCGCTTGACGCCCGAGGTAAAGGGGAAGTCCACTGAGAAGTTGAAGTCTGATCCGCCGGAGTTCTGTGGACACGAGGTCAGCGAGGTCGTCCGCACGGATGGGTTAAAACTGATTTTCGAAGATGCTCGTGGGTTTGTTACCGATTGTCCGGCGCCGAGACAGTGGTACGGGTTTACTCGGAAACGCGTAGCAATCGGGGTTTGGAAAAGTTGAGCGGGGCGGCCAAGCAATGGATTTTCGAGTAAGAAATCTTACCAACGTACGGCGATTCCCCAGCCCGCAAGACGGTTTACGCGCGGTAGTGGAGAGAGCGCCCCAGGCCGAAGCTTTGGCTGCGTCGTGGATGAAGAAATTTCGTCCTGCTTTTGCCAGAGTTCATGCCTTGCGGCGGCGGATCGCGACGATTGCGGTCGCGGGGCTCGCTGGCTTGCTCTTTGTTCATGTAATGTTGGGCGCGAACGGGATGGTTGTGTACAAACAGAAGCGGGCGGAATATGAATCGCTGCAAAAGCGGATCGCGATCGAGCAGAAGGAAAACCAACTCTATACCCAGCGCATACAGGGAATGAAGACTGACGCGAAAGCGATTGAAAAAGAAGCCCGTGAGCAGTTGCATTACGCTCGACCAGGGGAATATGTGTACGTTCCTCCTGACTCGGTGAGGCCTGATCCACCGGCAACTCACTCCGCGCACAGATGAAACTTCCGTAATCTGCCGCCTAATTCAGCCTGACTTGGGATTCCCCCTGTGAAAGCCTTACTATTACCGCATGCGTAGTTTCCGTCTTCTGCCGCTTCTGTTTTTCTCCGTCTTAGTCGCTTCCTTAACTGCTCCGGCACAAACGGATCAGGCGCCCACAAACTCAACTCTTCCGGAGAAGGCGAAGAAGGGCGCCAATGCAGCGGAATCGAAACCCGCCGACACAGCGGCTTCGAAACCCGAAGCAACAAAACACGACTATTCGCAGGAAGCCTCTGTCGTCGAGCAATACAAGTCCATCTATCGTTTCGAAAACGACGGCACGGGGCGCAAGGAAACCGTCGCTCGAATTCGCGTGCAAAGCGAAGCTGGCGTTCAGCAATGGGGGCAGATTCAAGTTGGATACAATTCCGCTAACGAACGGGTTGAGATTGCTTATGTCCGGGTTATCAAGGCCGACGGCACGGTGGTGAAGGCTGGTGATGATGCTGTCCAGGATCTGAGCGCTCCGCTCGAGCAACAGGCTCCGGTTTACACCGACTACCGCCAGAAGCACATTACCGTCCCGGGCCTCCGTCCGGGTGAAGTACTCGAATATGACATCGTCACGGTGATTCATACGGCGCTGGCTCCGGGCGAGTTCTGGGCAGATTACGACTTCGACAAGGCCAACATCGACCTTGACGAAGAAGTCGATGTCGACGTTCCCGCGAGTCGCGCCATCAAGTTAAAAAATAAGCCGGAGATGAATCCGACAATCTCGGAAGCTAACGGACGTCGCGTCTACCACTGGACCAATTCACACCTCGAACGCGAAGACGACCAGAAAAATAAAGATAAAGATAAAGATAAAGATAAAGACAAGAACAAGAAAAAAAAGAGGCATCCCGAAGACGAACGGCCAGACATTCAGTTGACCTCATTCGTCAGTTGGGAGCAGATCGGGCTTTGGTACGCGGGTTTGGAGAAAGACCGTCGAGCGCCCTCGCCCGAAGTTCGTGCCAAAGCGGAAGAACTTACCAAGGGTCTCAATAACGATTTGGATAAAGTAGAGGCGCTCTACGACTACGTGGCTCGGAACTTTCGCTACGTAAGCTTGTCGCTGGGATTGGGCCGCTATCAGCCGCACGCATCCTCCGATGTGCTACACAATCAATACGGCGACTGCAAGGACAAGCACACGTTGCTGGCATCGCTGCTCGAAGCAGAAGGCATGCACGCGTCTTCGGTGCTGATAAACTCCAGCCGCAAACTCGATCCCGATGTACCGTCGCCCTCGCAGTTCGATCACGTCATCACCATGCTGCCGATGGGTAAGCAAGAAATCTGGATGGACACCACCAGCGAAGTGGCTCCGTTCCGTCTGCTGGCCTACAGTTTGCGAAACAAACTCGCGCTGGTCGTCCCCGCCTCAGGCACGCCGCACCTGGAGGAGACTCCGGCCGATACTCCCACGCCCGACAGCGAAATTTCCGAAGTTGACGGAACCATCAATCAGATTGGAAAACTTGAAGCCCACGTGCACTATACGTTTCGAGGCGACGAGGAACTGCTGCTGCGCTCGATCTTCCGCCGCGTTCCCGAGGCGCAATGGCAGCGGGTGGTCGAAAATGTGAACTCCGGGATGGGTGGCGATGTCACGAACCTAAAGATCAGTGATCCGGCCGCAACGCGTGAAGCTTTCACAATGTCTTATGACGTCGCCCGTCCGAATTTTCTGGATTGGTCCAAGAAAAAATCCGATCTCACGCTACCGCTATGCCAGTTCAACCTTCCGGATCTCGGCGATGCTGACAGCGACGCAGACTCCGAGCCTCTGAAACTTGGGCCGAAGGCAGAGTACGTTTATAAGATAAAGCTCGAACTCCCCGCCAAATACACGGCGCGCGCTCCACTGCCTTTTTCTCTCAAGCGCGACTATGCGGAGTATCAGGCTACCTACAAACTGCAGGGAACGACGTTCACCGCGGACCGGACGCTCACTTTGCGCCAGGACGAACTGCCCGCGCCGCGTGCTGAGGACTATGAAGCTTTCCGCCATGCTGTCAGTTCTGACTTGGGGCAGGTCCTTTCTCTGGAAAATACCGTAGCCGGCTCACCTGCGCCGCCTGCCGATATGAAGGCGGACGATCTGGTCGAAAGCGGTCGAGCGGCCATCGCCAGCAACAATCTGCCGCTGGCGGTAACGCTACTGAAACGCGCTACGGAAGTGGACGCGAAAAATAAATATGCCTGGAACATGCTGGCTGCCGCGTACATGGGCATGCGCCAGAACGACGACGCCATCGCCGCGTTGAAGAAGCAAATTGAAATCAATCCCTACGACGAGTACGCCTACAACGCTCTCGGGCGCGCCTATTGGCAGGAACGCAAGTATGACGATGCCGCTACCGCGTTCAACAAGCAGATCGAAATCAATCCGCTCGACAAGTTCGCCCATGCCGGATTGGGATCGATGTACTCTGAGTGGAAAAAATACGACCTGGCGGCGGCTGAATTGGAGAAGGCTACTTCTCTCACTCCCGACAATCCAGAACTGCAGGTCACTCTTGGCGATGCTTACTTAAATCTTGGCCAGGACGATAAAGCTCTGGCGACGTTCGATCACGCGGTCGAGCTGTCCGCGACTCCGTTGGTGTGGAACAACATCGCTTATCAATTATCGCTGAAAAAAGCTCATCTCGATCGCGCGCAGCAATACGCGGAGTCGGCGGTTTCAGCCACCACGGCGGCGTTGCGCAACCTGTCGCTCGATCGGCTTACGCAGCAGGATTTGCCGCTCGTCCCCTCGCTCATCGCTTATTGGGACACGCTGGGCTGGGTTTATTTCAGCAAAGGCAATCTTGACATGGCGGAAAAATACGTCGCCGCCGCGTGGGGACTGGGCCAGCACGGCGAAGTTGGAGACCATCTCGGCCAGATCTACGAGAAAGAAGGAAAAAAGGATCGGGCGCTCGAGACCTATGAGCTTGCGGTAACCGGGCTGCGTCCGATTCCGGAAACGCGCGAAAGAATTGATGCATTGCTCAAAAGCGACTCCAAACTGAATGGCGCCGCGAAAAATAATAACAACGAGAGTTTGCAATCGCTACGCAGCATCGACCTGGGGAAAGCGAAAGAGACTGGTAGCGCAGAGTTTTTCGTCCTGCTGAGCGGAGGCGCCGGTAGTCCCGCCAAGGCCGAAGCCGTGAGATTTGTCAGCGGAGACGAGAAGCTGAAACTGTTTACAGACGCGCTTCGCACGGCTGAATATCGTCTCACGTTCCCTGATGACACGCCGCTGAAAATATTGCGCCGCGGGATTCTCTCCTGCTCAACGGCGACGGGCAACTGCACGTTTGTGTTGATGCTGCCGGATGATGTGAGGACGGTAGATTGAAGGCTAGAGTTCTCATTGCCCAGTTTAAGACATCCTGACCCACGCAGAACATAACAGCTTGACATGTACGGCGTAACCGTACATACTGTGAAAAGTAGGATTAGGTTGACTTCTCTCTTCAGCCGCTCTTGGCCCGATACGTCACGAGCGTAACCGCAAGCAGTGCCCACAAACACAGCGGTACAACTGAAGGAGAAATACTTATGCCTACCAAAAAGGGCAATGTGCAACTTGTCCGTTTTCGCCACAAAGCGCTAAGGCAACTCCATCAGGACGGAAAAACTAAGGGCGTGCCGTCCGCGATGACCGACAAGCTGCGCAAGCTTCTATTCGCCCTTGAAACGGCCGAGACATTGGAGCAAGTCAGCCGCTTTCCGGGCTGGAATCTGCATCCTCTCAAAGGCGACCGGAAAGGATCGTGGAGTTTGACGGTCACGGGAAACTGGCGGTTAACTTTCCACTACGACGAACAGATGAATATCGCCAGCGATATCGACTTGGTCGATTACCACTAGGGAGGTCGAAGTGCCCATGAAGAACCCGCCCCATCCGGGCGACCTGATTAGAACGGAAGTCATCGAAGCCCTGGGCCTGACTGTGTCGAAGGCGGCTGAGATTTTGAAAGTACGCCGTGCCACGCTCTCCGACCTTCTACATGGTAAGGCCTCACTGACCCCGGAAATGGCCCTGCGCATCGAAAAGGCATTCGGTCCCGACATGGATCATCTTCTCCGGATGCAGCTCGCCTATGACGTGACCAAAACGCGAGCGCAGGCGCGGAGCATTTCGGTCAAGCGATATGCCCCGGCTTAAAGTGCACGCCGGTTTCTTCCGATAGCCGCCGCTTGTGCCACGTGGTTGCCTGCTCGTAAGCACGAGCAAGTCTTAGCACCAGATCTTCCCGCCAGTGTGGGCCCGCGATCTGCAGGCCGATGGGCAAGCCGCTCTTGGTGAAACCGCATGGCAGCGAAATCGCCGGCAGTCCCCACACATTGAAGGGACGCGTGTTGCGCAGCAAAGTAATTTCCGCGGGCCGCAGCGCCTCGGGATACTTTTTTAGATCGGCGATTGCCGGCGCGGGGATGCGCGTGGTGGGCGTGACCAACAAATCGACTTCGGCGAAGATGTCCTGGGCACGGCGGCGCTCGCGGTCCAGGTCCTGGCGACGGAGAATATATTCCGCTGCGGAAATGCTTTCACCATAGCGAATCCGCCGCACCGTTTCTGCCTGATACAACTCAGGCGTTCGAGAAACGTCGTCGGCGTGAATTGCATACGACTCCGCATTTTGCACGACGCGATCCGCGGGTATCTCGATCTGAATTTCGCGAATTTCCGCGACGAGCGTTCTGATCACCGTTAAAGCCTGCTCCACCGCCGCGCACACTTCCGCATCAAGATCGTCATAAAAATATGGGCGTGGAATGCCAATGCGAAGCATCTTCATTTCTGCCCCCGGGGAAGTAGAGGACGCGGAAACATAATCGCAAATCGGAGCATCAGCGCTGTGAATGTCGAGCGGATCGTATCCCGCGATCGCTTGCAGCACCAGCGCGGCATCGGCGACAGTCGCGGCAATTGGGCCGACATGATCGAGTGACCAGGAAAGCGGAATCACGCCGCGCGTCGAAACTCGGCCATAAGTGGGCTTGATGCCGACGCAGCCGCAGAGCGCGGCCGGCAGGCGAATAGAGCCAGCCGTGTCCGTCCCAATCGCCGCATAGCAGAGTCCAGCGGCCACAGCGGCGGCCGATCCGCCTGATGAGCCTCCGGCGATATGTGACGTATTCCACGGATTGTGAACGTCGCCGAAGAAACTGACCAGCGAGCTGGCGCCATAGGCAAACTCGTGCAGATTATTCTTGCCAAGAATTACCGCGCCAGCCTGCCGCAATCGCCGCACGACTTCCGCATCTTCGACTGGCACTCGATTCTGGTATAGCGCGCTGGCAGCGGTGGTTCGCGTGCCTGCCGTGTCGATAAGGTCTTTTATCGCAATCGGGATCCCATGCAGTGGGCCGCGCCATTCGCCACGAAGAATTTCTTTTTCCGCCGCACGCGCCTCGGCCAGCGCGGATTCCGCCATCACGGTGATGAATGCATTTAGCCTCGGATTCAGTTTCTCAATGCGATCCAGGCAAGTGCGGGTCAATTCCAGCGGAGAGACTTCTTTGCGCCTGAGACGAGGCGCAAGGTCGGTGATGGTCTCAAGAGGCGGCATTCGCGCTAAGGCTACTATTGTAGTAGGAAAGGATCGTAGGAAAGCCGCAAGGCGAACCCTGCAAGGACGCGAAGTTCCACAACGAGATCGTTGGGAGTGCTTTTCGAGAACTTTGCGTCTTCCAGATTTGATAATTTAGATTTCGAAGGCAACCCGCGAAGAAGGCCTATAATCAAAAATCGTTCCCTCGGACCCGGAGGAAACCATGGCGGAAATAGCGAGTATTCCCGTGGAGACGCCAGTGGAGGCGCCGGTCGCAACCCACGGTTTCTTTATCGACGGCCATTGGGTGGACGACGGCGACGTGGTGGAAGTCCGGTCGCCATTCGATGGCGCCATTGTGGGGCGCGTCACGCAAGCGCGAAGCGAACATGCCGAGGCTGCGATTGCGGCCGCCGTGAAAGCCTTCGGTACAACTAGGCGGCTTCCAGCCTTTGAGCGCCAGCGCGTGCTCAGGCGCGTGGCTCAGTCAATCGCCGAGCGCCGTGAAGAATTTTCCCGCACCATCGTTCAGGAGGCCGGTAAGCCGATCAAGGCCGCGCGCACCGAAGTCGACCGCGCAATTTTTATCTTCAACGTCGCCGCGGAAGAATCTACACGTATCTACGGTGAGTATCTTCCTCTCGACTGGCAGGAGTTTACGGCCGGTCGCTGGGGCATCGTGAAGCGCTATCCGCTCGGCCCCATTGCCGGAATCACTCCATTTAATTTTCCTCTGCATCTGGTTGCGCACAAAGTAGCGCCCGCCATTGCCGCTGGTTGTCCGATGGTGCTGAAGCCGGCACCGCAAACTCCCTTGTGCTCGCTATTGCTGGCAGAGTGCATTCAGCAGGCGGGTTGGCCCGATGGCGGATTGAATGTGTTGCCGCTTTCCAACGAAGATGCAGGCCTGCTCGTCACCGATGATCGCATCAAGCTGATCAGCTTCACTGGCAGCGTGCCGGTGGGATGGGACATCAAGCGGCGCGCGGGCAAGAAGAAGGTTGCGCTGGAACTGGGGGGCAACGCTGGCGCTATCGTACATAGCGATGCCGATGTGGCGTATGCCGCCGACCGCTGTGTTATTGGAGGTTTCACTTACGCGGGGCAGACCTGCATCTCGGTGCAGCGGATTTTGGTAGAGCAATCGGTCTATGGAAAGTTCACCGATTTGCTGGTGGAGGGTGTCAAAAAGCTGAAGACGGGCGATCCCATGGAAGAATCGACCGACGTGGGTCCGCTGATTCGAGAAGGCGATGCAGTTCGGGTCACGAACTGGGTGGATGAGGCGGTTCGCTCCGGGGCCCGGTTGTTGTGCGGGGGCGAGCGCAAGGGATCCGTCGTCGAGCCAACGGTTCTCACAGGCACCAAGCCGGATATGAAGGTGAACTGCCAGGAAATTTTTGGCCCGGTCGTGACCGTTGAACCTTACCAGAATTTTGACGAAGCGCTGCGGCGAATCAACAATTCCAATTACGGACTGCAGGCGGGGCTGTTCACGCGTGACGTGAAATTGCTGTTTCAGGCTTACGACGAATTGGAAGTCGGAGCGCTCATCGCCGGCGATATTCCTTCCTTCCGCATCGACCAGATGCCTTACGGCGGCGTCAAAGATTCGGGCTTGGGACGTGAGGGACTGCGTTATGCGATTGAGGAAATGACCGAACCGAAATTGTTAGTGATGAACCTGCGGTAGAAGGGTGAAACTGCAGGGCTGACCGCCCCAAGTTTCATATCTTGAATTCAATTTGAGACTGGGTTTGCGAATTTTCTTATCGAAGTACGCGACAAGTTCACGAGAAATATTTATAATTCCCAGTTCTGCAAGCGGATGCGAAAGAAATCTGTGGGTAGTTCTCTCGCGTTCTAACGATTAGGCTTCCATACAAACTAAGGATCTGCCGGGTCTCATTCGTATTTAATAGAAATCGTACGTACGCATGTCTCAGATTTTTCATCGCAGTGCGAACACTCTTTCGCGGGCCACGATTTTTGGCGCGGTCTTCGTAATTGCCGCGCTCGGTTTGGTGGGGTATGAGATTCAGGGTTCGCCCTATGTCACCTACGCTGGTGTGCGCAAGCCGCAGCCGGTACCCTTCAGCCATCAGCACCACGTTGCCGGATTAGGCATCGACTGCCGCTACTGCCACACCTCGGTAGAGACTTCGAGTTTCGCCGGCATCCCCCCCACCAAAACTTGCATGAACTGCCATTCGCAGATCTGGACGAACGCCCAGCTTCTCGAGCCCGTCCGAGCCAGCTACCGCTCGGGGCAGTCGCTGCAATGGACGCGGGTGAATCAACTACCGGACTTCGTATATTTCAACCACAGCGTTCACGTGACCAAGGGAGTGGGCTGCAACACCTGCCACGGCCCGGTCGATCAAATGCCTTTGATGTACCAGCAGGAGTCATTGCAGATGGAGTGGTGTTTGGGCTGCCATCGTCAACCGCAGAATAACTTGCGGCCGCGCGATGAGGTTTTTAACATGCGTTATCAACCGCCCACCGGCGTGCATCCGGTGGTGGTGGATGGGCAAAGTTACACGGATCAAGTTGAGCTGGGAACGGCTTTGGTAAAAAAATACAACGTCCGCAGTGTGCGGGATATTACGAGTTGCAACACGTGCCATCGATGAGAAGACAACTGGCTATCACAACTTGTCATCCTGAGCGGAGAATTTGCTTCGCGAAGCGAAGCAAACATGAAGTCGAAGGATCCCTGCCATATTGGCGGATCGCCGCCGCTTCAGGGAGTTCTCTCGCGGGATCAATCAGCATTGGGAAAATGCCTGGCAGCGCCCCGCACTGCTGCCGGTATTACAGGGATCCTTCGACTGCGCAAGACTTCGCTTCGCGAATTCTCGCTTCGCTCAGGATGACAACGAGTACAAGAATGATTTGGAACCAATGAAGAACGAAGAACAAAACGGCGCCCAGCGCGAAGACGATTGCCCCGGCAAGAAAGGCAAACTCAGTCTCGACTCCCTACGCGATCAAATCAACGAGGCGAACGAGAAAGCCGGTCCGGAATATTGGCGAAGCCTGGAAGAACTTGCTGGAAGCGCGGATTTTCAGGAAGCGCTGCACCGAGAATTTCCCAAGGGCGCATCGGAGTGGGTGGATTCGGTGTCGCGCCGCGGCTTTCTGAAAGTGATGGGCGCGTCCATGGCGCTGGCGGGGATGACTGGCTGCGTGAAGCTGCCCCTCGAGCCCATCGTTCCTTACGTTCGCCAGCCGGAAGAAGTGGTTCCAGGCCGACCGATGTTTTATGCGACGGCGATGACGCTTGGCGGCTACGCCAATCCGTTGTTGGTGGAGAGCCATCTCGGGCGTCCGACCAAGATTGAAGGCAACGATAAGCATCCTGCGTCGCTCGGCGGCACGGATATTTTTGCCCAAGCTTCGATACTCGGAATGTATGATCCCGATCGCTCGCAGAGCGTGGTGTCCTTAGGCGATCAGCAATCATGGCAGGCGTTCGTTAACGCGATCCGCGGGCCGCTGAGTGCACAGAAAGCGCTGAAGGGTGCAGGCATTCGCATTCTCACGACGACTATTTCTTCGCCCACACTGGCGGATCAGCTGCAGAATTTCCTGAAGATTTATCCCGAAGCCAAGTGGCACGTGTACGAGCCGGTGAATCGTGACAACGTGCTCGAAGGTGCGAAGCTGGCCTTCGGCCAGCCGGTGGAGACGCGCTACGATTTCTCGAAGGCCGACGTAATTGTTTCGCTCGATGCCGATTTTCTTTACGCGGGATTTCCGGGAAACGTGCGCTACATCCGCGACTTCGCCAAGCGCCGCGATCCTGATGGCAACATGAATCGGCTTTATGTGGTCGAGAGCACACCGACGACGACCGGGGCGAAGGCGGATCATCGGCTGCCACTGCGGGGAAGCGAAGTTCTTCAGTTAGCACAAGAGCTTGCAAAGTACGGGCAGGGCCGATCTGGAGGTGAGAAGCGGCCCGAGTGGAGTAGCTTCGCGGACTTCGTTGCGCGAGATCTAAAGGAGCACGTTGGTTCATCGATTGTGGTCGCTGGCGATCACCAGCCCCGCGAAGTGCATGTCCTCGCCCATGTGCTCAACCAGAGTTTCGCCAACGTGGGGAAAACTGTTTTCTACTCCGCTCCTGTCGACGCGAATCGGGTCAATCAAACCGAATCGATCAAAGATCTTGTTACAGATATAAAGGCCGGTAATGTCGATCTGCTCATTATTCTTGGCGGCAATCCCGCATACGACGCTCCTGCCGACTTCGATTTTGCGAACGTCCTCAAGAGCGACAAAGTTCCGTTGCGCGTTCATCTCGGACTCTATCAAGACGAAACCGCTGAACTCTGTCAGTGGCACATCAATCAGGCGCACGAACTCGAATGCTGGGGCGATGCTCGCGCCTACGACGGAACCGTCAGCATTATTCAGCCTCTAATCTCTCCTCTGTATCAGGGCAAGAGTGCCGTCGAATTCGTCGCCCTGCTCTCGGGCCAATCCGGCGCGACCGGTTATGACCTGGTTCGCGCTTATTGGCAGAAGCAGCACACTGGCGCGGACTTTGAAGCTTTCTGGCGCAAGTCGTTGCACGACGGATGGATCGATGGGACTGCTTCTTCCGAGATCAAAGTGACATTCAAGGTCGAATCCTACGGCAGTGCGATAGGGTCTGGATCGTATGCGGAAGGGGTTGAACTCAACATCCGCCGCGATCCCTCCATCTACGACGGCCAATTCTCCAACAACGGTTGGCTGCAGGAGCTTCCCAAGCCGATGACTAAGCTCACCTGGGACAACGCCGTCCTCATGGGTCCCAAGATGGCGGATCGGCTGCAGGTCAAGAGCATCGACATGGTCGAGCTTGAGCTCAATGGAAAGAAAGTCACGGGACCGGTTTGGGTTCAGGTGGGGCATCCGGACAATTCCGTTACCGTGACGCTCGGTTATGGACGTAAGCGCGCAGGGCGCGTGGGAACCGCGCAGGGTTTCGATGCATATCCTCTGCGCACCAGCGCCGCTCCATGGTTCGCAACGGGTTTACAGATCAGAAAAACCGGGGAAAAGTACGTTCTCGCTTCGACCCAAGGCTACCAGTGGATGGACACGCCCAACGGCGATCATCGTCCGCTGGTCCGCGAAACCGCGCTGGAGGAATACCGCAAAGACCCCAACTTCGCCAAGGAACAAGGCGAAGAGCCGGGGCCCGGCCTCACGCTGTACAAGCCGTATCCCTATAAAGAAGAAGCCTACGCCTGGGGCATGGCGATTGATCTCAATTCCTGCGTGGGCTGCAACAACTGCATGGTGGCGTGCGTTGCGGAAAATAACATCGCGGTCGTCGGCAAGGAGCAATGCGCCATCGGCCGCCACATGCACTGGATCCGCGTCGATACTTACTATCAGTATCCCAGCGAGGAAGCTCGCGACCGCGATAATCCCAAGGCGTTCTTTCAGCCCGTTCCTTGTCAGCAGTGCGAGGACGCGCCCTGCGAAGTGGTTTGCCCCGTCGGCGCGACGAATCACTCGAGCGAAGGCTTGAACGACATGATTTACAACCGCTGCGTAGGGACGCGCTATTGCTCGAACAATTGTCCTTACAAAGTGCGGCGGTTCAACTTCCTGCTGTACCAGGATTGGGAGACGCCGCAATACAAACTGATGCGCAACCCTGATGTCAGCGTGCGCAGCCGCGGCGTGATGGAAAAATGCTCGTATTGCGTGCAGCGAATCAGCGAGCACAAAATCGATACTGAAACTGCCTCGGTGCGCGAAGGCAAGGAAATCAAAATCAAAGACGGCGAACTGCAGACTGCATGCCAGCAGTCCTGTCCGGCGAACGCGATCATATTCGGCAACATCAATGATCCCGACAGCAGAGTTTCAAAGCTAAAGGCGCAATCGCGCAATTACAGCCTTCTGGGCGAACTGAATACTCGCCCGCGTACAACCTATCTGGCGGAAGTGAGCAATCCAAATCCGGATTTGAAAGCGTAGGCGACAAGACCTCCAGCGCAAGGCAGGCGTGGGCGATGAATCAATGAACGAGCCATACAAGACGACAGTGGAAGACCAACGAGCGCCGGTCATCGAGCCGGGCCACACCTTCGCCACGGTCACGGAAAAAATCAGCGCTATTGTGCTGACTCGTCCCGCGTCGAACGGCTGGTTCCTCGGCTTCGGCGTCGCCTTCATGCTGACGATGATGATGCTCTATGCCATCGGCTACCTATTTTTGAAAGGCATCGGGATTTGGGGAGACACCATCCCGATCGGCTGGGGCTTCGCCATTGTCAACTTCGTTTGGTGGATTGGAATCGGCCACGCGGGCACGCTCATCTCTGCCATCCTCCTGTTGTTGCGGCAGTCCTGGCGGAATTCCATTAACCGGTTCGCCGAAGCGATGACGTTGTTTGCCGTAGCTTGCGCGGGAATTTTTCCCGCGATCCACGTGGGCCGTCCATGGCTGGCATATTGGCTTTTTCCTTATCCCAATACCATGCGGGTGTGGCCGCAGTTCCGCAGTCCGCTGATGTGGGACGTGTTCGCGGTTTCCACCTACGCAACTGTCTCGGCGATGTTCTGGTTCATCGGTTTGATTCCTGACCTGGCTACGCTGCGCGATCGCGCGACGCATCCTGCCACCAGGCTGATTTACGGTGCGCTTTCGATGGGCTGGCGGGGATCGGCGCGGCACTGGCATCGCTATGAGACTGCGTATTTACTGCTCGCTGGATTGGCCACGCCTCTCGTGCTTTCGGTTCATACTGTTGTAAGCTTCGATTTCGCCATCGGCATTGTCCCCGGCTGGCACACGACCATTTTCCCACCGTACTTCGTTGCAGGAGCGATCTACTCCGGCTTCGCGATGGTCTTGATGTTGGCTATTCCGATCCGCAAGATTTATGGCCTCGAAGATTTCATTACTGAGCGCCATCTGCAGAACTCGGCGAAAGTGATGCTAGCGACGGGATTGATTGTGGCTTATGGCTACGGCATTGAAGCCTTCATGAGTTGGTATAGCGGCGATCGCTATGACGCTTTCACCGTCTGGAATCGGCTGCATGGTCCCTACGCGATTCCCTACTACATGCTCCTGACCTGCAATATTTTTATTCCGCAGGTATTGTGGATTCGCAAATTGCGCACCAGTCCGGTGGCGCTATTCTTGGTTTCGTTCGTGGTCCTGGTCGGCATGTGGCTGGAACGCTTCATTATCATCGTGGTCAGCCTCAGCCGCGACTTCCTCAACTCGTCCTGGGGCATGTACTACCCCACGCGCTGGGACTGGATGACTTTCATCGGAACGCTGGGCATGTTCCTGGCGGCGATGTTCCTGTTCCTGCGTTTGCTGCCGATGATTTCGATCTTTGAGATGCGCACCCTCCTGCCCGAAGCGGAGGTGAAGGAATGAAGCGCGATCCCGTTTACGGCATCATGGCGGAGTTCGATACGGCGCAATCTCTGGTGGATGCTGCCAAGCAAACTCATCATGCGGGCTATCAAAAGATCGATGCTTACAGTCCCTTTCCGATCGAAGGATTGGCCGAAGAGATCGGCTTTCATAAAAATGCGGTTCCTTTGGTTGTGTTGATTGGCGGCATTATCGGCGGTCTCAGCGGTTATCTGATGCAGTGGTGGATCTCGGCAGTAGACTATCCGATTAATGTTGGCGGCAAGCCTCCGCACTCCTGGCCCGCGTTCATTGTAATCACGTTTGAAATGACGATTCTTTTCGCCGCGCTCTCGGCTGTACTGGGTATGCTCGCGCTGAATGGTTTGCCGATGCCATATCATCCCGTGTTCAATGTGCCGCGGTTTGCGCTGGCATCGAAGGATCGCTTCTTTCTGATCGTGTTTTCTTCTGATCCCAAATACGATCCGGCGGGAACGCGCAAATTCATGGAAGGTCTAGCCCCGCGCTCGATCTCGGAGGTGCCCAGCTAGATGCTGCGCCTTCGCCAAATTTCTTTCGTGATTGCGCTGGGAGGCATTGGCTTGCTTTCCGGCTGCCGTCTCGACATGCACGTGCAGCCGCGCCTGAATCCGCTGGCCAGGAGTGATTTTTTTCCTGATCAGCGCGGCGCTCGTCCGTTGGTGGAGGGCACTGTGGCGCGCGGCGACTTGCGGGCGGATAGGTATTTCTACACTGGAAAAATCGGCAGCAATCCCGGCGATTACATGCCCTTTCCCGTGACCAAAGAGGTTCTCGAACGCGGACGCGAGCGCTTCAATATTTATTGCGCTCCGTGCCACTCGCCTCTCGGCGATGGCAACGGATTTATTCCTTCCCGCGGCTTCTCGCGCAAGCCCCCGTCCTATCACATCCCTCGCCTGCAAAAAGCGCCGCTGGGATATTTTTTCGACGTGATGAGCAATGGCTTCGGAATCATGTCCGACTATTCTGCGCAAATTTCACCACGGGACCGGTGGAACATTGTGGCGTACATTCGTGCGCTGCAATTGAGCCAAAACGCAACCATGGCGGATGTTCCCGCTGGACAAGTTGTTCCCTCGCAACCGCCCAAGTTCAGCGGAGTGGACGGCTCTGGCGCAACCCTGCCTCTTGTCGCCCCCGCTGCGAGTTCCAAGTCAGAGGACCTACCATGAGCGCCGTCACTCCACTCATCGATTTGACGCCGCCTCCGGTGGTTAGAAGAATTTCCCAGCGCTCGCTGGTGATCGGCGGCGTCTTCGCTGTGATCGCCGTTGTGCTGGCGTTTGTTGAGCCAGATAAGTTTTATCGTGCCTATATTCTTGGTTTTATGTGCTGGCTGGGTGTGGCGCTTGGTTCTATGGCAATCCTCATGATCCGTCATTTGACGGGCGGTGGCTGGGGGACGGTCATCCGCCGCATCTTGGGCGCGGCCATGCGCACGCTGCCCTTGCTGGCGGTGCTCTTTATCCCAATGATCATCGCGGTTGCGCAGCACAGGATTTATCCCTGGGCGATGCCGCTGGAGTCGATCCAGGATTTACACATTCGGGAGCATCTCGAAAAACACAGTTTCATCAAAGAAAGTTATCTGAACTTTTCCGGTTTTCTGATTCGCGCGATCATCTACTTCGCCATCTGGAACCTGCTCTCTTTCCTGCTTTCCAAGTGGTCAAAGCAAACCGATCGTCCAAGTGCGCCGGATAATAGCCAGCGCTTCAAAGCAGTCGCCGGACCTGGCCTAATCCTTTACGCATTCACTATCTCCTTCGCCGCCATCGACTGGGTGATGTCACTCGATCCGACCTGGATCTCCACCATCTTTGGCCTGATCGTTCTGATTGGGCAAGTGCTTTCGGCAATGTGTTTCGCGGTGGTCGTCGAGCGAATTCTTTTCGACTACAAACCGATGTCGGAGTTGCTGAAGCCGAGTTTCGTTCATGATCACGGCAAGTGGATGTTGACCTTCATCATGGTCTGGGCATATTTTTCTTTTTCCCAGTGGCTCATCATCTGGGCCGGCAATCTTCCCTCGGAGATTACTTTTTACTTGAGACGGATCAACGGTGGATGGGGGTTTGTTGCTCTGAGTCTGGTTCTATTTCACTTTGCTTTTCCTTTTGCAATGTTGCTCTCGCGCCCCTTCAAGCGCAATATTCGAGGGCTGGTCTGGGTAGCTGTCTTACTACTGCTAATGTGCTACGTGGACCTGTTTTGGATTATCGAGGCAAACTTTTCTGCCACTTTCGCTGTTACGTTGGCAGACATCGTTGTGCCCATCGCAATCGGCGGAATCTGGCTTTGGTATTTTTTCCGGAATCTGGCCTCACTTCCGCTTCTCCCGGCCTATGACCCGGATGCCTATGAAGTTCTGGAACCGGCGCATGAGTAATAAGAGATGAACAACGAGACCTCAAAACCCGTGAATCCCGGAGAGCACGAGACCTACGAGCACCAGGACCTGAGGGCTGCCGGCATTCTGTATTTTCTTTTGTCCCTGGTAGTGGTGACCATACTCTGCATGTTCGGACTCAAGGGACTCTACGCCTATCTCGATCACCGCGAGAGAGCGACGCAATCTGCGGTGAATCCACTAGTCAAGAATGTTCCCGAAGATACGCGCCACATTCCTCGTGGTTATCCGCAAACTGCTTTTCCCAGTCCTCGGCTGGAAGAAGACGAGCGCGGTCAGCTCAGTGGGATTCGGTTGCAGCAAGATGACGAACTCTATAGCTATGGATGGGTCGACGAAAAAGCTGGCGTAGTGCATATTCCAATCGAACACGCGATGGATTTATTGGCGCATCGCGGATTGCCGGTGCGGTCGCAGGCTGAGGCAAGTGAAGACGCAACCGGCCAGACTGAAACAAGCAAAGCTAAAGCGATCGGCAAGAAGGGTGAAAAGAAGTGAGCTGTAGAAAATACAATTCAATTTCGGTTTTCATGTTATCGTTCACGCTGCTCACGGCTTTCGCCTGGGGTCAGATAAACAGCGGTGTAACGTCTCCTCCGGCGAACACCCGGCCTCCGCGACTGGAAAATGTTGGCATTGAACAGCATTTGAACGCGCAAGTCCCACCAGATCTCATCTTTCGCGATGAAACTGGGAAGACGGTGAAACTCGGCGACTACTTCGGCCACAAGCCGCTGATCCTCAACCTGGTTTATTACAACTGCACCATGCTCTGCGGCGAGGCGCTGGCCGGGCTTGCCAGCGCTATGCGCCTGGTGAAATTCGATGTGGGCAAAGAGTTTGACGTCGTCACCGTAAGCTTCGATCCCAGGGAAACTCCGGAGATGGCTGCCGCAAAAAAGATCGACTATGTGAAGCGCTACGGGCGGCCCGACGCCGCCGCAGGTTGGCACTTCCTGACCGGCCAGCCGGAATCGATTAATGCGCTCACCAAGACCGTCGGTTTTCAGTATCAGTACGACGCCAAGAGTAACCAGTTTGCTCACGCCACGGCAATCATGGTGCTCACGCCGCAAGGCCGCATCTCGCGCTACTTCTACGGCGTGGATTTTCCGCCCAAGGATTTGCGCATGGGCCTGGTGGAGGCTTCGCAAGGCAAGATCGGCAACGCCGTCGATGCCGTGCTGCTCTATTGCTATCACTACGATCCCGAGACCGGAAAATATGGCGCCATGGTAGGCAACATCTTGCGCCTGGCGGGAGCCGCGACCATTCTGCTGCTCGGTGGTTTGATTCTTGTTTTGTGGCGGCTGGATCGCTCAGTAGCCAGTTCGGTGAATAAGAAGGCTGGAACGAAGACACGGTATGCTCAATAATTTTCCATTATGGCCGCAGCAGGCCTCCACCATGGCGGCTCGCGTGGATGCTCTGTACATTTTCCTGCTGATCGTCACCGGGATGATGGCCCTCCTGGTTTTTGCTTGCATCATCTTTTTTGCCGCGCGATATCGCTATCGCCCCGGCGTTCCCGCCGAACAGATCGAAGGCTCCAATGCTCTGGAAATTACCTGGAGTGCAATTCCATTTCTTATCTTCATGGTGATTTTTGCCTGGGGCGCGGTAGTTTACTTCAAAGAACGCACGCCACCAGCCGATTCCACTGAAGTTTACGTCGTGGCAAAACAATGGATGTGGAAGGTGGAACACGCCGAAGGTCAGCGCGAAATCAACGAGCTGCACGTTCCCGTAGGACGCGACGTCAAACTCATCATGACCTCGCAAGACGTAATCCATAGTTTTTACATTCCCGCTTTCCGCATTAAGCAGGATGTGCTTCCCGGCCGCTACACGGTGGAATGGTTTCGCGCCACCAAGCCCGGCGTGTATCACCTGTTCTGTGCGGAATACTGCGGCACTCAGCACTCGGGCATGGTCGGCTCGATCATCGTTCAGGAACCGGCCCAGTATGAGGTCTGGATGAACGGCGCCTCCACTGGTCCTCTTTCCGCGAGCGGAGAGAAAATTTTCGCCGAACTCGGCTGCTCTACCTGCCACCGCACCGATGTACAAGGACGTGGACCCAATCTGCAGGGAGTGTACGGCCAACCGGTTCAGCTGGAAGATGGCCGCACCGTCACGGCCGACGAAAACTATCTGCGGGAATGCATCCTGGACCCGGGGGCGAAGCGGGTCAAGGGATTCCAGCCGATCATGCCCACGTTTCAGGGCCTGGTGAGCGAAGAGCAGGTCAACGCTTTAGTTGCGTATATCAAATCGATCTCGGCGAGCAAGCCGTCTGACGGGGCGAAAACCGGCTCCAGCCCGGCCTTGCCCCGACTGGGTCAGACAAAAACAGAGACCAGCGAACGAGCGCAAGCACAACCGAATGCGCAACCTAACCGAAGTCAGGTGCAATGAGTATGGCTGCTACCCCGATCACTCAACCCGTGGAACGCGAGAATTATCTGAACAAGGAGTATGGAGTGTGGTCGTGGCTGCTCACCACCGATCACAAACGCATCGCGCTTCTTTATCTTATCTCGATCACGTTCTTCTTTTTCATTGGTGGCTTTTTCGCGCTGGTTATCCGCCTGGAGTTGCTCACCCCGGCGGGCGATCTGGTGCAGGCCGATACTTACAACAAACTTTTCACCATGCATGGCATGGTCATGGTGTTTTTCTTCCTGATCCCCTCCATTCCCGCTGTGCTCGGAAACTTCCTGGTGCCCTTGATGATCGGGGCGAAAGATCTGGCTTTCCCTCGCGTTAACCTTCTCAGCTGGTACCTCTACATCATTGGCGGCGTGATGATGTTGCATTGCATGCTGACGGGCGGCGTCGATACCGGTTGGACTTTTTATGCCCCATTCAGCACTGCGTTTACAAATACAAAAATTGTAGAAGCCGGTCTAGCCATTTTTGTTGCGGGTTTTTCTTCCATCCTCACGGGCTTGAACTTCGTGGTTACCATCCACCGAATGCGCGCTCCGGGCATGACGTGGTCGCGGTTGCCTTTGTTCATCTGGGCGCACTACGCCACCAGCATCATTCAGCTGCTGGGCACGCCGGTTATTGCTGTCACGATCGTGCTGGTTGCGGCGGAGCGAGCCTTGCATCTCGGCATCTTCGACCCAAAACTCGGCGGCGATCCGCTGCTCTTCCAGCATCTGTTCTGGTTCTATTCCCATCCTGCGGTCTACATCATGATTCTGCCGTCGATGGGCGTAGTTACAGAGATCATTGCTTGCTTCTCGCGCAAGCGCATTTTTGGTTATCACTTTGTGGCTTTTTCGTCTATCGCTATCGCGGTTTTTGGATTCCTGGTATGGGCTCATCACATGTTCGTAGCCGGAATCTCGGTTTACTCCGCGCTGGTGTTTTCTTTCTTGAGCTACGCCGTCGCCTTGCCGTCAGCTATCAAGGTTTTCAACTGGACTGCGACTCTGTACAAGGGCTCCATTCACTACGATGCGCCCATGCTCTATGCCTTCGGATTTCTTGGACTCTTTACGATTGGCGGCCTCACTGGATTATTCCTGTCGGCGCTCGGCATCGACGTCCACGTCACCGATACTTATTTCGTCGTGGCGCACTTCCACTACATCATGGTCGGAGGCGCGGTCATGGGCTATCTGGGAGGAATGCATTTCTGGTGGCCTAAAATTTCCGGACGCCTCTATCCGGAGGGATGGGCGCGTCTGGCGGCGCTAATCGTCTTCATCGGTTTCAACCTGACCTTCTTTCCGCAATTTGTGCTCGGCTATATGGGCATGCCGCGGCGCTACTACGATTACAGTCACATGCCGGAGTTCCAGATATTGAACGTGTTATCGACTGCGGGAGCTACCGTGCTCGGCGTCGGTTATCTGCTGCCGATGTTTTATTTCCTGTGGTCCATGCGCTATGGCAAGCCTGCTTCCGACAATCCGTGGAACGCAGCAGGACTCGAGTGGAAGACAGCTTCTCCGCCGCCGACTTTCAACTTTGACGAAGAGCCTGTCGTGACTTGGGAAGCTTACAACTATGATGAACTGGACGCGCCTCACAAGGAGGAGGTGACCGTTGCCCGATAACTCCTTTACCGCGGTTCACGATCACGACGGCGAAGCTCATCTGGCGCACAACCCGGCGTTGCTGCATCACTTCGCGGAGCCTCAACAGCAGCGCGATGCGGCGAGCCTGGGGATGTGGGTTTTCCTCGGTACCGAAATCATGTTTTTCGGCGGCTTATTCTGCGCCTATCTGGTTTACCGCCAGTGGTACTTTGGCGATTTCGGCGCAGCCAGCAAATCCATTGACGCTACGCTTGGCGCAACCAACACCGCCGTTCTCATCTGCAGCAGTTTGACCGTGGTGCTCGCGGTCTGGGCCGCCCAGACTGCACGTCGAACATTACTAATCGTCATGCTGGGAATCACCATGCTCCTCGGTCTGGTCTTCCTCGGCATCAAGGGCAAAGAATACAAAGACAAGTTCGAAGAGCATCACGTTCCCGGTGCGTCGTTTAGTTTTGACCACGTTCCCATCCCTGGACATCCGGGCGAGTTCGCGAATCCGCGGCACGCGGAAATATTTTTTTCTCTCTACTTCATCATGACCGGGCTGCACGCGCTCCACATGATCATCGGCCTGGGAATATTCACCTGGCTGTTAATCATGGCATGGAAGGGACGCTTCACTCCGGAATGGCATACTCCAGTCGAGATTGGCGGCCTGTACTGGCACTTTGTTGACATTGTCTGGATCTACCTGTTTCCGTTGCTCTACCTGATTGACCGGCACCCCTGAGACTTGCTATGGCTGACCACGCAAATTCTGAACACGCAAAATCATCGCCGCTGAAAATGTATTTCGGCATTTGGGCCACTTTGCTCATCTGCACCTACATTACCTATAAAGCCGCATTTATCGAACTCGGCCGTTTCAACGCCGCAGTGGCTTTGGGTATTGCCACGCTGAAAGCCACTCTGGTTGCTCTGTTCTTCATGCATGTGTGGCATGCCAGCGAAAAGCTCACTAAGCTGGTCATCGTCGCAGCCCTGTTTTTCTTGTTTCTGTTGCTTGGGCTTACCATGACGGACTACGCGACTCGTCCCTGGAGTTAGGCTCAACCTGCGCTCCTGTTCAATCTGCGGTATACTCGCGCGGACCATTTATTTCACTGCTCTGCACGAGGTGATATATGGCGTTCTGCAATAAGTGTGGCGCGAGTCTTACTCCCGGAATTCGATTCTGTAATCAGTGCGGCGCGGCGGTAATCGCTTCCTCGCCAGCGCCCAGTATGGCGAACCCTGCGATGGCGGGTTCGACAGTTCCGGTGGCTTCCGTTCCCGCCGCGAATGCCGGGCAGGGAGGCGGCGCGCTGAAAGTTATTCTCATCGTGGTTGGTGTAATCGCGCTATTTGGCATCCTGGCCTTCGGATCGATTGCATTCTTTGCCTGGCATGTGGCCCGCCACGTTCATGCCCATCAGAATGGAAATAACGTAAGAGTCGAAACTCCGATCGGCAATGTTGAAACCACCAAAGATCCTGCTGACGCGGCGCGTAACCTTGGGGTGGATCTTTATCCTGGAGCGGAATTGCTCAAGAACGGTTCGTCTACCGCGACTTTTGGAGGAGTTCACACAGCAACCATCAGCGCAGAGAGCAGCGATCCGGCGGAGCAAGTATTCAACTTCTACAAGGCTAAGTTTCCGAATGCCATGGTCACCACCTCCGATGCGGGCCATTCCACAATCATCTCGAACGACAACAAGAGGATGATCACGATCAACGTTGAATCCCAGGGTAGTAAGACGAAGATCATGATTACCAGCGTGTCGCGCAAGTCCGATGAGGGAAATTCGCCTTCGAACTGAACCCTCCAAGCTAAGGTCTGAAGTGCAGAGAACGGAAGCGAAGAAAGCCCGTTGGCATGGGAGATAGATTCGTAGAGCTCGCACAGATTGCCAAGTCTGTGCAAGTAGACGCATCAGGACTGGCTGAAGCTCTGCGTTCTCGCATTCGCGGTGAAGTTCGTTTCGATCGCGGCTGCCGCGCCCTCTACGCCACCGACGGCTCGAATTACCGCCAGGTTCCTATCGGCGTAGTGCTGCCTCGCGATGCAGACGATGTGATTGCAACCGTGGCACGCTGCCGCGATTTCGGTGCACCGTTGCTTTGCCGCGGCGGCGGCACCTCGCTTGCCGGCCAGTGCTGCAACGTCGCCGTCATCCTCGATTTCTCGCAATACATGACGAGGATTCTCGAAATCGATCCTGCCCGCCGAATCGCCCGCGTACAGCCTGGAGTGGTGCTCGATCATCTCCGAGCCGCCGCTGAAAAGCACCATCTCACCTTTGCGCCCGATCCGGCCACGCATGACCGCTGCACTCTCGGAGGAATGATCGGCAATAACTCCTGTGGCGTTCATTCCGTCATGGCTGGAAAAACGGACGACAACGTGGAGGAACTGGACGTTCTTACCTATGACGGCGTTCGCATGAAAGTTGGAGCTACATCGACCGCGGAATTGGAAAACATTCTTCAGCAAGGAGGGCGCCGCGCCGAAATCTATACCAAGCTCAAAGCGATCGCCGAAGCCTACGGCGATCTGGTCCGGCAACGCTTTCCAAATATTCCGCGCCGTGTCTCCGGCTACAACTTGAACTACCTTCTTCCGGAGAGTGGCTTTCAGGTTGCGCGCGCTCTGGTCGGTTCGGAAGGGACATGCGTCACCATACTCGAAGCAACTTGCCGCCTGGTCGAGAGCCCGCCAGAACGCGTGCTGCTGGTCCTTGCATATCCTGATATTTACCAATGTGCCGATCACGTGCCTGAAATCATGGAACACAAGCCTATCGGCCTTGAAGGTTTCGACGATCTTCTCGTCGGTTATACGCGAACGAAAGGCATTAACTCCGAGGGCCTCGCTCTACTGCCGGAAGGCGGCGGCTGGCTGATGGTGGAGTTCGGCGCAGAAACGGCGCTGGAAGCCGAATCCCAAGCCCACGGCCTGATGCACGCTCTTGGCAGAAATGCGATCGCTCCCGCGATGCACCTCTACACCGACAGGCAGCAAATCAAGCGCGTGTGGGAAGTTCGGGAATCGGCCCTCGGCGTTACGTCTCATGTGCCGGGCGAACCGCTGAACTGGGAAGGCTGGGAAGACTCGGCCGTCGCTCCTGAAAAGCTTGGCGCTTATCTCCGCGATCTGCGCAAGATGATGGCTGCCTACGGCTACAAAGGCTCGCTTTACGGCCACTTCGGCCATGGCTGCGTCCACACCCGCATCAATTTTGACCTGCAATCGAAGGACGGCATCGCGAAATTCCGTAAGTTCATGGAAGAGGTTGCCGACCTCGTGGTGAACTATGGCGGCTCGATCTCAGGCGAGCACGGCGATGGTCAGTCTCGCGGGGAACTTCTTCCGAAAATGTTTGGACCGGAACTGGTGCAGGCTTTTCGCGAATTCAAGTCCGCGTGGGATCCAGAATGGAAGATGAATCCGGGCAAGCTGGTCGAGCCCTACAAACTTGATGAGAACCTCCGGCTCGGTGCCGACTATGCGCCTTGGGCGCCTAAGACGAACTTTCCATTCGCCGCAGATCACGGCAGCCTGGCCGAGGCTACTCTGCGCTGCGTGGGCGTGGGCAAGTGCCGCCGCGAAGAAGGCGGGCTGATGTGCCCCAGCTACCGCGCGACGCGCGAAGAAGAGCACTCGACGCGCGGCCGTGCTCACCTGCTCTGGGAGATGACGCAAGGCGAAGTGATCCGCGACGGCTGGCGCAGCGAAGAAGTGAAGCAATCTCTCGACCTCTGCCTCGCTTGCAAGGGATGCAAGAGCGAATGTCCAGTCGGAGTCGACCTCGCGACCTACAAATCAGAATTTCTTTCGCATTACTATGAAGGCCGCATGCGGCCGCGCAGCGCCTATGCTTTCGGCAACATCGATTTGTGGGCACGCGCCGCGTCGCACGCGCCCAGCCTCGCCAACCTTTGGACCCAACTTCCGTTTCTGCGCGACATTTCAAAGCTAGCCGCCGGAATCCCCAAGCAGCGAGCCATTCCGAAGTTCGCTCCAGAGACTTTTAGGACTTGGTTCCATCGTCGCCAGGGCGGAACGGGCAGGACCGACGCGCCGACCGTTCTCCTCTGGCCCGATACCTTTAACAACTATTTC
>JBAVQD010000072.1:0-1721 GCA_049693675.1 Candidatus Sulfotelmatobacter sp. | reverse complement strand
GCCGCAACCACGCCCTGCTCCTCGCACTTCTTACAGGCACGCTTCTCGCGCTTGGTGAGTTCGACGAAGTACTCGGCGGGCTTGACATCGAGCACCTCGCTGGTCTCATAGCCGATCACCGTTGTCTCTGCTCCGCAGCAGGCGCAAACACACTGCGAGGGCGTACACGCAACCACCTTTTCCACCCGCGGCAGGTGCGCCGGCAAGCTCTGGCGGCCAGGATGCGGTGCACGTTGCTTGTTGCCCGATGCGGCAGGGGGCGGGGCTGCCGGCTTCTCGCTCTCTGCCTGAACCTCATCCTGGCTCACCCCGGGCTCTTCGTCCAGCAACTGCAATTGCAGGTCGCTCAACTTTTCACTGCCCGGACCATATTGGGCAATGCGCTGCTGGCGAAGCTGCTCTTCCAGCACCTGAATCTTCAGCCGTGCGTAGGCTAGTTCTTTCCTCTCCGACTCTAGTTGCTTCTCCAGTTGCGCGACCACCTCGGCCATGAAGGGATCCGAGTTCGCAGCAACGGTGGGCTCAGAGGGCGTGCTCACGATGTCTTTTAAATAACAGACAATGAGCAAGAGGACGAGCGAAATGTCCAGTATTCATGCGGTTTTCAGTGACTCTGCTGGTTCTTCCGCCGCAGCCTTGCGATACCACTTCCGTGACCGCGTCTGAGCCAGATCAATGCCCCCCAACAGCAACGCCAGCTCTTCGTGACGCAACACGATTTTCTTCGCAGTGCTGTCTCTCTCTGGCCAACGAAATCTTCCGCCGTCTAACTTTTTCGCACACACCCAAAGCCCGCTTCCGTCATATACCAGCAGCTTGAGCCGGTTGCGCCGCGCATTAGCGAACAGAAACACATGGCCGCTTTCCGGATCGCAGCACAGATGATCGCGCACCAGGCCGTACAAACCATTAAAGTTCTTCCGCATGTCGGTCGCGCCCGCAGCTACGTAAATCCGCGTCGCCGGTCCAAACCCGAACACCGCCTTACTCCTTGTCCAATATCGTGAGCAGGCGCTCCAGCGTCTCCGCGTCGAATCCACGACCCACTTCAATGCGACGCCCGCTGCGCGACGCGACCACCAGAACACCGGCGCCCCGGGCAGCGCAACTTGAACCTGTCGACAAAACCACTTCCACGGGAAGCATCGGACCGGCGCCCGATCGCCCCCACTTCTGCACTCGCCGACGGTACTTATCCAGGGTCACTACAGACAAGCCCCGCTGCTGACAAAAAACATCCCGTGTCAACCCGCTGGCCTCATACTCCGCAACCAGCTTCTCCGCCTCGACCCGACTCCGCCGCCTTCGTACTGATCCCGCTTCGCTCATCACTCAAGTTCAACACCAAACCAAGCCGCACAACAGGTGTGTTGCTCAGACGGATACGCTTTTCACACCATATCGGATGGGAGACCTCGACCTTCCTAACCGTATCGTCATGGCGCCTCTCACTCGGATGCGCGCGCAATCGCACGATCATGTGCCCACGGCCTTGCAAGCGGAGTATTACGCTCAACGTGCTTCGGCCGGACTGATTATCGCCGAAGCCAGTGCGATTAGCCCGGAGGGATTTGGCTGGGCTGATACACCAGGATTGTGGACGGAGCAGCAGGTCCGCGGATGGCGACGCGTCACGGAGGCCGTCCATGCAGCAGGCGGCCGCATCGTTGCACAACTCTGGCACACCGGCGCAATCTCGCATCCAGAACTACTGAACGGCG
>JBAVQD010000071.1:0-17925 GCA_049693675.1 Candidatus Sulfotelmatobacter sp. | reverse complement strand
GCAGCATCGCATGCGCCAGCAGCATCGCATGCGCCAGCAGCACCGCATGAGCCGGCAGCACCGCATGAGCCGGCAGCACCGTGGAAGAGCGGCGCTTCAGCGCCGCGTATGCTCCTAAGAAAGATGCGGGCTTTAGCCCCTGTGGCGCGCCTTTAGGCGCTGGGGACGACCCAACCCACTACTCCGACCGGCTCCCACTCTGCGAATCGCTCTTCTTCCGATGCTTCGCCGCCTCTTCCTGATCCGCCAGAGTCTGTTTATGATCTTCCGCCGTGCCATCCACCGTGTCCAGCGCGTTACTCAAAACAAATTCGTACTGCTTAAACTCCTCCGAAGAAACACCCGCAGCATCCCTTAGCGCGAGCAGCTTCGCCTGGAACTCCGTATCCGCATCGATCACCAATTTCAGCGGCTTGCGAATATCATTCTTCCGATCCACATACGTGTCGATGTTGTCGTTCAACTCGTCATAGATCAGCAGAAAGTCATCCAGCTTGTCATGCGTCTGCTGCGCGCGGTTCTTGGTCTTAGGGTCGGCTCGCATTTGTTCCATCCCCACCAGCCGCGCCCGCGCAAACTGCACGTACAGCGGAAGCCTGAGCTCCGGCTCCCAGCTGGTATCGCGAATCTGATCGATCTCCGCCTGAGTAAAAGGATCTCGATGCCGCTGGCCCAAGCCCGGCGCGGCAACGAGCAACAACAGGCTCATTCCGGCGATCGCTCCAAGCCAGCGGATTTTCATTTCTTCGCCCCGTTGGGAAACATCGCCGCCAGCAGATCGTCCCGAACCCGCTGCAGCCGGTCGATTGCGTTTTGAATTTGCCCCTGATCTTCGATCGAAACCGTATGCTTTAAATCCGCCAGTTTGCGGGCCATCTTGCGGACTGCAATTTCGCTCTGCTTCTCGCGCTTGTGGGATTGAATGGCATAGTCGCGAGCCAGTTCGGCAAAAGCTGTAACATCCACCAGCGCGGCTTTCCCCTGGTCGCTGTCGCCAGCCACGTACAGCCGGTTAGCCTCATCCAGTTGCCGCTCGCAGATCTCAACACACAATGCCGGCCGCTGGGCAATCCTGGCATTGGCAACTTCCTGCTTCAATTCCGCGATGGTCACTGCGCGGCGCGCCATCAACGCGACCGGTCCTGAGAGTGCGATTGCAATCAGCCCTGCCGCCATCCACCAACATCGTGAAGCTCTCACTCCGAAAGCCATTTCACTTCCGCCAATCACTTCTTCGGTTCAATCGCAATCAGCCGGTGTTTCGCCTTCCACTCGTAATCAGGATACTTCCCATTCGCCGTGTTAAGAAAGAGGTGATAGTTCGCCGCTGCCGGCTTGAATTGCCGCAGATGATCGTACGCCGAGGCTCGCAGAAAATAGGTCACGGCGTTCTCCGGCAACAATTTGCTGCGCACGTCCAGCGCTTTGATCGCCAATTCGTAGTTTTCGTTTTCCCCCGCGGCAAACGCCAGGTCGCCATAGGCTTCTCCCAGATTAGGTTTCAGCTTCAACGCAGTCAGAAACTCCTGTTGCGCGTCTTTCGGTTTCTTTTCCCGCAGCAGCGCCTGCCCCAGCCGCCGGTGCAGCTCTGCATCATTAGGATGCGCCATTACCAGCGCGCGATACTCGGCCTCCGCCAAATCATTCTTTCCCGCCGTCGTATACAACTCTGCCAGATCGCGCCGCGCCGCTTCGTCCCCCGGAGACAGCCCGATTCCGGCCCGCATCGCCGCAATCGCATCCTCATTCTTGCCTTCCGCAGCCAGCACCCGCCCCAACTGTATTTCCACCGGACCCGAATCCATATTCCGCGCCAGCAGCTTCCGCAAATAATCTTCGGCCTCTGGAAACCGCCGCCCTCGCATGTAAACATTGGCCAGCCCCATCACCGCATCCTGCGATCCCGGGTCCAGCTCCAGCGCCCGCTTGTATTCCTGCTCCGCATCGGCAAACTTATCTTCCTGCTGCAGCAGCATCCCCGCGGCAAAATGCGGCTCCGCCTCTTTCGGCTGCAGCTCGGCCGCTTTCCGGAAAGCGCCGAGAGCCTCCTCGAGTTTGGATTTTTCCAGCGTCTGACCGAGCGCCAGCCATGCCCGGTATTGCCCTTCCTCCACATGACTTGTCGGCTTCAGCCGCGTCGCCGCCCGCAGAAACTCCTCCGCATCCGGCTGTGATGTTTTCGCCAGTTGCAATCCAAGATTTAAATTGGATTCGAACACATCCGGCTTCGCCGCCACAGATTTCCGATAAGCCGCAATCGACGCATCCACGTTCCCCAAAGCATTTTCTACGAACCCCAAATCGAACCATCCCACATAGCTTGTGGCATCCCGCTCAAGTAACTTGTGTAGCAGGGATTGGGCTGCGGAATAATCCTGCTTCCCAATCGCCGCCTCTGCCTGCGTGAGTTCAGCCGGCGGAGCCGTGGCATCGTCATCCGGAATGCGAATGTGATGGACCGCCCGGTGATCGGCGGAAGTCGTTTGATGCGCCCCGGAATCCGTAGAAGGCGAAGAAGAAGAGGGAAGGGAAGACGCGTCCGGCGCCTGCCCCGCATCCTGCGCAATCACGCACCCGCACGCCAACGCCAGCAGCATGCTCGCAAGAAACCTAAACGCTGCCATCGGATGACGACGCTCCGTTGCCACTGCCATGTCCGTTCAGCACTCGAGCCAGATATTTTCCAGTATAAGAGCCCGGCAGCTTCGCGATCGTCTCCGGCGTCCCGG
Organism: Candidatus Sulfotelmatobacter sp.; assembly: GCA_049693675.1. GTDB lineage: Bacteria > Acidobacteriota > Terriglobia > Terriglobales > Acidobacteriaceae > Sulfotelmatobacter. The sequence continues at coordinate 15,196 of JBAVQD010000071.1, read as the reverse complement.
CTCCCACAATTTTGCCGCCGCGCGCTCCACCCTCCGGCCCCAAATCGATTACCCAATCCGCCGTCTTGATCACTTCCAGATTGTGCTCAATCACAAGAATGGACCCGCCCGCGTCGATCAGTCTCCGGAACGCCGCCAGCAATTTGCTCACATCATCAAAGTGCAATCCGGTTGTCGGTTCGTCAAAAATATAAAGCAATCGCCGCCCTCTGCGTGGTTCGTCCGGCCGCCCCGAATTCGGCCGTCCAATCTCCCGCGCCGCCGGTTGCAGATGCGCCGCCAATTTCATCCGCTGCGCCTCGCCGCCCGACAATGTCGTCGCCGATTGCCCCAGCCGCAAATATCCCAGCCCCACTTCATCCAGCACCCGCAACTTCTCGGTGATCTTAGGAGCCTCGGCAAAAAATTTCAGCGCCTCTTTCACCGTCAGGTTCAATACTTCATGAATATTTTTTCCTCGGTACCGCACCTCCAGCACCTGCGCCTTGTACCGCGTCCCTTTGCACTCTTCGCAAATCAATTCCACGTCGGCGAGAAATTGCATCTCCACCGTGACCGTGCCATCGCCCTGGCAAGTCTCGCAGCGCCCGCCCGGAATATTGAATGAAAAATGTCCCGCGCCAAACCCCCGCTTCTTCGCCTCGGGCAGCGAAGCGAACAACTCGCGGATCGCATCGAACGCCTTGATATAAGTCACCGGATTCGACCGTGGCGTCCGCCCGATCGGCGACTGATCCACCAGCACCACTTCATCAATAAACTGGTCGCCCTCCAGACCTTCCCACGTCGCCGTTCCTCGCGCCCCGTTGGAAAGAGTCTGCTGCTTCGCCTCCGCCAGCGCCTGATACAGCACCTGATGCAGCAGCGTCGATTTCCCCGATCCCGATACTCCCGTGATTGCCACCAGCATCCTCAGCGGAATCTCGATATCGATTCCTTTCAAATTATTCGCTCGCACATTCTTGATCTTGATCTTCTGTGTTCCCGGCTGCCGTCGCACTGCCGGAATCTGTATCCGCAAATCGTCCGACAAATAACGCCCCGTCAGCGATGCCGGATTCCGTAGAATCTCGTCGTAAGTCCCCGCCGCCACCAGCTTCCCGCCATTCTCTCCCGCTCCCGGACCCAGATCCAAAATCCGGTCCGCCGTCCGCATAATGTCTGGATCATGTTCCACCACGAGAATCGTGTTTCCCAAATCCCGCAAATCCTGCAGAATCTTGATCAGCCGGTGCGTGTCCCGGCTGTGCAACCCAATCGAAGGCTCGTCCAACACATACAACGTCCCTACCAGCCGCGATCCCAGCGAAGTCGCCAGCTGAATCCGCTGCGCCTCGCCTCCCGAAAGCGTCGACGCCAATCGGTCCAGCGTCAAATATTCCAGCCCCACATCATTCAGAAACCGCAGACGCTCGCGGATCTCCTCCAGCAGCCTCTCCGCAATTTCCGCCTCTTCCGCGCTCAACTCAACTCCGGCAAAAAACTTCGCAGCGTCTTCCACCGTCATCGCGCACACATCGCAAATATTTCGTCCGTTGATTTTTACCTGTCGCGCCTCCAGCCGCAGCCGGCTTCCCCGGCACTCCGGACAAGTCGAATATCCGCGATACCGGCTCAAAAATACTCGTATGTGCAGCTTGTATTTCTTGCGCTCCAGATACTGAAAAAATCCGCGCACTCCCAGAAAATCGCCTTCGCCGCCCAAAATCATTTCCTGCTGATCCGGCTCCAACTCCCCCCAAGGCACATCCAGCGGAATCTCATTCTGTTTTGCAAACCGCTTCATCTCCGCAAACACCGGCCGGTATTTCGGCTTGTTCCACGGATCGATCGCCCCTTCGCCCAGTGATTTCGTCTTGTCCGGAATCACCAGATCGAGATCAAAATCAATCGTATTGCCAAACCCCTGGCAGCGCGCGCAAGCGCCATAAGGATTATTAAAAGAGAACAGTCGCGGCTCCGGCTCCTCATAGCGCAGATTGCAATGCTTGCATTCAAACCGCTGCGAAAACCGCAACTGCTGCGCAGGATGATCCTCACGCGCCGGCAAATCGAAAATCACTTCCCCCGCTTCCCGGTACGCCGTCTCCACCGCATCCACAATCCGCGTCCGCGCCTCCGCCGAAACCGCAAGCCGGTCCACCAACATGAATACGGGCTGATCGAAATCAATATCCAGCAAAGATTCCGGCGTGGAAAACTCGAACACCTGCCCCGCCTGATACAACCGGTTGAATCCCGCCTTCCGCAATTCAAACAGCCGCGTCTTTAACTGCTCGGTCAATCCCGAACTCGCACCGGCACTCTTCTTGGTGCTCTTGCGTCCGCGTGCAACTTTCTTCGCTGGTTCCGGCGCCGCGCTGCCCGCCCCCTTCAGCGGAAACACAACCTGCACCCGCGCCTCCGGATCTAGCCCCAGAATCGTATCCGCGATCTCGTCGACCGTATCCTTCTTTACTTCGCGCCCGCAATTCGCACAGTATGTCCGCCCCACCCGCGCAAACAGCAGCCGCAAATAATCATAAATTTCCGTTGCCGTAGCCACCGTCGACCGCGGATTTCGCGTCGAATTCTTCTGCCGGATCGCCACCGCCGGCGCGATTCCATCAATCGAATCCGCGTCCGGCTTCTCGATCCGCTCCAGAAATTGCCGCGCATAGGCCGACAGCGACTCCACATACCGCCGCTGCCCCTCCGCATAAATTGTGTCGAACGCGAGCGAAGATTTCCCCGATCCCGACACTCCCGTGACCACCGTCAGCGCGTTGTGTTCCACCTCAAAATCGATGTTCTTGAGGTTATGCACCCGCGCTCCGTGCACGACTATGCTATTTTCCGTGGACATCAGGTGAGACACCGCTCCGGCAATAACTCGTTTCAGAGCATTTCTCCGCCCGGACCGCCCCAGCAGCTTCAGCGAGTACGGTCGAACCTTCCATTATAAAGCAGAGATTTCAGTCGTCACGCAGGTGCGTAAAGGAAGGCGCAAGAGAACGCCAATGAGGTGTAGAACGACCTTTAGCCCCAGCCAGACGGGCTTGGATACGTTCTGCTTGGATACGTTCTGCTTAGATACGATCTGAACGCTTGCAGTACCGTGGAAGAGCGGCGCTTAAGCGCCGCGTTAAGGTCAAAAAATCCGGGCTTTAGCCCCTGTGGTCCCTACATCACCACCTCAATACTCTCCACCCGAATCGTATTGCTATTCATCTCCAGCTTGCCCGTCACTTTCACCCGCTTGCCCAGGTATTGCCTGGCTTTCGCTGGATCGTCGAGCTTATAAACCACTTTTGTCACCGGATCCTTAAGTACCAGTTTCCCATTCTCCCTCACAATATTCCCGCTAAATGACTTAGCCTCTTGCGTTGTAGCCTCTCCAGACGCCGGAATCTGCCCCTCGTCCTGCTGCTGACCCCAGGCCGACCACCCGCCAACCACAGCCACCAGCGTTAAAATCACCGCTAATGCGAACCGAAGTAAGAACTTTTTCATAGCCCATCTCCGTACGGCCCAGTTGCCCAAATCTCCCTGCAACAAGCGTGCCAATCGCCCCTGCCTTTCACCCTCTCTCAAAGCCCGCCAACATGAGGGAACAGGGTAAAATCCCACCTGCCCCTACATGATTCACCCGAGTTTAAGTTTGCCTGCTGCAGTGTAACTTCCGGAGTGTCTGGCGCAGTATGTTCGCTGGTTTTCCGCATACAACGTCATAATCGTTACCCGGTCCTTCGGTTGGCAATCGTTCGCAGACTTGGAGAACTCATATGCCACTCAACTCCCCCGCCGCCTACGGAATGTACTCGCAAGACGTCGCTCTGAACGATGTCGTGCACACCTTGAATCAGGCTGGCTTCGAAAACGAAGATATCTGCATGATGCTGTCACCCACTCATCCCATTGCAGCTCTGGTGCGCGACGCCAGCCTCTTCAACTCTGAACGCGAATCCAATGCCGCGACCGCCCAGTTGATCGGATGGCTCTCCGGTTTCGGCGCCGTCCTCATTCCCACCGTCGGCTTCTTCATCAAGTCGCAGGCCTTCTTCCACGCGCTCATGGTTTCGCGCGAAGGCGCTGCTCTGTGTGGGAATGCCAGAACTCTGGTGGGCTTGGGTTTTTCCGACGACGAAGCCGACCGCTTCGAAACCCAGCTCCGCAAACTGGGAGTGATGGTCTACGTTTCCTGCGCGGAGAGCGCCAAAACAATGTGGGCCTGCGAAGTCCTACGCCACACCGGCGCCCGCGAAGCCGCAACCCTCGAAGAAAAAATGGCAGCAACCGCCGCCGCTTGAAAAATGTACTCCTGGAAGTGTCAGAGTGACGCGGAAGTGTCAGAGTGACGTCGGAGTAACCGTCGAGCTTCTCAGGGTTACCGTGGAAGCGATCGGAACAACCGTGGAAACCGCCGGACAACCGCGGAAACTGCCGGACAGCCGTGTAAGAGCGGCGCTTTAGCGCCGCGTAAAGCTCTTAATAAAGATGGGCTTTAGCCCCTGTAGTCGTCCCCCTCCTGCTCTTCATCCCTCCGCTTCCCATAGCGAAAAGCAAACCCCACGCCAACAACCATAATGCTGATCGGAGGTACCAGCATCACCAGAATCGCCCGGTTCAACGCCCGCTGACCCTCTTTCGGCGTGGCTCGCGCCACCGCATTGCACATCGCGCACCCCTGCGCCAGCGCCGGCACACTGAACCATCCCAACATCAAAAGCAGCGCGATCAGGCGAACGTTATTTCGCAGAAATCTCATGCCCCACCTCTACCCCACCCCAAGCCGCAGAACCCTTCCCGCGTCAGGAAAGAAAAACAAATACATAATCACAAACAATGCGAATACCGAAATCACGAGCATCCATCGCATGATCGGAGCTTCAAATTTCAAGTGCATGAAATAAGCGATAATTAACGCCGACTTGATCACCGATAGCACCAGCAACACTTCCAGCATCCGTACCGGCTCAAACACTTGCCGGTAGCCCAGCCAGACCTCGACCCCCGTCAGAACCAGCAGCGCTCCCCATACCCAGAAATACTGCCCCCTGCTATCGTCATGCGTCGCCACATCATGCATAGATACACCCCTCGTCAACTTCACGCCGATTTTGATTCGCGATCTTGGGTGGCGCAGCGCTTCTGCGCTGCGATTACGTCTCCTCTGATCAGCGGCTTTAGCCGCTAAAGTCGCGGCCCCCTACACCTTGGTCGACATCAAATACACCAGCGGGAAAATAAACATCCACACCAGATCCACAAAATGCCAATACAATCCCGAGACTTCCACATCATCCGCGTCATAATCCTCCGGCTTCAAAAACAGAATCACGCTGGCTACAATCAGCCCAAGCAGCAGCACATGAATTCCGTAATGAAAAACATTATCCGCCGGAATCAGGAAAACTCCCGCCAGCCACAACAGTCCTAAAAGCGGCAGAAACCATTTCCGCAGCGCCACCACGCCCAGATAAATCACGCCGATCGTAACATGCAACATGTGCATCGCCGTCAGCCCAAAAAATGTGGCGGCGAACTGCGGCACGCCCGCCGAGACTTTCGCATACTCCCCGCTTCCTACCTCCACCGATTTTGGAAATCCGGGCAGCGTTAGCCCCTCGTGGATCAAGCGAGTCCACTCCATTCCATGCAGCACGATAAACGCCGTGCCAAACACCATCGTCCCCAGAATCCAGTTTCGCGTCCACGCGCGATCTCCACGCTTTGCCGCCAACACCGCTAGCACCATAGTCAGCGAACTCGACAACAGGCACGCCGTCATGACGGTCGCGTTGATAATACTTTCCTTGCCAAACGGTGTCGGCCACACCGTGTAAATACGGTTGTAGCTGAAGGCAAACAGCAGCGCCCCAAACGTCAACGAGTCCGACGCCAGAAACAGCCACATCCCCACCTTCTTCGAATAAGCTCCAAACAGCGGAGCCTCGAACTCCCCCGCCACTCCATGCACCGCAGCGCCTTCATGTTGCAGCGTGGCTTCAGCCATTCGCCGTCTCCTCCTTATAGATTTGTCATCCTGAGGCGGGCGTTTTTTGCCCGCCGAAGGACCTGGGCGAGCCGCGCGAAGCGTCGCGTTCTTTGCGACGCAATAATCACGCGTCTGGCTCGCTTCCTTATCGCTTCACCGCGCCAACCCTAACAGCGCAAAAACATAAACCCAGAGCACCGCCATAAAATGCCAGTACCAGGCCGTAACGTCGACCACAATCCGCCGCCCCTCAACCGGACGGTGCAGCAGGGAAGTCATCCCCGCCCACAGCAACGCAATAATTCCTCCCGCCAGATGCACCGCATGCGTCGCGGTCAGCAAATAAACAAACGAACTGTTCGGATTCGTGTCTACAAAAAATCCGCGCGCCTTCAACTCGCCCCACGCCATCCACTGTCCCACCAGAAATCCCAGCCCCAACAACACCGTCAAACCCAGCCAGGGAAAACTCCTGTCCTCGCCCAGCGAAATCCCCGGGATCGATTGCAGCGGAGCCAGCGCCGCCCGCCGCTTGATATCCCGCCGCGCCAATTCCATGGTCAAACTGCTCACCAGCAAAAGCACAGTATTGATACCCAGCAACAGCCACGGCAACTGCACCTGGCCCCAGTCGCGCACATAAGAATTCGTCGCGCCGTCAAAAGTCGGCAATCCCTGCCGCACCACGTATGCACTCGTCAGCGAAATAAAAATCATGCTGACGGTCGCGATCCCGCAGATCATCCCCAGCCGTGCCCGCCGCAGCCGCGCCCCATAGTTTGGAAGATTCGAATCCTGTGAGTTGTCGCCGCCGCCACCGCCGTTCGGCGGCACAGGAATATCCCCGCCGCGACCCAACTTGTTTACCGGAGTGCTTGGACTGTAAGTCGCCATGATTACTTCAGATGCTTCCATCCGCCGCCGCAGTTAACAAACATTTTCGCTACAGCGCCGATGTCGTATCAAGCTCTTCGGCTCCCTGGCCCCGCCATGAAAAATCCTGAGTAGCCCTCTCCATTATTTACCAAAGATCTGGGTGGCGCAGCTCACTCAGTCCGGCTTCTGGGTGGCACAGCGCTCACTCGTTCCGGACTTTGGGGTGGGACAGCGCTCACTCGTTCCGGACTTTGGGTGGCGCAGCGCTTTCAGCGCTGCGATAACGCTCCCCCACTCAATCCGGGCTTTAGCCCCTGAGGTCCTCAATGCGTCCCCACCGTCACCGGATCCGTCTGCATCACAAAATCCCGTGCCGCGCCCGGCACTCCGTATTGATACGGCCCATGATGCACTACCGGCGTCCTCCCGCCAAAATTATCGTGCGGCGGAGGCGTCGCCGTAGTCCACTCCAGTGTCGTCGCCTCCCACGGATTATCACTCGCCTTCGGCCCCCTAAAGATGCTCCAGAAAAGATTGATCACAAAAATAAACTGCGCCGCAATCGTGATGATCGCCGCGTAAGTCATGAACTCATGCAGCGGCATCAGCTTGTGCAGGTACGCCACTTCCGTATATTGCGAATACCGCCGCGTCCCGCCGGCGATCCCCAGGTAATGCATCGGCATGAAAATGGCGTAAGTTCCCGCCAGCGTCAGGAAGAAGTGCACTCGTCCCCAGGTCTCATTCATCATCCGCCCGAACATCTTCGGAACCCAGTAATAAGTCGCGGCAAACATGCCAAAGATCGCCGCCACGCCCATAATCAAATGAAAGTGTGCCACCACAAAATAAGTGTCGTGCAGTTGAATATCGAGCACCGGCTGCGCCAGAAATGGCCCACTCAATCCGCCGGAAACGAAGAGCGAAACGAAACCAATCGCATACAGCATCGGCGTCTGAAATCGAATATGTCCCTTCCACATCGTCCCCAGCCAATTGAAAGTCTTGATCGCTGAAGGCACGCCAATGCACATGGTCAAAATCGAAAACGCAAACGCCGAGTACGGACTCATGCCGCTCATGAACATGTGGTGGCCCCACACCATGAATCCAAGAAATCCGATAGCCAGCATCGCGTAAACCATCGCCTTATATCCAAAGATCGGCTTGCGCGAGAACGTCGACAACACCTGCGAAGCCACACCCATCCCCGGCAGAATCGCGATGTAAACCTCCGGATGCCCGAAGAACCAGAACAGATGCTGCCACAACAACGGCGACCCGCCCTTGTGCCCCATGATCTGCCCGTTCACCACCACCAGCGGCACATAAAAACTCGTCCCTAAATTCCGGTCCATCAACAGCAAAATCCCCGCCGAGAGCAACACCCCAAACGCCAGCAATCCCAGAATCGCCGTAATGAACCACGACCAAACCGTCAGCGGCATGCGCATCATGGTCATGCCCTTCGCCCGCAGATCGAGCGTAGTCGTAATAAAATTCAGCGCCCCCATCAGCGACGCGACGCAGAAAATCGCAATGCTGGTGATCCACAAATCCGCGCCCAACCCTTCGCCCGGCCCCGCGGATGGCAGCGCACTCAGCGGCGCATATCCAGTCCATCCATGCAGCGGCGCTCCACCAGTCACAAAAAACGCCGCGATAATGGTCACGAACGCGACAAAAGTCGTCCAGAACGAAAGCATGTTCAGCACCGGAAACGCCATATCCGGCGCGCCAATCTGAATCGGCAGAAAATAATTTCCGAACCCGCCCTGCGGCGCCGTCGTCAGCACGAAGAACACCATGATCGTCCCGTGCATCGTCAGCAGGCTGAGATAAGTCTCCGGCTTGATCTCCCCCACCAGCGGCAAAACCGCATTCGGCCACACCAGGTGGATACGCATCAGCAGCGACAAAAACATCCCCACAAAAACCGCCGTGAGCGCCAGAAAGAAATATTGAATACCAATGACTTTGTGATCCAGGCTGAAAATATATTTCCGGATAAAACCCTGAGGAGCGTGCGAATGAACCGTAGCCGCGGTCGCCATTTTATTGTTTCTCCGCCTCCCGTGCCGCCAGCCACTTATCGAAATCAGGTTGGCTGACCACGTGTAGCATGCCGTGCATCTTGTAATGTCCCAGGCCGCACAATTCGGCGCACGCGATCTCATACTCGCCAATCGCCGTCGGCGTGAAGTGCATGTGAATATTCAATCCCGGGACCGCATCCTGCTTGAATCGCAGCGAAGGCACAAAAAAACTGTGGATCACATCGACCGCTCGCAGGCTGATATCCACCTGCCGGTCGACCGGCAAATACATCGTCCCCGTCACCACATCATCCTTCGCCGCCGGATCGGACTCATTCAGACCCACCGCCGCTTCACCGCCCGCCGATGGATCCATCAGCTTCGGGCTCGTCGCCCCATACTTTCCATCCGGCCCCGGATAGCGGAAGTACCAGGCAAACTGCATCCCGGTCACCTCCACTTGCACCGCGCCCGGCCCCGCCTGATCGAAGCGCTGGCTCGCCCACACCCGGCTGCCCATCAGATTCAATCCCACAAACAAAATCGTCGTGAGCACCGTCCACACAATTTCCAACCTTGTATTTCCATGCGAGTAAAGCACCGGCGGCGAGGAAGGCGTTTGCCGGTATCTCCAGACGATGTATCCCAGCGACAGTTGCGCCGCCAGAAAAACAATTCCCATCAAAATAAAAGTGAGTGTAAGTTGTCCGTCAATGAATGCCGTGGCGGAAGAAGCGCCCACCGGCAGCCACCAGGTCTTGGCGACGAAGAAGTACGTGCTGGCCAAGGTGATCAGCCAGATCAAAGCCATTAACGCGAGGCCCATTCCCCAGTCCTCCCAACCACAAGCAGCGAGGTCGAACGATTTCCCCACGGCGGTTGCCGCGCCCCACAGCGCAAAGCAACAGTCGGCGGCGAGTTTACCACAGCCGCACTAGAAAAAATCAAGTGACTTGCACAGCGCAAGAAAAAATCTGCCACGGATCTCACGGATTCAGCAGATCAAAAAATTCACGTGTCATCCCGAGCGCAGCGAGGGACCTTGGTCTCTCTTGTACCCTTGCAAACTCTCGTCAGAACTCCCTGGCACCGGGCGATTTAGTTTATCCGCGCAAATCCGTGGCAATAATCTTTTACTTCTCACTCCACTCCGGCACCCGCCCCGGAGTCCACGGCGCTCCCGCAGCCTCCATATCTTTCTCCAGCTTAACCAAATCAACCTCAACTAAAGTACGAAGCTTCCCGAGTTGTTCCGTAAACTCCGCCGCCGCAATGTTGTAATCGTCAACATGACTCTGCGTCGGCTTGGCCAATGAAAATCTTTCCCCTTCCATGATGGCCTCGATGCGGTCGTTAATCGACGACGCCACCGGCTCATTCCGTTTCTGCATCTCCTTATCCCCGCTCAGCGCCCGCAGAATTAACCGCTCACTCTTCACAATCGCATCCGCCTCCGCATCCAACTGTTTCTCCGCCGCCGGCGTATCCCGCAAAGCTTCGCGAATCGATTTCAGCCGATCTTCCACCTCATGACCAGTGCGCGTAGCCCCGGATGCTGCCCGGTAAAGCCGTGCCACCTTCCGATGAAATTCCTCCCGCGCCGCCAGATCCCCCGCGCTCATCGCTCCCTGTCCCTCAGTCACCACTTTAAAATTCTGCGCCGCACCCAACTCCGTCACCACTCCATCGACATTCTGGAAGCATCGCACCGAGTACGCCCCCGGCAGCACCAGCGTCCCATGCCCTGATGCTGGAGGAAAATCCTCCTCATCGTCATGATGCTCCGGCAATGCCACTACCGGATATCTCAAATCCCACGCCGCCCGCTGAAATCCCGCTTCAATACTCCCTTCCACTCGGCGAATCGGCGCGCCCGCGTCGTCGTAAACCAAAAAATAAACTTCAGGCTTTCTTTCTTCAGCCTCCTCCCGCAATTCATCATTCGTCGGATAAGCCAGCGTCTGATTTTTCTTCGCCGCCTCTTTCTCCGCCTCCTGCCGCTTCTCCTTCTTGGTCTTCAATTTCTCCCTCAAATAAACTGTGAACACCGCTCCAAATGGAGGATTCTCCGCCGTATAAAACGCGTCCCCCTGAAACCCTTTTTTCGGCCCCCCCAGCGGATGCCGTTCGATATAAAGCAACGCATCCTTCACCGGAAAAGTCGCCGCTGCCTGATCCAACGCTTCAGCTTTCATCCCGCGCAGCGCGGAAATATCGTCGAGCACATAAAACCCGCGCCCAAACGTCGCAATCACCAGATCGCCCTCCCGCGTTTGCTCCACCACGTCCCGCACCGCAATCGTTGGCAGCCCACCCTTCAACCGCACCCAGTGCGCACCGCCATCGACCGTAAAGAACGCTCCAAACTCCGTCCCCGCAAAAAGCAAATTGGAATTCACCGCATCTTCCGCGAATCCCAGCACCGGCCCGTTCTCCGGCAAGGTCCCCGCAATCGAACTCCAAGTCTTTCCCGCGTCCGTCGACTTCAACAAATAAGGTTTGAAATCCCCATTCTTATGATTGTCGAACGCTGCGTAAACCGTGTTCGCGTCGTGCGACGAAGCCGCCAGCCGGCTCACATAAGTCATATCCGGAACCCCGGCAAACTTCTCATACTTCGTCCACGACTCCCCACCATCCGACGTCACCTGAATCAACCCATCATCGGTCCCCACATAAATCAGCCCCTCTTTCTTCGGAGACTCCGACAACGCCACAATGTTTCCAAAAAACGACGTCGACGCATTCTTCGCCACCGCATCCGGCTCCCACACTCGTCCCATCACCGGAAACTTATTTCGATCTAATTGCCGCGTCAGGTCGCCGCTGATCGCCTTCCACGAATCTCCTCGATCGTCACTGCGAAATAATTTGTTCGCCGCAAAATACAACCGCGTATGCGAGTGCGGCGAAATGATCACCGGCGAATCCCAATTCCACCGCAGCGCAGGCTCACCCTTACCCTCCTGCGGCTGCAGAACCATTTCCTGCCCCGTTGGCTTATCGTGCCGCACCAGCACTCCATACTGCGACTCCGAATAAATCGTGTTCGCATCCACCGGATCCACCACCGATCGGAACCCATCCCCGCCCGTGGTCACAAACCAATCCGAATTCATAATCCCGTTCACATTGCGCGTGCGCGCCGGCCCGCACCAGGAAAAATTATCCTGCGTCCCGCCGCACACGTCATAAAAGGGAACAGCGTTGCTCACCGCCACGTCGTAAAACTGCACGGTCGGCAGATTCGCCTTGAACTGCCAACTCTTCGCATCATCCCAGGTCTCATACATCCCGCCATCCGACCCCAGCAGCCAATGCTTCGTATCCTCCGGATCAATCCAGATCGCGTGATTGTCCCCGTGATGATTCACCTCCGCAACTTTTTTCAAAGTCTTCCCGCCATCGAGCGACTCGCGCAAATTCACATTCATCACAAAGATGCGATCCACATTCTTCGGATCGGTCACCACCCGCGCGTAATACATCGCCCCCAAATCAAATTCATTCCGCTTCTCCCAGGTCGCTCCGCGATCATTCGACCGGAAAATTCCCCCCTTCCCATCCGCCGCCTCAATCGTCGCGTAAACCACATTCGGATCCGCCGCCGAAACCGCCAGCCCAATCCTTCCCATATCCACCGTCGGCAATCCGGATTTCAACTTATTCCACGTCGCCCCCGCGTCGGTCGATTTATAAATCGCGCTCTCCGGTCCGCCATCGATCAAAGTAAAAACATGCCGCCGCCGCTGGTAAGCCGCCGCATAAACAATGTCCGGATTCGATGGATCAATCGCCACATCCACCACGCCCGTGTTCTCGCTGATGCTCAGCACCGCCTTCCAGTTTTTTCCGCCGTCCACGCTCTTATAAAGTCCGCGATCCCCGCCCGCTCCCCACAACGGCCCCTCCGCCGCCACATAAACCACCTTCGAATCTCGCGGATCAATCACCACCCGCCCAATATGCTCCGACTTCTTCAGCCCCAAATTCTGCCAATCTTTCCCGCCATCATCCGACCGGTAAATCCCATCGCCATAGGAAACGCTGCGCTGCGAATTGCTCTCGCCCGTTCCCACCCACACCACCGCCGGATCATTCGGATCCAGCTCCACCCACCCAATCGAATACGACGCCTCCTTATCAAACAGCGGAGTCCACGTCGTCCCATCATTCACCGTCTTCCACACCCCGCCCGAAGCCACGCCCACGTAATACTCAAACTTGTTCTTCGGATTCACCGCAATCGACATCACCCTCCCCGAAGCCACCGCCGGCCCAATCGACCGAAACTTAAGCCCGGAAAAAGTCTCCGCATTCATCCCCGGCTTTTTCTCCTCATCCTTCTTATCCCTATCCTGCGAAGGCGCAGCCTTACCCTCATCCTTCTTCTGATCCTTCTTAGGATTTTTCTTAGCCGCAGGCGCCGGCTCCGCAGTCTTATCCGAATCCTGCGCAAGTGCAGCCGAGCCAACCAGCAGAAAAACAAGGACGAAGCTCAGGCAGACGCTAACAACGCAGCGGATACTGCCTGTAACGAGAAAAAGCCTTTGACGCGCTGGGATAAGAAAATGCCTTTGGGTGGCGCAGCGCTTCAGCGCTGGGATGAGAAAATGCCTTCGGGTGGCGCAGCGCTTCAGCGCTGCGATCGAAGCATCGCTACTAAAATGGGCTTCAGCCCCTGAGGTGTCCCGCACGTAACTTAAACAAGCCTGTAGATTCACTTTCACAAGCGCTCCAATCCAAAGTTTTCCAAAACCGATATGTATACAGCATTCCAGTCGGACTTAGAAGCACGATCTTTGCGCTCCCCCGTCGTCATCTTGAGCGCAGTCGAAAGATCTCTACCACCACACCACCCGCACCTCCACGACTGAGGGTGCCCCACATCTCGCTTCCTTTGCGAGATGTGGGTCTTCCGACTCTAAGTTCTGAGATACCTCATCCGTGCCCGGCTCCTGCCTGGGTTTCTCCGCGTCCTCCGCGGCCTTTCTTCGCGACCTCAGCGATTAAAAGCTTCTGATCCTGAACCATGCCTCACCGACATCAATTAAAATCCCTCCATGCCACCCAAGCCGCAACCCCAAGGCCACGACACCCGCTACACCAAAATGCAAAAAAATTACTGCTTCGTCTGCGGACAGAACAATCCCCACGGCATGCGCCTGAAATTCCTCCTCGATGAAGCGCGCCAGACTTTCATCTGCCACTTCCGCCTCAGCAAGCGCTACACCGGACCTCCCGGCCACACCCACGGCGGCGTCATCGCCTGTATCCTCGACGACGCCATGGGCAAAGTAAACAAGCTCCACCACGTCGTCGCCCTCACCCGCGAAATGACCGTCGAATACCTCAAGCCCGTTCCTCTAAACAAGCCGCTCCGCGTCGAAGGCCGCGAAGAAAAAGTTCACGGACGCCAGCACATCAACGTCGCCGAAATCCTCAACGACAAAAACGAAGTCCTCGCCCGCAGCCGCGGCATCTTCATCGCCATCGACCCCGAAAAAATGTTCGCCAAATTTGTGGAGCGCTAGCGGTCACGTTCTGTAACATGTGGGGACGGCCGCCCCCGGCTGTCCGCCGGGCAAAGCCCGGCGCCTTTGACCTTGGCCTTCTTTACTTGCCCGCAAAATGACCCCGGGACAGCCGCCACTCCTGCAGCCCCGAGCCCCGTAGGGGTGGCCGATAATAGCCCAGAGCCTGCCCTGAGCGGAGCCGAAGGGACGGAAGTCCTGGGTCAGCGGAGGAAGAAGGGAACCAATCGTCCCTGAAGGGGACTTCGGCGTCCATCACAAAAGCCTGAGTTCGCGGATTCGACTTTGAGCCGCGCAGCCCCCCCGGGGTGTTGTAGCAACGTGATTTTGTCACCCTAATGGCAACATGAAAATGTCACCCTGGCGAAGCCAGGGTGTGTTGCAGGCGGGTGTCGCCGTAGTAGAGCGAGACGCGCCCGTCGAGAGCTTGATAGAGATGGACTTTGGCTCCGGCGAAGCTGAAGCGTTGGCCTTGTTGGGGGATTTGAAAGCGCTGGCCCTCCCACTGCACGATGTTGTCGTGGCTGACCACGCGCTGGTGGACGAAGCAGCAGATGCGATCGAGATTTTCCGGCGCGGGGCGCCAGGCGGTTTGGGTTTCGCGCGGGCGGCGGGCGAAGCGGCGATTGTAGTCGGCGAGGAAAACGCGCAAGACGGCGTTGGCGGAGTCCAGATCGCAGGCGTGAGCCAGACGGAGTTCACTGCACAAGCGATCCTGAAGCACGCCCCAGAGGCGTTCGACGCGGCCTTTGGCTTGCGGACTGCGGGCGGCG
>JBAVQD010000070.1:0-29581 GCA_049693675.1 Candidatus Sulfotelmatobacter sp. | reverse complement strand
GCCTACGGCTACGCCGGGCGGCGGGAGCGCGTCGGCAGCGGCAGGTGCGATGGCGGCGGGCTTGGCGACGATGGTGGCGTCGATGTCGCGCGGGAAAAAAGCGTATATGCAGTATGAAGTGCAGTTGATCGCGGCGATTGAGAAGCTGAGTCCGCTGCGGGAAGAGTTGAAGGCGGCGATTGATGCGGACGCGGAGGCTTATAACGCGGTGATGAAGGCTTACAAGCTGGCGAAAACGGTGGGCGAGAAAGAGGGTGAGGCGCTAATCGACGCGGCGTTGAAACAGGCGACGAGTGTTCCGCTCGGTGTGGCGGAGAAGGCGCAGGAAGTTGCGCGGATTGCGGCCAGTCTGGAAGGAATTACGAATCCGAATATGAAGTCGGATCTGACGACCGCGCAGGCGCTGGCGCGGGCTGCAGTGACAGGGGCGCTGGCGAATGTGGAGATTAATCTGGCCTCGGTAAAGGATCAGGCGTTCGCGGAGGAAGTGAGGGAGACGGCGGTGGTCCTCAGCGGCTAAAAGCCCTAATCAAGAAATAAGCTTCTTTTCGCAGCGCTGAAGCGCTGCGCCACCCAAAAAGGCCGCCTCACCCGCCGAGCTGGGAACACAGGGGCTAAAGCCCTCCTCGGTGCAGACGCTTTACGCGGCGCTAAAAGCGCCGCTCTTTCACGTTACTTATTTCGTCATGTTACTCTCCACGTCACATTTCTATCGCCAATCATATTTCTATCGTCTTTCTATCGTCACGTTACATTTCTGTTTCCGGTCATATTTCTATCTTCACGTAATATTCCTGTCTCGACGTGCACGGTACGATCGGAATTGATTCTGGGAAAAGAAAAGGCGTGTTGCTGCAAACGTGCCAAATTCTTTCTCTCACCCTTCCCCCATTCATCAGAAATTCATCGACTTGTAACCGTCCTTTAACACGGGGCCGTTAGAACCTAGAAGATATTTCCAGGGAGAGATTCTTTAATGCGAAGAACTGTGCTGCTGTTGGTGTGCGCGCTTCTGGCTGTGCCGGCGATCGCTCAGACCACGCTAAATGGAGCGGGAGCTACGTTTCCTTATCCCATGTATTCGAAGTGGTTCAGTGAATATCACAAGCTGCATTCTGACATTCAGATTAATTACCAATCGATTGGTAGCGGCGGCGGAATCCGGCAAGTGACGGAAGGGACAGTGGATTTCGGAGCCAGCGATATGCCGATGACCGACGGTCAGTTGGCGGAGGCGCAATCTCACCTGAAAACAAAAGTGCTCAATCTTCCGAGCGTGTTGGGAGCGGTTGTGCCGGCTTACAACATTCCAGGCGTGAGCGGAGAAGTGAAGTTCACTCCCGCGGCCCTGGCTGAGATTTTTCTGGGCAAGATTACGAAATGGAATGACAAAGAAATTACGAGTGTAAACCCTGGGGTCAATCTTCCGGATAAAGACATTATCGTGGTGCACCGGTCTGACGGGAGCGGGACCACATTTATCTGGACCGACTATTTATCGAAGGTGAGCGCGGATTGGAAGAGCCAGGTGGGCAGCGGCACCTCGGTGCGTTGGCCGATAGGGCTGGGCGGAAAAGGAAACGAAGGGGTGGCGGGATCGATCCGGCAGTTGCAGGGAGCGATCGGATATGTGGAGTTGATCTACGCCGCGCAGAACAAAATTCCGTACGGCAGTGTGCGAAATGCTGCGGGAGTTTTTTTGAAAGCGTCGCTGGAGGGTGTAACGGCGGCGGCGGCGTCAGCGCCGAAAATGCCGGCGGATTTTCGGGTTTCGATCACCAATGCGCCGGGTAAGGACGCGTATCCCATTTCGAGTTTCACCTGGCTGCTGATTCCGCAGCAATCGAAAGATGCAGCGAAGGGGAAAATTCTGGCGGATTTTCTGAACTGGATGGTTACGGATGGCCAGAAGATGACGGCAGAGCTTTCCTACGCGCCGCTGCCGGAAAGCGTTGTAGCAAAAGAGAAAGAAGCGATCAAACAGGTTAAGTAAATTCCAGGATTTTTCGGTCATCGTACAAAAAACTCAAGGAGAGTGTGATGAATTCTGCAGGGAAGTGGTGTGCGATTCTGTGTCTGGCTACAAGCGTGGTGGCGCAAACCAGTACGCCGCCCAAACCCAAAAAAGCTAAAGCTGCCGCAACGGCTTCGGAAGTGCAGGCGTTAAAGGAAGCAGTGGCGGCGCAGCAGGCGGCGTTGGCGGCGCAGCAGCAGGAAATCCAGGCGCTGCGCGATGAATTGCATCATAAAGATCAAGCGGTGAACCAGGTGCAGGCGACCGCTGCAGATGCGGCGGCCAAGGCGGACGCGGCGCAGGCAACGGCGAGCCAGCAGCAGGCGACCGTGACGGAGCTGAAGAGTGACGTGACTGATCTGAAGACCAACGTCAACAACACGGCGCTCTCGATACAAGAGACGCAGAAGAATGTGAAGGCGGAGATTGAGAGCCCGATTGCCCTTCACTACAAAGGAATCACGATCACACCGGGCGGCTTCGCGGCGGCCGAATTTGTGAGGCGGTCGCGGGCGCTGGGATCCGATATCAATACGCCTTTCAACTCGCTGACGCTGCCGGGCGCGAGCCAGAGCGCGATATCGGAATTCTTTGGTTCCGGTCGTCAGTCAAGAATTTCAGCTTTGGCCGAGGGGAAATTGAGCAATGCCAAGCTATCTGGCTATGTTGAAGCTGACTTCCTTTCGGCGGCTGTGACCTCCAACAATAACGAGAGCAACAGCTACTCGCTGCGGCAACGGCAGGCGTGGGGACAGGCGGCATTGGACAACGGTTTCACAATCACGGGCGGGCAGATGTGGAGCCTGGCGACCGAGACAAAGCACGGCACGGATAACCGAACCGAGGCTCTCCCGCAGACGATCGATCCACAGTACACCGTCGGCTTCAGTTGGGCGCGGCAATATGGTTTGCGAGTGTCACAGAATTTTGGCAACAAAGTTTGGCTTGCGGCCTCGATCGAGAATCCGCAGGCGACGGTAACCAGCCACAACAACGCAGACAACTTTGTTGTGGGTTCCGCGGGAGCTGCTGGCGGTCTTTACAATGCTGCTATCTCGACTTGCAGCACCAGTCTTAACAGCAGCGGCGCACCGGTCACAACTTGCAGCCCCATTGCCAACTATTCTTTCAACCCATCGCCTGACATTATCGCGAAGGCGGCGTTTGAGCCGGGATTTGGACACTATGAAGTGTTCGGTATTTATAGCCGGTTCCGCGACCGGGTATTTCCCTGCGGCGAAGTAGCTTCCTCGACGACTCTATGCGGCGGCAGCACGACGGCTGGTGCGAACGCTCTGGGAGCCACCAACGTTTCGAACAACGGCGGCGGCGTGGGTGCCAACGCGCGCTGGTCCTTTTACAACAAGCATATCGATTTCGGTTTGCATGGTTTGACCGGACGCGGCATTGGCCGCTACGGTACGGCGGGCTTGCCGGATGCGGCGGTTTATGCAAACGGCGGCCTGGATCTGATCCGTTCCTATCAGGGCTTGGCCACACTGGAATGGCATAGCAAGAAGCTGGACGTGTATTTCAACGGGGGTGCGGAATATGCAGGGAGAGCGGCCGGATACGATCCGATCGAGAACAAATTCATCGGATACGGTTCGCCGAATTTCTCGAACAAGGGCTGCTACACCGAAACCGCGCCGGGAGTTGGCACTGGCTTCATTCCGGGAAGTCTGTCAAGTTGCACGGGCGACACGCGGGTGGTGATGGAGGGCACGGCCGGTTACTGGTATCGCCTGTATACCGGGCCAAAGGGTAGGCTGCAATATGGCATTCAGTACTCCTACGTAGCGCGTGACACATGGCATGGAGCGGGCTTTACGCCGGGAATTGGTGTATCGCCGAGCGGTCTGGACAATATGGTATTTACGTCCTTCCGCTATTACCTGCCCTAATTTGGAGTTTGAAAGTTGCATTTACCGGCGCGTCGCATGGCGGAGTTTGCTATTGCGACGCGCCGGAAGTTTTTTCCGGTCGACTTGCGCGGGGTCAGGAAAATTCCCTCTTTGATCGGTAGCGGTGGAGTTTGGCTTACGCGTTGCGCCGGTTAAGTAGAAGATCCCTCACGCGGCTGAAGTACGCCGCGTTTCGGGATGACGGAAGTCATGAAGGGAATAAATCAAGGTGAAAGGCTAACCTCTGTTTTCTCTGAGTGTTCCCTGCAAGTGCGGTTCGGTCGAGGATGTTTTATACTACTTCTAGTCGGCGCATATATCCCCCATTTGTCTAGTTTGCTCGCAGTCGACAAAGAAAATTGGACGTAGTGTAAGACCCTGCACATGGCTCGCCTCTCGCTGGAAAATCCTGAGTACTATCTCAACCGCGATACCTCGTGGCTTGCGTTCAATGAGCGTGTGCTCGAGGAGGCGGAGGACACGGGCAATCCGCTGCTGGAAAGACTGAAGTTTCTCGCCATCTCGGCCAGCAATCTGGACGAATTTTTCGAAATTCGTGTGGCCGCCATGATGCAGCAGATTGAAGATGGCTATAACGAAGCTGGCCCGGACGGCCTGACACTTACGGATAAGCGCGAAGTTCTGGCGCGGCTTACGCACAAGTTCGTGGATGAGCAGTATGAGTGCTGGAACACGCTGCGGCCGGCGCTGGCAGAGAACGGGATTCGAGTGCTCGGGATGCACGAACTGGATGCCGAGGCGCGGCGGTTTGTGGACGAGTATTGCGAGAAGGAGTTAGATCCGCTGCTCACGCCAGTGACAGTGGATCCGGCGCATCCCTTTCCCCGCGTGATCAATAAGGCGCTGTGCCTGGGACTGCTGCTGCGCCGGCGCCGACGCTCGGCCCTGACCTACACGGGAGTAGTTTCGGTGCCGCGCAGTTTGCCCCGACTGGTGAGGCTGCCTTCAGAAAATACCACCGACTTTATTTTTCTCGCCGACCTGGTGGCGCATCATGCGCAGAACATGTATCACGGCTACGACATTGTGGCGGCGGCGCCTTTTCGGGTAACGCGGAACAGTAATCTTTATTTGCAGGAAGAAGAGGCGCGGAATCTGTTGGAGTCGGTGCGGGCGGAGTTGCACAACCGGCGCAAGGGCGATGCAGTACGCATGGAAATTGAGGCGGACGCCGATCCGGAAATGATCGACCGGTTGCGAACGGTGTTTGAGCTGGACCCGTGGCAGGTATTTCCGGTGAATGGTCCCGTGAATCTTTCGCGGCTCTTCAATGTGTATGACCAGGCGGCGAGGGCGGATTTGAAATACCGTCCCTTTGCGCCGCGCGAGTTGCGGCTGACGGCGAAATCGCAGAATCTGTTTGAGGAGCTTCGGCGGCACGATGTGTTGTTGCACCATCCTTACGATTCTTATGATGCGGTGGTGGCGTTCATCGAGTCGGCGGCGGAAGACGATCATGTGCTTTCGATCAAGCAGACGCTGTACCGGACGAATGAGCATTCGCTGATCGTACCGTCGCTGATTGATGCGGCCTCGCGAAAAGAAGTGACGGCGGTGGTGGAATTGAAGGCGCGGTTTGATGAGGCGCATAACATCCGTTGGGCGCGTGATCTGGAAGACGCGGGAGTGCAGGTATTTCACGGGCTGGTGGGATTGAAGACGCATTGCAAGCTGTCGTTACTGGTGCGGCGCGATCCGGATGGGGTGCCGCGCAGCTATGCACACATTGGGACAGGAAATTACAACGCGACGACAGCCAAGATTTATACCGACCTGAGTTTGTTCACTGCGAATCCGGAGATTACGCGGGCGGTACATGATGTTTTCAGTTTTCTGACCGCGTATGCGGAGAATCCCAGTTACGATCCGCTGCTGGTGGCGCCGCTCGATCTGGCGGAAAAGACGATTGCCTTGATTGATCGCGAGGCGGAGCATGCGCGGCAGGGACTGCCGGGACGGATCATCGCCAAGATGAATGCGCTGCTGGATAAGAACGTGATTCAGGCGCTGTACCGGGCGTCGCAGGCGGGAGTGGAAATTGACTTGATCGTGCGGGGCATTTGCGCATTGCGGCCGGGAGTGCGGGGATTAAGCGACCGGATCAAAGTGCGGAGTATTGTGGGACGATTTCTGGAGCACAGCCGAATCTATTATTTCGGCAACGCCGGGGAAGAGGAAATTTATATCGGCAGCGCGGACTGGATGCCACGCAATCTGTATGAGCGGGTGGAAGTGCTGGTGCCGCTGCGCGACGAATTCATTCGCGAGCGGGTGCGGCGGGAAATTCTCGATTCTTTGCTGGCGGATAACCGCAAGGCGCGGATTCTGTTGCGGGATGCCACTTATATTCGGGCCTGGCAGCCGGTGCGTGGGAAACGGAATCGCAGGCCGCCTACGGGCGCGGCAGCGTTTAGCGCGCAGGATTATCTGATCAGTGTGGCGGAGGGGAAGCAACTGGGTTCGGTTCCACCGGCGGTTCCGGGAACGAAGCGCAGGGTTGCGCGACTCGCTGCCCGGTGAGTCAGCAGACTTACCTTGAAACCAATGCTTGAAACCAACAGCTTGAAGCGCGGAGGGCGCTGAGAACTTCCGCGGAGCACACGGAGGGTAGGTTCACATTCCGGGATTCGTTTGGTACTATCGGGTTTCGATTGGATCGAAAACAGATTCGACCACACTCCGCTTCAACTGCACTTAGCCCGCAACCTGGACAACGATAAATCGCGATGATTATTTATTTCTTAAGGCATGCCAGCGCCGGGGAACATTTTGTAAATCCGAAAAAGGATGAGAAGCGCGGGCTCGATAAGGAAGGAATTGAGCAGTGCGGTTATGTGGGGCGTGCGCTGGCCGCGATCGACGCGCAGGTAGACATGATTATTTCTAGTCCACTGAAACGGTCGATGCAAACGGCCTCGCTGGTCGGGAATGAGATGGGATACGAAGGCAAGTTGCAGATGGATCCGGGGCTGCGTCCGGAGGCAAGCTTTGCGGATTTCCGAAAGTTGCTGGAAAAGTACGCGAATCAGGAATCGATCATGGTGGTGGGACATAATCCTAACCTGAGCCAGTTTTTGGGAACCGTGATCAGCGAGTCTGGGTGCGAAGCTTCGGTGGAGTTAAAAAAAGGCGCGGTGGCGCGAGTGGATATGCGGCGGAGTTCAGGGACGCTGCAGTGGTGCTTAACGCCGAAGGCGCTGCGCACGCTTTACACGGCTGCGGTCGAGAGTGCGCGGCCGAACACTTCGCGAAAATAAGGGGCGTCCTTCTCGATGGCCCAGAGTTCTAAATCCACCCCCATACGGCGGCGGGGGACGAGAGTCAAGTGGACGTCCGGGCCCTTCTGAGTGACTCGAACTTTTTGTACGGCGCGGGTGCGGCCAAGATTCAACGCGCGCGCCAGCCGTAACAACATAATCGCCTTCTGCACGCCCGGCCGTTCCGCAGGGTCGAGAGCCTTCATGGGAGGCTCATCCAAGGTTGGGCGCGACTTTCCTAAATAGCGGGCGATGGCGGCGATCAAGCGGCGCTGCTGCGGTGTGTAGCCGAGAATCTCTGAGTTCGAAATAATGTAGTACGTGTGACGGTGATGGCCGTTGCGGTTGACGTAGTCTCCCACCTCGTAAAGCATGGCAGCGGCGGAGAGCCACTCGCGGAATTCGGGCGCGAGGCCGTGCACCGAACGCAGCGCGGAAAATAAAAACATCGCGGAGTCGCGCACGTCGAGCGCATGCTTCATGTCGACGCGGTAGTGAGTTACGGCTTTGGTGATGGATTCCCAGCGTTCGGATTCGATCTGCCTGCCGGAGCGTGTGCTGCGGTCGTGTTCGGCGGCCATTTGCGCGAGAAGACCATCGCGCAGGCCGAGCGGGGAATAGCGAAAGCCTTTGAGGTGCAGGCGGTCAAGCAGTTCGTGATAGACCATGGCTCCGGCGACGACGATCTCGGCGCGACGGAGGCCGATGCCTTGAATCTTGCGGCGCTCGTCGAGGGGCAGGCGAGCGAGGCGCTTGGCGAGGCGAGTCATTTCCGCGCGAGAGACCATCAAGCGCTGTCGCGTTCCGTTCTTACGAATCTTGCTGGCGGCGGTGGCGAGGGCATCGGCCGTACCGGAGGTGGCGATTACGTTTTTGACTTTGGCGGCGACGATGCGGGACGCCACACGGTTGACTTCGCGGGCGATGAATCCTTGCAGGCGTTTGAGTTCGCCTTTGCGCGGTGGATCGTGGCGCAGGAATTCGTCGGTGAGACGGACTGCGCCTAAGGGAAGGCTGACGGTTTCGCGAATTTGGCCGCGAGTGGAGACGGTGAGTTCGCAGCTTCCGCCGCCCAGATCGAGCATCAAGGCGGGAGCGCTATCGACGCGCAAGTTGGAGACGAGGCCGAGGTGGATCAGGCGGGCTTCTTCCAGACCGGAGATGATTTCGACGGTCCAACCGGTGGCGGACCGAACCCATTCGAGAAACGCCTGGGAATTGCGGGCATCGCGGAGAGCACTGGTGGCGACCACGCGGACGGGATCGGTGACGACCTGTTGTGTGGCGCGATGGAAGCGGCGGAGGACTTTGACGGTTTCAGCCATCGATTCGGGAGTGAGGAAGCCGGAGCGGAAGACGCCTTCGCCGAGCCGAGTGACTTCGCGGTCTTCATGGATTTCGCGAAGATGGCCGCGCGTGAGTCGCGCGATCTTCAGTCGAACGGAATTTGACCCGATATCTACCGCGGCAAAGGTCGGCATGGGAGCGAGGGGAACAGTTTACAGGGATGGCGGTAGTGCGTCATCCGCTGGTGGGAGAACAGGGGTAAAAAACAAACCTCTAATACCGGAGGCACTGGGTACACAGGGTAAAGCCTAAAGGACATAACTGGCGATTCGGGTTGGCAGCCGATGGTCGAATTTACTCGGGAGGTTGTTTCTTAACCCCGGCAAGGGCCGCCAGAATGTTGAAGGCACACGTGGTACAGCACGCTCCCTGTTGCCGGGATCTTTCCTGGTCGGAAAGGATATCGAACTGAAGCACCGCGAGATTGACTGAACAGAGTTGGCAATTGGTCTGGCTGTCCAGCGCGCGAAAGGTCATTGAGTCCTGCACGGAGTGCCCCCATGAGCAAGTAAGTAGAACAAAGGTGCGGTTAGACGCAGTGACGGAGAGCACGGTTGTCTGTGAGGTCATCACAAAGGTTTGTCGCGAAAAGGCTGGTAACTAGGCTGCGGACGCCGTGTCAACAGCTGCGCCGGCGGGAGTCGCGAGCGGACGGGTGGCGGAGTGATCCGAGATGGGCGCCGCAGTGGTCTGCCTTTGGGAGAGGACTGCGATGGCGCGGCGGTGTTTTGCTCCAGTGACGTTGTGGAGTTCGGCGACTAAAGGCGATTCGCGGACATCGCCGAGGTGGGCGGTGGCGGTTTGGGTCAAGGTGAGCCAGTCGTGCCAATCGCCGAGAGCATCCTGGAGTCGCTTTATGTGGGCGATGAAGCGCTCGGACGCGGGAGACGGGATAGCGAACTCGGCTGCGTAGCGAGCGCGTTTGCTGAGAATGCGGTACTGGTGCAAAACGGTATCAGTGAGAGGGGCGCCGGTTCGATGCAGGGAGTCGAGCATGGCGCGGGCAACGTCTAAAGGATCGCTCCCAGCTTCGGAACGGAAGTGTTTGGCGGCGCGTCTGAGGCGCTTGCGAATTTCGCGGATGGAAGCTTTGTTGATCTGCTTGCGGAGCTTCTTCTCCTGCTGGCCGCGGAGTTCGATCAGATGGTTTATCAGTTGAGATTTGCGGCGCGGCTCCCGCGGAACTTTCAGGCTGCGTAACGCCGCCGCTTGCATATCGAGATCGCGGACTCTACCGGCGCGTTTGCGGATTCGGCCTAATTGTTTCAGAAGTTTTCTGTCGCTGCGATCGAGTTTGGGCGAAAGTTCGGAGAGTAATATTTGAAGCCGGCGGGTTCCGGTACGGAAACGATGAACCGTCTTCGCCTGAGGTTTTGAGGCGAGCTTGACCAAATCCCGTTCCAGGTTCTGAAAAACCTCACGGCTGCGCTTTGGATCAATCGACATAAGGCAAAACGAATTGGTAGAAGAAAATACAGGCTTGTCTGCGGAAAGGCAATCCCGAAAAGCTTGGTCATTTTAACATCCTGTTAACAGGATTCTGCTAACGTAAAGCGGAATGGCCTTGCCCGCGCAACCACGGCCCGATATGCCCGCTCCGCAACCTGTAGAATCTTCGAACGTTAGCTATCAAACCTCGGCAAAAAGACGTTCCGCCCATTTATTTATGAAAGATGGCGAAACCGGCGACCAGATCTTCAAATTCGCAATGCTGCTGTGCGGTCTGGCGGTGCTGGCAACGCTGGTGCTCATCGTCTATGAACTGGTATTGCGTTCCGGACCTTCGTGGCACGCTTTTGGCTTCAAGTTTTTTGCCGGACGAGACTGGGATCCAGTAAACGAAAAATTTGGGGCTCTGCCATTCATTTACGGAACGCTGGTCTCATCTTTGTTAGCTCTGATCATTGCGGTGCCGTTGTCGATCGGGGTTGCGGTATTCACCACGGAAATGTGTCCTAAGGCGTTGCGCGGGCCGCTCTCGTTTTTTGTCGAGCTGCTGGCGGCGATTCCGAGTGTGGTGTACGGGCTGTGGGCGATCTTTGTGCTGGTGCCGATCTTGAGCAACTATGTGGAACCTTTCCTGGCGCGGACTTTGGGTTGGACAGGATTTTTTGATGGTCCACCGTACGGGATCAGCATGCTGGCGGCGGGAATTATTCTGGCGATCATGATCGTTCCGATTATTTCCTCGATTACGCGGGAAGTTTTGATGGTGGTGCCGCAGCATCAGCGGGAAGCAGCGTTGGCGCTGGGCGCGACGCGCTGGGAGATGATCCGGCTGGGAGTGCTGCGCAACGCGCGAGCGGGAATTATGGGCGGGATCATCCTGGGACTGGGACGGGCTTTGGGCGAGACGATGGCAGTGACGATGGTGATCGGAAACCGGCCGGAGATCGCGAAATCTTTATTTGCGCCGGGATATACCATGGCGAGCGTCCTGGCCAACGAGTTCAGCGAAGCGACCGGAGATTTAAATCTAGCGGCGTTGATTGAGATTGGGCTGGCGCTGTTTCTGGTAACGATTGTGGTGAACGCGCTGGCGCGATTGCTGGTGTGGTCGGTAACGCGCGGACAACCTGCGAGGGCCGGTGCCTGAGACCAAAAAATCCGCGGAGAACATTGTTCCCCAGATTTCCTTACGACGGCGAATCACCGATCATGCGATGACCGGAGTGGCTGTGCTCACAGTCGTGCTGGTGCTGGTGCCGTTGTTTGCGATATTTGCCTACCTGATCTATCGCGGAGTGGGATCGATCAACTGGGCATTTCTGACGCAGACGCCGAAGCCGGTGGGGGAAGCGGGCGGAGGCATGGCGAACGCGATTGTGGGATCGGTGTTCATTCTGGCGCTGGCCAGTGTGATCGGAGTTCCACTTGGCGTGGGAGCGGGAATTTATTTGGCGGAGTACGGGCGCAACCGCTTTGGCGATTCGATTCGGTTCACGGCTGACGTGCTGAACGGAGTGCCGTCGATCGTGGTGGGAATTGTGGCTTATTCGATCGTGGTGCTGTACCAGAAGCATTTCTCGGCATTGGCGGGAGGCGTGGCCCTGGCGATCATGATGATTCCTACGATCACGCGGACTACGGAAGAGATGCTGCTGCTGGTGCCGCGGGCGTTGCGCGAGGCGGCATACGGGCTGGGGATTCCGCGCTGGAGGACGACGCTGTCGATTACTCTGCGGACGGCGACCTCCGGCGTGATTACAGGAATTATGCTGGCGTTTGCGCGGGTAGCGGGAGAGACGGCACCGCTTCTATTTACGGCGTTCGGAAATCAGTTCTGGAATCTACGGGCGAATCAACCGACCGCCGCGCTGCCGCTGCAGATATTTAATTACGCCATCTCTCCGTACGATGAATGGCACCGGCAGGCGTGGGCGGGAGCGCTGGTGCTGATTATCCTGATTGTTACCGCGGTTGCGGCGGTG
This sequence comes from Candidatus Sulfotelmatobacter sp., assembly GCA_049693675.1. GTDB lineage: Bacteria > Acidobacteriota > Terriglobia > Terriglobales > Acidobacteriaceae > Sulfotelmatobacter. The sequence continues at coordinate 17,607 of JBAVQD010000070.1, read as the reverse complement.
CGTTTTGCCGTGCGCCGTGGTACGTTTGGAGCCGCATAGTCTATGGGCGTTGGAATCAAAGTCGAAAATCTGAATGCGTGGTATGGGAAGACGCAAGCTCTCTACGACATTCAGCTGACGATGGCGGCCAACCACGCCACAGCGCTGATTGGGCCTTCAGGCTGCGGCAAATCGACGTTCATCCGATGCTTGAACCGCATGCATGAAACCATTCCCGAGGCGCGAGTTACGGGCCAGGTTCACATTGGAGAGATTAACGCTTACAACGGAACTTCGGCGACGCAGCTACGGCGACGGGTGGGGATGGTTTTTCAAAAGGCGAATCCATTTCCGACGATGTCGATCTACGACAATGTGGCTTCGGGATTGAAGCTGAATGGTTTCAGCGACCGCCGGAAGCTGGATCAGATTGTAGAAAGCTCGCTGGACGCTGCGGCATTATGGGAGGAAGTAAAGGATCAGATACATAAGAAATCGGGAGCCAGCCTTTCGGGCGGGCAGCAGCAGCGGCTTTGCATTGCGCGGGCGCTGGCGGTTGAGCCTGAGGTGCTGCTGATGGATGAGCCTTGCTCGGCTCTGGATCCGATTTCTACGGGCAAGATCGAAGAGCTGATCTTTCAGTTGAAAGAGCGCTATACCATTGTGATTGTGACGCATAACATGCAGCAAGCGGCGCGAGTTGCCGAGTTTACGGGATTCTTTTTGCTGGGTAAGATGATCGAATTCGATAAGACGGAAAAGATCTTTACCAAACCGACGCACAAGCGGACGGAAGATTACATCACGGGCAGATTCGGTTAGAGCAGTTTTGAATAAGGAAGGTTGAGAGAATGCGCACGCGCTTTCAGCAAGGGTTGGACGATTTGCGGCAGAAGTTGCTCCGCATGGGCGGATTGGCGGAGCAGGCCGTGGATCGCGCCCGGCAGGCTTATATTGATCGCGATCTCACGCGTTGCCAGATGGTTCTTGAAGGCGAGAGCCTGATTAATACTTCGGAACGGGAGATTGACGAGGCGGCGTTCGATTTGCTGGCCATGCAGCAGCCGATGGCGGTGGATCTGCGCTTCATTCTCGCTGTGACGAAAATTAATTCTGATCTGGAGCGCGTAGGCGACCAGGCGGTAAACATTGCGGAACGCGTGATGGACATGATGGACCTGCCGAGCGTGGACTTGCCGGTGGATATCGCACGCATGGGCGCTGCGGTAAGCGCCATGGTCCGCAGGGCGTTGGAGTCATTTATTGAAGGAAAAGTTGAACTGGCGCAGGCTGTACTGGAAATGGATAATGTGGTGGATCGCATGAAGGATGATGCCTTCATTCAACTGGTGAAGACGATGAACCAGCGTCCGGACGTGGTGCGGCAGGCGCTCGACGCGTTGCTGATTGCGCGCAATTTAGAGCGCGTGGCTGACCATGCCACTAACATTGCCGAGGATGTGATCTTCTGGGTACAGGGTGCGGATGTGCGGCACAACGTTGGCGCGGAGGAGCATCCGGAGCCTGGGGCTGGGGTTGAGGGCTCGTCGAGGGCTTCGGGAGCTTAGGAAGATTCCGGTCTCGTCCTAACTTCTATTACGGCTTTTCCGTGGTGCGACGTTCAGCGTCTTTCTTAGTTTTATACTTTTCAATCCATCCTGCTTTGACCGCGGATTCCCGCTTCGATTACGCTCATCTCTGCTTCATCTTCCACTTCTAATTTAAGTTAACCGGAGGCCTGCGTGATCCGATTCTTCCGCGTCTTTTTTTTCGTGACCGCCTTTTTTTCTCTGCGAATTGCGCCTTCGGCACAGGAAGCTCAGGCAGGGCAATCGTCGATCCCGCTCTCGACCAGCAAGCGGCTGACTACGCCGGAGCCGGGGCGCATTGGAAGTACCAATAGCTTTCCCGCGACGATCGCGATCAGCCCGAATGGGCGCTATGCGGCTCTGTTGAATGATGGCTATGGAACTCAGGAGACGCTGGGGACGCAATCGATCGCGGTACTTGATCTGAAGACGAATCGACTGGCGGATTATCCGGATAAGAGATTCGGGGAGAACGCGCATCAGAGTTATTTTCTCGGCCTGGTGTTTGGCTCGGATGGAAAACATCTTTACGCTTCGGTGGGTTCGATTACTGATCCACAGGGAGAAAAGGAAGGCGATACCGGGAACGGAATTGCGGTTTACAAATTCCATGGCGGCAAGGTTGAGGCGGAGCGGTTTATTCCGATTGGTCCGCAGACGCTGGCGGCGGAGAAAAGGGTTTCGATTGAATTGCGGAAGACGGCGGCGGGGACTGCGATTCCTTATCCGGTGGGGTTGGCTCTGGTCGGCGTAGGACATCAGGGCGGCCACAAAGATGAACTTCTTGTGGCGAATAATCTTTCGGACAATGCGGTGTTGCTGGATGTGGCGAGTGGCAAGGTGCTGCAGAGTTTTGATTTGAGTACCAACCGTTTAGTGCCAGCATCTTTTCCTTATACGGTTGTGGCGACGCGCGATAGACGGCGCGCGTGGTGCAGCTTGTGGAATGGATCGCAAGTCGCGGAACTAGATTTGACGGATGGCAAGGTTCTGCGGTGGATCAAGTTGAAGCAGCCGGAGGATCCGATTGCGCCGGGCTCGCATCCGACGGCGATGTTGCTCAGTCGGGATGAGAAATTGCTTTACGTGGCGTTGTCCAATGCGGATGCGGTTGCGGTGGTTTCTACTGAGAGCGCGCAGATTGTTGCGCTGCTGAGTACGAAAATCAAGGGTCAGGAATTTGCTGGAACCTATCCTGGCGCGCTGGCCGACTCCGCGGACGGAAAGCGATTATTTGTAGCGGACGCTTCCGCGAATGCAGTGGCGATATTTGATACTTCAACCGAGCCCCAGCCGGTGGGCGACGGGGCGGCCACGCTGCTTCCTCTAGGGTTCATTCCCACGGATTGGTATCCGAGTGCGCTCGCGGTGCACGGGGATGACTTGCTGATCGCCAGCGCTAAAGGTGAAGGGACGGGGCCGAACAATCGTGAGGGAAAGACTGAATGGGAGCTGAAACATCATGACCATGCCTATGTTGCGACGCTTTTGCAGGGATCGATTGCGCGGCTGAATATTCCTTCGACGCTGGGAAAGCTTAACGAACTTACGCGAACCGTCGAGAACGATAATCTGCTGCACGCTGATCCAGGGACGATTCAGTTTGCGGGAGGGAAGAATCCGATCAAGCATGTGATTTATGTGATCAAGGAAAACCGCACTTACGATCAGATCCTCGGTGATCTGCAAGCGGGCAATGGCGATCCAAGTTTGACGATGTACGGAGCTGACATTACGCCAAATGAGCACAAGCTGGCGTTGCAGTTTGGCGTGCTGGATAACTTTTACGATAGCGGGGAAGTTTCCGGCGACGGGCATCTGTGGTCAACCGCGGCCATTACCAGTGATTACAACGAGAAGACATGGCAGATCGCCTACCGCGGCAAAGAGCGGACGTACGATTTTCAGGGAACGGTGGCGGGGGAGTATCCGCTGGATCACAAGGAGGCGGATATCGACGATCCTGCAACGGGATTTCTTTGGGACAATCTGGCGCGACATGGGGTGAGTTATCGCGATTACGGCGAGTATGTGAATGCGGAGTGGTGCAACAAACTTCCCAGGGCTTCATCGCCGAAGCAGGGAACGCCTTCGCGGGAGGAAGCGGAGTGTCCGCGCACAGATGTGGAGAAGGGCGATGATCTGGAGCCGAATGTGGGCAATCCGCGCGGCGGGTCGAGTCCGTGGCCATGGGCGGTGCCGCTGTTCAGCGGAGTGAAGGCGACCAAGGCGGTGCTGCGAGATCATTTTGATCCTTTGTATCCCGACTTCAATACGGATTATCCCGACCAGCTTCGCGCAGATGAATTTTTGAATGAATTTGCTGCCTATAAGCGAGCGCGCGAGGAGAACGAAGGGGCGGAATTTGAATTGCCGTCGTTCGTGTTGCTCTATTTTCCTGACGATCATACGGGAGGGACGCGGCCGGAGAAGCCGCGTCCGCAGGCCTCAGTGGCGGATAACGATTTGGCCGTGGGACGGGTGGTGGATGCGGTTTCACACAGCCCGTACTGGGACGATACTGCAATTTTTATTCTGGAAGACGATGCGCAGAACGGAGCGGACCATGTGGATGCGCACCGGTCGATCGCGTTTGTGGTGAGTAAATATTCTTCGGGAGCGGCGAACGCGCCTTATGTGGACCACCGGTTTTATACGACGGTGAATCTGATTCATACGATGGAGATGCTGCTGGGGCTGCCGGCGATGAACCAGAATGACGCTTATGCGCCGCCGATGGCGCCGATGTTTTCCGGTGCGGGTGAGCAGGCTCCTTTCCAGGCGGACTACCGCAATCTGAAAAATGGAATGATTTACGAGACGAACAAGCGGGATGCGCCGGGTGGAAAGGAATCGACGAAGATGGATTTCTCGCGGCCGGATGCGGCAGGAGCTGCGCGGCTGAATAAAGTTCTGTGGCGGGATCAAAAGGGCGACGCCCCCATGCCATCGCCGAAGCATACGGTGCTTCCGGCGGGAGATGATGATTAGAGGTCTTTTCCGGCTGAAATCCAGAATGGGAACATTCTAAGGCGCGAATCAAAACCGGAACACCTCCGGTTATGAACTCATTTTATTTATTGCCGATAGACTCCGCATGAGCACCGCTGCGCGCGAAAGTCGAATCGCGGTGATGATGCTGGCGGAGGTGTCATGGGAGGATGCAACGGGAAAGTTGCTGAGTGCCCCCGCGCGCCTGGAAGATAAATCGCTGAGTGGCGCATGCATACGGATGAAAAAGCAAGTCGAGGTGGGAGCAAAGCTGAAAGTGCGCGGCCGCTTCGAGGAGTTTTCCGGAGTTGTCAGGTACTGCCGGAGCGAGGACTGGGATTATGTAATCGGTTTGCAGCGGGAGAGCGAAAGTGCGTCAACTGAAAAACAGGCCCCGATGCGGGACCGGTCTGGGTTACTAGAAGAGACAGAGGGCAAGGCGCCGGCGGCGAGGCCCGCGATCGAAAACGAATCCGACAAGTGCATGGCGAGTGGCGCCCCGGTTGCCTCGGTGCGGGGAACTGAAATGGACGGCGAAGATGGGCAGGCGATTCGGGGGCATCGCAGGAGTCGTCTTCCACCGCCGGACGATCTTGGCGTGCACCGGCGAAGCAGATTTCGGGCAACGCAGCCAAGAATGAAGGAACTTCCGAGGGAGAAAAAATCTATGGCACGTAAATGGCTCGAACTGGCACCCTGGCAAAACAAGCGGGAGAGCCTGAGCGAAAAAAGCGGAGAAAGCAGCGAACGCGGTCAGAGCGAGAAGGGAAGGGAGAATTCCATGCAGCAACCAGATTCATCCGCAAAGAGGGAAGCTGAGGATCGCAAAACAGAATGTGTCTCCGGATTTCAAGTTGACCTGTTGTCCATGGAAGACATCTACCAGGCAGCTGGGATCACGAATTCCAAGAAGGGGTATAGCATTCACAAAGTAGTCGAAATGCTTAACAGCGAGCATATGGTTGGGCTGGCGAATGAGACGAAGCGAGCGGCGGTGATGGTGGCACTGGAGGCTGCCGACATTTCGCTAGGGCAGGTGCAGCAAGATGCGAAGACGCGTCAAGAGGCACTGGACCGTTATGAGGCCGAGCAGACGAAGCTGATCGAAGCGGAGTGGGCGCGGAAGACGGAAGAAAATATCCGGATTGAGGAAGAGTTGGAGCGCGTGAAGGCGCAGTATGCGGCGCGGGTGAAGCGCAATCTGGACGAAGCGGCGCGTGAGAAATCCAAGTTCGACCGATGGCTGGCGATGAAACAGCAGGAAGTGAAGAGCATATCGGCGGCCATGGATCTATGTTTGAAGCGAGATGTCGCTGAGCCGGGTCGTGCACCGCTGACCAATGCCGCGGTTGCGGGTGCCGGGTCGAGTCCGGCTCTCCTCGCATCCTCGACGAAGTCGTAGCCGTGGTCCGTCTTAGCGTCGTGAGCGTAAACCGAAACCCGAACCTCCCTCCAGCTTTGCCCCGCCCTGACCTCGGCTTTACACTAAAGATGTGAAGATTGCGCTCGGACAGATCAATCCCACGGTTAGCGATTTTTCCGGTAACGCGGAAAAGATGATTGAGTTTTCGCGGCGCGCGCAGGCGGAGGGCGCGGGGCTCATTCTGTTTCCCGAGTTGTCCGTGTGTGGCTATCCGCCGCGGGACCTGGTGGAGCGGCCTTCGTTTGTTGCCCGCAATCGTGAGAGTGCGGAGCGGATTGCGGAAGCGACGCGAGGGATCGCGGTGATCTGCGGACTGGTTACTCCGGCCAACTCTGATACGGGCAAGTCGGTGATGAATTCTGCCGCGCTGTTGCAGGACGGGAACATTGCTTTCCTGCAATCGAAGATGCTGTTGCCCACCTATGACGTTTTTGATGAGATGCGCAACTTTGCTCCGGCAAAATCGCAGGAGCTTTTTCCTTTCTGCGGGAATCGCATGGCGCTCACGGTTTGCGAGGATGCATGGAACGACAAACTGTTCTGGCCGAAACGGCTTTATGTAGTGGATCCGATTGAAGCGCTGGTTCGGGCCGGCGGGAATTTTGTTCTGAATATTTCGGCGTCACCTTTCTGGATTGGCAAGCGCGAGGTGAGGCGAGACATGCTGGCCTCGATTGCGCGTCAGCATAAAGTTCCAGTTGCAATGGTGAACCAGGTGGGCGGTAATGACAGCTTGCTTTTTGACGGTTCGAGTCTGGTACTGAATGCGGAAGGGAAGATCATCGCGCAGGGACATTCGTTTGAAGAGGACTTGGTTTACTTCGATTCGAAAACACTGACCGGCGACATGCATGAGCAGATCGAAGGCGAAGAGGCGAGCGTGTATTCGGCGCTGGTGTTGGGGACGCGCGATTACATTCGTAAGTGCGGATTTCAAAAAGCTATCGTCGGACTGAGTGGTGGGATCGATTCAGCGCTCACGGCAGTGATTGCCGCCGACGCGGTGGGGCCGGAGAATGTGATTGGCGTAGGGATGCCGGGGCCTTACTCTTCGGCGGGATCGATTGCTGATGCGCGCGCGTTGGCGAAGAATCTGGGGATCCGGTTTGAGCTGCTTTCGATCAACGGCGCCGTGGATGCGTACGGGAAAACCTTGAAAGACGTGTTCGCGAATCAGAAGGAAGATGTGACCGAGGAAAATATCCAGTCGCGGGCGCGAGGCACGCTGCTGATGGCGCTCTCGAATAAATTCGGCGCCATCGTGCTTTCCACCGGCAACAAGAGTGAACTGGGGGTGGGCTACTGTACACTCTACGGAGACATGGTGGGTGGACTGGCGGTGATTTCGGATGTGCCGAAGACGCTGGTTTACCGGCTGAGCCACTACGTGAATTCGCGGCGTCCGGTGATTCCGCAGGATACGCTGGAGAAGCCACCGTCTGCGGAGTTACGGCCGGATCAGAGGGATAGCGATTCCTTACCGCCTTACGAGATTCTGGACGCGGTGCTGGAAGATTACGTGGAAGATGCGCACACGGCCGAGCGCATTGCTGCGGATCATGGCTTCGATATCGAAGTGGTGCGGCGTGTTCTGCGAATGGTGGATCGCGCGGAATATAAGCGTCAGCAGGCGGCGCCGGGGATCAAGATTACTCCGAAAGCCTTTGGGTATGGGCGGCGGCTGCCGATTGCGGCGAAGAGCGAAGTTTGAGGAGCTCCGGTTTCGCAGTGGTTATATTCTCTGAACCTATCTAAAAGAGATTCTTAATTCGAGTTGAAAGGAAATCATGCGTCGTTCGATCAAGACAGCTCTCGTCCTATTACTGACATGCGGTTTGGGGGCAGCACAATCGTCCACGAAGGGGAAAGCCTCGGAGAAAACCGGCGCGGCACCCTCCCTGAATAGTCCCGCGGTGAATCTTCCCTCGGAAGCCACGGTGGATTCGTTCATGCAGCAGACTTTTGGCTATGAGCCGGGCGTGACGTGGAAAGTTTCCAGCATCAAACCGGCGCCGGTGCCGGGATTGGCGCAGGTTGACGTGGTTCTGGCCAGCCCGCAGGGGCAGCAGGCCAGCCGGTTTTACGTTACGGCGGATGGGGAACATGCGGTGGTGGGGGAGATTATTCCGTTCGGCGCGAAACCGTTTGAGCGGGTGAATAAGATACTGGAAAAGGGAATTACCGGACCTTCGCGCGGACCGAAAGATGCGCCAGTCACGATCGTGGAGTTTGGCGATCTGCAGTGTCCGGCTTGCAAAGCGGCGCAACCTGGGATCGAGGGGCTGATTGCAGCCGAGCCGGACGCGCGCTTTGTATTTCAGAATTTCCCGCTCGAGATGCACAACTGGGCGGCGAAGGGCGCGGCTTATGCCGATTGTGTGGCGCAGGCTTCCAACGACGCGTTCTGGAAATTTATTGCGAAGACCTATGAAACTCAGTCCGATATTACAGCCGAAAACGCCGATCAGAAGCTGACCGCGCTGGCGGACGGTGCGGGCGTGAAGGGGGCGGATATTGCGGCTTGCGCCAGCCAGCCTGCGACCAAGGTTCGAGTGGATGCTTCGATTGCACTGGGAAAATCGGTGAACGTGAATGGTACGCCGACCTTGTTTATCAATGGGCGAAGCATTGGGAATGTAAGCCAGGTTCCGGCGGAGGCATTGAAGGGGTTGGTGGATTTTGCGGCGAAGCAAGGGAAGTGAGACAGCCGCTTTTGGAGATGCTTCAGGGGGAATAGGACCACAGGGGCTAAAGCCCGCAGTGTTTGAGCGCTTAACGCGGCGCTGAAGCGCCGCTCTTCCACGGCACTGCAAGCGCCGCTCTTACCACGGCACTGCAAGCGCCGGTTTTCCAATCCGTGAGTAAAGGTGCAGCAGCGTAATACGTCGAGGCTAGCCTTCCACATGAGTGAAGCGGGGCGCGATTCCCAATGCGTCCGGTCTTACTTTGTTACCGCTAATTCTGGGTTACCCAGATCGCGTCAGTCTTCAGGCCGCGGTTGGCCACGATGTGAGGAGTGATGACGACAAGCAGTTCGTCGTTCTCGGTGGTGAGGGAATTATTCACCACGGCTTGATTGAGGCCGGGAATGACGCCAAGACCGGGAATGCCAGTCATCGAGCGAATATCGCTGCTTGTGATCTGTCCAGCGACCACCGCGGGCTCGCCATCCTGAAGGCGGATGCTGCCCTCATATTCCTGATTGGAGATGACGGGCACGCCGTTCGCGCTCTGACCGGTCAGGGAGCGCATCTGCAAGTCGAGCTTCAAACTCACATCTGAAGCTCCGTGGATGATTGCGGTGGTTTTGATATTCAGCCCCAGATCTTCATAGCTCACTGAAGGAAAGGGCGCAACATAGCTCTGATTGCCCAGCACCGCGGAGATTTGCGGGGAGTTGAAGATGGGCGCGTAAGAGGCGTTCAGGATAGGATAACGCTCGCCTACGTGGAAGGTAGCTTCTTTGCCCTGGCCGGCGCGCAAGGTGGCGCGGCTGACGGCACGGGACCACGATTCGTTAACGGAAAGAGCGGCGCTCAGTTGATCGAGGCTCAATCCGGAAAATGAAAGGCCGCTGCCGAAGGTAGCCAGGGGTTGGCTGAAAATCGAATTCCCCTGGCCTTGCAATTGTGCGAGCAGGCCGGAAAGCCCCGAGGTTCCGGCCTGGTTGATTCCGCCGGAAGAAATCAGCTGATTGACCAGGGATTGAATGCTTTGTCCGCCCAGGGCGGCGAGCGCCGCGACCGGAATATTGTACAAGTTGAACGTGTCGGGAATGTGCAGGCCGATGTTGCGGGTGAGGTTGTGACTGATCTGATAGATCTCGATAGTCAGCGAAACCTGGGGCGCCTCACTGCTCAACTGTTGCATGAGAGTGGTGCAGGCCCTCAACATTGCCTGGGGAGCGCGCACTTCGAGGACTCCATTTTGCCCGGGACTTATTTTCTGGAACTCGCAGATGTTTCGCAGTGAGCTGACCAGTTCGGTGGCCTCTTGGGGGGTGCTTCCGCCGGGAACGGCAAAAGTGGCCAGCGACATGCGATCAAATTGCTTGTGATTATCTGGAGTGTTTTTTGCGATTAAAAGTTGGTGAGTGTCGAGCGGCGACCACATGGTTTTGCTGACACGGCAGGCCAGGTTGAGAGCGGTGAAAAAGTCGACATCGTCGACGTAGAAACGCACCGTCATGGGCTGGACGGAATCGTCAAACTCGACAGTAACGCCGTAGGCGGAAGCCAATTCGGTAAACAGCCCGCGAACATCGCCACGATAGTGAAAGGTCGCCACTTCCGGCCTGGGTCGCAAATGGATTTCAGCGGATTCGGCAAGCAGCGGCGAAGGGCTGGGCTTACCGGGGTCATCGGTACGAAGCGCTTGCGCCAAGCGACTCTGCAGGTAATCGTTGTCGGGATCGAGTTTCAGGGCAGAGCGGTACTCCGCCACCGCGGGATCGCGCTGGCCGTCGGCCAGCAGAGCATCGCCGCGCTCCGTATGCTGAAATACCAACTGCGATTTCGCCACTTCGCGCGCCGCGAAGAATTTCGTGTCTTGGGAGACCAATCGGGATGCCTCATCGAACTCGAGGAAGGCCTGGTCGATATGTTTGTGTTCTTCGAGCTTCAGTCCGCGAGCGTAAGCAGTGCGCGCTTGTTTCTCATCCTTCTTCGAAGGAATGCAACTGATGCCGCCGGGTACGCTGTTGCCGCAGGAAATGATGGGAGCATCCACGGACGCATCGCTGGCGGCGAATAACGGGACGGCCGCAAGGGCCAGGAAGCAGACCGCGGCACTAAAGATGAGCCTACGCATTCGGATGATTCTAACCCGCCGTGCCGCTTTCCGGAGAGAGCCAGAAGTGCCGGGTACCTTGGATTGAAACCTGCCCCGGAGCCTCGCTCTGAGTGCGGCTGTTTCCGACATTCTTTTTCTTATCTTTCAGTTTCTGCTTGGGCATTCCCGGCGCATGGCGTCGATAGAACGGGAGGATGTTAGTTTCTTGCGGGGAAGTGCGGTCAGCTTAACATGAGGCGCTCGATCTCGCGGGCTTTGCCGGTGGTCTCGTCGCAATCGATAATTACGGCGCACAAGCGGACATCGCCGGTGGCGGGCTCGAAGCGTACGGGCATGCCGTTGAGAAACTTGTTGACCACCAGTTCTTTTTTTACCCCGATCACACTGTCGTAGGGGCCGGTCATGCCGACATCGGTGACGTAGGCGGTTCCTTTGGGGAGCACGCGTTCGTCGGCAGTGGGCACGTGCGTGTGCGTTCCGACCACGGCGGTGACGCGGCCATCGAGATACCAGCCCATGGAAATTTTTTCGGAGGTGGCTTCGGCGTGGAAATCCACGAAAATTATTTTGGCGTCGATTTTCTGCAGAAGCTGATCGGCGGTGCGAAAGGGATCGTCGTTGGAGGCCATGAAGACGCGGCCTTGCAGGTTGATTACGGCGTAGGGAACATTTCCCTTTTTGCCCTGATATAGGCCCCAGCCGGGCATGTCCGCAGGATAATTTGCGGGGCGCAAGATGCGCCGCTGTGGACTGTTGCCGTTTCCTTCGACCATTTGAAAATAGTCGAGGATTTCTCGTTTGTCCCAAACGTGATTGCCGGTGGTGATGACGTCGATATTCAGTTCGAAGAGTTCCTCGGCGAGCGCGGGCGTGATGCCGAAGCCGGCGGCGGAATTTTCGCCGTTGGCGATGACGAGGTCGATGAGTTGATCGCGGACGATGCCGGGTAGACGGTCCTTGACGATGGTGCGTCCGGGGCGTCCGAAAATGTCGCCGATGAAGAGAATACGCATGTGAGGGACGAAATTTGATGGTAACACGCGGAGTTGGGGTGTTATTGCAGCGGAAGTCGTCGAGCTGCACTCGACTGGACAGCCGAGGGCGGCTGTCCCACATGTGGCTGTCCCCACATGGAAGTGCGTCTTTACGGTGCGAGTTCCGCGGTGCGCAGGAAGTCGTAGTTGCCGGCGGGATTCAATTGCAGATTGCGCACGCGTTTGTTGTGGACGAGAACGTTGTCGAGATACCAGAGGTCGATGTAGGGGAGTTGCTCGGCGAGAATCAGTTGCAGTTCGGCGTAGAGTGACTTGCGCTTGTTCTGATCCACTTCGCGGCGAGCCTGGTCGATGAGGGTGTCGACTTTTGGGTTTGAGTAGTAGCCGCGATTGGCGCCGTTGGGCGGGAACTTCGCCGAGTGAAAGGCGTATTCAAAAATATCGGGGTCTTCATTGCCTCCGATCCAGCGGAGGCTGTAAAGCTGGAAGGCGCCGTGAGTCACATCGGCGAAGAATGTGGCGAATTCGAAGGTGCGAATATCGAGCGCGATTCCGACTTCGCGCAACTGCTGCTGCATGACGGCGACCATGAGGCGAGTATTCTCGTCGGTGGAAGTCTTCATGGTGAGGTGAAAGCGAATTCCGTTTATGGCGGGATAGCCGGCGGAATCGAGCAACTGGCGGGCTTTCTCGGGATCGTGATCGTAGGCAGGCACGTTGCCGTTGTAGGCCCAGCTTTGCGGGGGAAGGATGCTGCGAGCGGGTTCCGCCTCGCCTCGCCAGAGATATTCGATCATTGGAGTGCGGTCGAACGCATAAGCAATTGCCTGGCGGACGCGAACGTCGCGGAGGATAGGATCGCGAAGATTGAATCCCATGTAAGCGAGGACAGTTCCGGGAGCGCGTTCGACGGCGAGGGAGGAGTCGCGCTGCAGGGTGAGCACAGTGTCGGGCGTAAGCGCGTTGATGGTGGCGTCGCCGCTGCCTTTGCGGAGTTCGAGGGCGCGTGTGGTGGCATCAGGAACCACGGCAAAACGAACGCTGGTGAGTTTCGGTTTTTCGCCCCAGTACTTGTCATTGCGTTCGAGGATGACTTCTTTATCGGTTTCGGCGCTGACGAATTTGAAGGGGCCGGAGCCAATAGGATGCGTGGTCATTTCGGCGCCGCTGCCGTAGGGAACGATGCCGATGGCGCCGTCGGAAAGATTCCACAGCAGGGTTGCGGTGGGTTCCTTCACATGAAAGATGACGGTGTAGTCATCGGGCGCGTCGATGCGATCAACGAAACGGTACACGGCGGTTTTGGTGGTGCGGACTTTACCTCGCAGGGAATCGAAAGTCCATTTCACATCGCGCGAGGTGAGCGGGCGGCCGTCGTGGAACTTTACGCCGTGGTGCAAGTGAAAAATGTAGGTGAGGGGATCGGGGATCTCCCAACGTTCGGCGAGGCCGGGGGCGACATCGAGATTGTCGCCGCGGGAGAGGAGGTCGTCGAAGATGAGATTGTCGATGCGCTCGGATTGTGCGTCGACTCCGATGCGGGGATCGAGATTGGTGGGGCTGGATTCGATCAACATGACCAGCGTGTTGGGATCGGCCTTACGGGAACACGAGATCTGCGCGAGACCTAGCGCAAGCGCTGCCAGAATGAAAATTGCGCGACGCATCAACGGACGTCCACGCACATTTGCTGGATGGTGTTAACGGTTCTCCAGTTTCGCATGGTCGTCGGTATCGCCAGAACGCGATCGATCGGCTTTTTCATTACAGCGCTCTCCGCGACGCCGTTGGGAAGGTAAAAATAAAGTTCTTTGCCGAGGGAGCGGAATTGATCCGGCTTGAGAACTAGCGTCTCCAGTTGCTTGAGAGCAGATTGCGCGGGCGACTCAGGGAGAAACATTACGTGCAGCTTCGTTTGATCAATGTCTGATTGTTTCAGAAAAGGATTACTGGTAATCACCTGCTGAATCTCGTCAGCGGTTCGAATGATGACCGAGACGGAATGGCCAAACTTTGAAAGAATGGTAGCCTCGATTTTCTTCGAGAGCGCTTTGTCCGAAAGTTTTGTGGCTTTGAATACGACGTTTCCGCTCTGAATATAAGTTTTCACCTCATTGAAGCCCATCGCTGTAAGCGCAGCACGAAGCTCGTCCATCTTTATTTTCTTGTGCCCGCCGAGATTGATTCCGCGCAGCAGTGCGACGTAAACCGGCATAACCGACCTTTCTAAGGATTAAGGATACGAAATCTTGCCCAGAATTGCTGGACGCTTTGCTCCCGTTGCGGATGGAACGTTCGACGCACGCTGGTGCCAGGTTTCGTGAGCGAGTATGGCGAAGGCGACGGCTTCCTTTGCGGCGGAGGGAAGGCCAAATTCGTCGGAGAACCGGAGGCGCAAGCCGAGCGAGGTGAGTTCGCCGGTTAGCATGGATACCAGCGTGGAGTTTTTTGCGCCGCCGCCGGAGAGAATCATTTCGTGGAAACGCCGCTTATGCGTTGGGTTTTGTGCGGCGTAGCACCGTATGGCATCGGCAATCGATTTTGCCGTCAGCGCGGTGGCGGTGGCGACGATATCTGGTTTGGAGCGGCGCCCGCAGGCTTGCAGGAATTCGCGAACGAATTCTCGGCCGAACTCTTCGCGGCCCGCGGTTTTGGGAGGCAGCTTGCGGAAAAAATCGCGCTGCAACATTTTGTGAATGACTTTAGCTTGCACTTTGCCGGATGCGGCGATTCTCCCCCCGCGATCGAACGGTTGGTGGAATAGATGGTCGGTGACGGCGTCGATCACCATATTACCGGGGCCGGTGTCGAAGGCGATCACTTGGCTGGCAGCTGCACCTGCGGGGATTGCCGTGAGGTTCGCAATGCCACCGATGTTTTGCACGATTCGTCCAGTGTGGGCGTCGTGAAAAAGTAAGTAATCGAGGAAGGGAACCAGGGGCGCGCCTTTGCCTCCGGCGGCCAGATCTGCGGGACGAAAATCTGAAACAACCGGGGCGCCTACTCTGGCTGCGATGATTGCAGGTTCGCCGGTCTGCCAGGTGGCGGTGAGTTGGCGACCGAGAAAGCGCGCGGGCTCGCCCTGGTGATAGAGCGTCTGCCCGTGGCAGCCGATCAGGTCCGCTTCTACGCGAACCTGGCGCTGGGTGGCGAGGACAGCATCGGCATAGAGTTCGCCAAGAAGGAAATTCAGTCGGGACAGATCGGCTACGCTGGTTCGTGTGGCGTTCATTGCGGCTAGCACGGCTGCGCGAACTTTCTTCGAGTAAGAATATTCTGCGTGGCCGATGAGTTGGAAGCTCGCACGGGACCGCGTGTTTGTTTCGTGCGATCGTCGAGGCGGCTTCATGTCAACCAACGCCACGTTGATGCCGTCGGCGGAGGTGCCGCTCATCACTCCAGCTACGATCATTGGTTTTTTCGTCATGCTCGCGGAAGTCCGGAATTGTTCCTGCGAATTTCCCGGCGACTGGAGTTCGAACTTGCAGCATCCTCACGCGCCAAGGCTTCCAGCCGGACTTGCTCGCCGAATTCCCAGAGTTTTCGTGAAAGCTTTTCCACGGTTGCGGCGGAGGGAGTTGTCGCCGAGGTGCGGAGAAGCTTCGCCGATTTGTTTTTGAAGGCGAGCACTCGGCGTATGGAGTCGGCGGCACGGCGGGCGAATTTCGGGTCACGCTCTGTAGTTGTAATGAGTGCGTCGTAGGCCTGCGATATGTAATCTTCGCGATGGCAGATCAGGCAAAGATCTCCGCCCGCGCGAATGTGCGTGACGGCGGCTTCGCCAATGGGAGCTGCGGATAAGACTCCGCCCATTTCCAGATCATCGGATACGATCAGGCTGCGGTAGCCGATACGCTTGCGCAGGATGTCGGTGATCCAGATTCGGGATAGCGATGCCGGAGTGCGATCATGCGTGACTTGCGGGTAGGTGGCGTGCGAAATCATTATGAGCTTCAACGACGCGCGGAGAAGCCGATAGGGAAGCAAATCTTCAGCCAGAAGTTTCTTTAGAGACTTTTCGATTACGGGGAGATCGTGATGGCTGTCGAGGGTGCCTTCGCCGAGGCCAGGGAAATGCTTGCCACATCCCAGCACGTTGGAGGCGCGCAGGCCGGCGAGGAATTCGCGGGCGTAGGTCACGGTCTCGCGCGGATTGGCGGAGACGGCGCGGGAACTCATCACACTCCGTGAGCCTTCGAAGGCGAGATCGAGGACGGGGGCGAAGTCGAGGTTGAAGCCGAGGGCACGGCAGTTTTCTCCGATGAGTTGGCCGTGCTTGCGAAAGAGTTTGCGATCTCCGGTAGCGAAGACCTCGGCGGCGGATGGAGTGGGGCCGAGAGCGTCGCGGAAGCGATCGACCTGGCCGCCTTCGAGGTCTACGCAGGTAAAGAAAGGTGTGGAAACGCATTTCTGGCAATCTCGCAGGAGGCGCCAGGTTTGCTCGGGAGTTTTTATGTTGCGCGCGAACAAAATTACACCGGCGGGCTGAAGACGGGTGAGCAGGGAACTGAGGCGCGGGGTTAGCTCGGTGGCTTCGAAACCGATAATGAGGAGTTGGCCGACATCCATCGACGCCGAAATTCCCTTCATCGATCTTCACTTTCCCTGGGAGATGGAGGGGCCCAGCGGACGACTGTCCTGAACCAGTGGGCAATGGCGATGAGAAAGATTGCGAGCGAAATCTGCATCACCATTGAGTCTGCAAAGGCAAGTGTGGGCGGCGCCGTCGGCGAAATGCGGAGGTACGTCAGCGCAAGGGCGAGGCTCCAATGAGCCGCGAAGAGGGCGCAACCAATCTTCACTAGCCTGTTTGGCCATCTGAAGACGTAGACTAGGCAATAAACAACGGCAAGAGCAGCACCGAGGCGATTAAGCGTCCCGCTGACCGCAATCTGATCCGGGGCGTGCCACAAAATGTGCCGGATGTCACGCATCAGCATCAGACTGAGGATAACGAAAAGCAACAGTAGCAACGCAGTGGTCACAAAATCACTGTCCACCGTGATTTCGCCAAAGCGTGTAGGTCTCCCACTCATTCGATTTGCCTTTTCAAATCTGCCAGCAGATTCAACGCTTCCAGCGGCGTGAGACGATTCAGATCTACCTCACGAAGTTTTTCCAGCACCGGCTGAGATATTGGGGTGAAGATGGTGAGCTGGGTCGGAGGCGGCGTGGCGCCGGGTGAGAGATGGCCGGTGAGTTCGCGTTCAGCGGATTCATGCTCGGTTAATACTTCGCGGGCGCGAGTGATGACTTCATTGGGCAGGCCTGCGAGTTTGGCGACTTCGATGCCGTAGCTGCGATCGGCGGCGCCGGGTTCCACTTTGCGTAAGAAGGCGATTCCGCCGCTAGTTTCCTTTACCGAGACGTGATAATTCTTCACTCCGGAAAGTTGTTCGGCTAATTCCGTGAGCTCGAAATAATGAGTGGCGAAGAGAGTCTTGGCGCGCACGCGGGCGTGGAGATATTCGATGGCGGCCCAGGCGATGGCGAGACCGTCATAGGTGGAGGTGCCGCGGCCCACTTCATCGAGCAGGATTAAAGAGCGGGCGGTTGCGGTGTGCAAGATCGCCGCGGTCTCCGTCATCTCGACCATGAAAGTGGAGCGGCCGCGGGCCAGATTGTCGCTGGCGCCGATGCGGGTAAAGACGCGGTCGACTACGCTGAGGCGCGCGGAGCGGGCAGGAACGAAGGAACCCATTTGCGCGAGAATTACGATCAGCGCGGTTTGCCGCAGATAAGTGGATTTGCCGCCCATGTTTGGACCGGTGAGCAGGAGGATCGTGTGGGTGGAGGAATTTAAGTAAAGATCGTTGGGGACGAAGCGGTCGGTGCCCCC
>JBAVQD010000069.1:0-36517 GCA_049693675.1 Candidatus Sulfotelmatobacter sp. | reverse complement strand
GCGCCAGCCTCTACTCAGGGCTGGGCGCCGGGGCGAATGGATTTCTTCTGTGGTGCTACACCGACGCCGCTCCGGACCAGTTCCACAAAGTGCCTTATCTCCGCTCTCCGCACGAAACGCAATTCGGCCTCACCACGTGGGATGGTAAAGACCGGCCGTCCGCAAAAATGTTTAAGGAATTCGAGGATATCGTTGGACGCCTGGATCTGGCGGGAATCGAGCCGGCTCCAGCTGACGCGGGCATCATCGTTCCCTACGAATGGTCAAAACCGCACGGAGATTTTTCTCACTTTGGCTTGACCGGTCCAGAAGTTGTTCCGTACACCTCGACCGATGAAGGGGCAAATGTAGCGGGCCAATCGCAGCCGACATTCAGCGAAGAAAACTTGTGGATCACCGGTTCGTGGCTGTCGTCCTTTGTGCTGGCGCGGCGCGCCGGAATGAAGGCAGATTTTCCGCGAGAATACGATGACTGGCAAAAGCGCCCGATGGTGCTGATGCCTTCGCCGCTGACCAGCACCGACAGTTTTCTGGTTCACGTGCACTCCGACTTCTGGGAAAAAGCAAAGCAGTATGTCAGCAAAGGAGGTGCGCTGTACGCTTCGGTTGCTGCGGACGCTGCTATCCCCGAGATGGAGTCGCTCTTCGGCGCAAGGATGGTCGATGCGAATCCGAAAGAGGAAGTCACCATCAGAGTCGTTGCCCCATTCGGTGATCTAAAAGTCGGAGACACTTTTCATTACATCGTGCCTTCCGCAACACCCCGTTCGTGGGGTTCGATTCTTGAGGTGAAAGGCGGGACTGTCATCGCAGTTGATCAGGACAATCGACCCGCGCTCGTGACCAACACGGTGGGCTCCGGCAAGACATTGTTGAGCGCTTATCCGCTGGAAACTTATCTTGCAAACCTGCCCGCGGCTTTTGATAAGCCTGAAAATACACACCGAATCTACGAAGCTTTCCGCCAATGGTCAGGTGTCAAGGCGCTGTTTCGAAGTGACCAGCCTTCGGTTGAAGTCTGCACCCTGAGTGCCGGAACTCACGGGTATGTGGTCCTCACCAATCATGGGTCCGCTCCGGAAACTGCAACCATCACAGCCGCTGGAGCTTTGCATTCGGTTGCCAGAATCACATCGCAAGGGCCGGCCCAAATTCAAGTTTCCGGCTCCGCCTTCAAGATCGACATCGGAGCTTATGAGGGTGCGGTACTGGAGTGGAAATAGTTCACAAAACTTAAAGACTTACAAACAGGAGACCCAGTGATTGCAGCGGTAGATATTGGCGGCACGAAGATAGCCGTGGGAATGATTGATCGCGATGGCAAAGTATTGGCCCGCCAGGAATGCCCGACCAATCCTGATGGTGGCTATGCGAACGCATTGCGCAATGTCACGGAGTTGTTGCGAGCGACGGCTCGCACCGCACAGACGGAAATCGCGGGCATTGGAATCGGGTCAACCGGACCGGTTGATCCTCTGACGGGCGCCTTCGGCGATGTCAACTTTTTTCCCAATTGGAAGGGAGAAAATCCGGTCAAAGATCTCAGCCATATATTTCAAGTGAACGTAGCCATCGAGAACGATGGCGACGCTGCCGCTCTCGGGGAAGCCGGGTGGGGCGCTGGCCGGAACAAGAAGAAATTGATTTATGTAACCATCGGAACCGGAATCGGAACCGGCCTTCTTTTCGATGGGCAGCTTTATCGCGGGGTCGATCATTCTCATCCCGAGATCGGCCATCATCTCATCGATCCTTCCGGTCCGCCTTGTGTGTGCGGTTTCCGAGGATGTTGGGAGTCTCTGGCGGCGGGTCCGGCCATGGTGGCATGGATGCAGAAGAATGCGCCACCGGATTATCGCCACCGCGCCGGCCTGACAGCAAAGAAAATTTGCGAACTGGCGCGACAGAACGACGATTGGGCAATGCGCGCGGTGGAAAATGAAAGCCACTACCTCGGCCTTGGCATGGCGAATCTGGTGACGATGTTTGTGCCGGAGATCATTGTCCTGGGCGGCAGCGTGATGAAAAGCGCCGTCCTCTTTCTAGAGGGAATTCGAAAGACCATCGTGGCCAGTTGCCGACTGGTTCCTTTCGATAGAACAGAATTGGCGTTGGCATCGCTGGGCGATGATGCAAATTTGATCGGAGCCGCGAGAGTTTGGTACCACCGTTTCGGCTCGGAGGACGCGCCCCGTGCCAGCTGATTTCTCCGTAGTCGAAGGCGCATACCTTCGCGACATCCTTGATCAACCGCGCGTGCTCGAAGAAACGCTCGCAGAACTCGAAGTGTCGAAGTCTCTGCAACGACTTGCTGGCGGCCTGAAGGAAGGCAAGTTCAAGACAGTTGTTCTCACTGGAATGGGCTCTTCTTTTCACGCTCTTCATCCGCTCAATATCCAACTGATCGATCACGGTTTCACGGCAGTGATGGTGGAGACTTCCGAACTTCTGCACTATCAGAATCGGCTGTTCGATCCAAAGACTTTGATCGTAGCGGTGTCTCAATCCGGCCAGAGCGCCGAAGTAGTTCGCCTGCTGGAGATCAATCGTGGCAGGTCGTCGGTGATTGCGGTTACGAATACGCCGGGTAGTCCTCTAGCCGAGCAAGCCGACGCAACCATCCTCAGCCTGGCGGGCGAAGAATTTTCGGTTTCATGCAAAACCTACCTGGCGGCGTTGATGGCTTTGCAGTGGCTCGGCGATATTGTGTGCGAAGGTGATTTGCTGCTTGCCCGGCAGGAACTTGAGGCCGCCGGTCAAGCGGTTCGGAACTACCTTGTCCACTGGAAAGCATATGTGCAAGAGCTGGCGCAAATGCTCGACGGAACTCGAAATCTATTCCTCGTCGGCCGCGGACCATCGCTGGCCGCAGTGGGTACCGGGGCTCTGACCATTAAGGAGTCCGACCATTTCCCCGCTGAAGGCATGAGCAGCGCGGCATTTCGGCATGGACCATTTGAAATGCTCAGCCATGAAACTTTTGTCTTCGTCTTTGCCGGAGAAGACAAAACGCGCGAGCTGAACCAGAGTCTCTTCGCCGACATTCGCGGAAAAGGCGGACGGGCGGAGTTGATCGGCGAAGGCGCGGCGTCGCGCTCCTTTCTTCTCCCTGCTTCTCCGCGGTCGATACGTCCGATCCTCGAGATATTGCCGGTACAAATGGTCACGCTGGCCTTAGCAGCTCAGGTAGGACGCGAGCCCGGCCGTTTTGAACTGGCCTCCAAAGTAACCACGAAGGAATAAAGGAATAGCCGATGACCTCACGTTCCATGCCAAGAAACCGACACATGGTCGCCATCGTATTCCTGACATTTTTCGTGATGTCGTTGCTCACCAATATTCTCGGTCCGATCGTTCCCGACATCATCAACAGCTTCAAAGTAAGTCTCGCTGCGGCGGCGTTTCTTCCTTTCTCATTCTTTATCGCGTATGGAGTGCTGTCGATTCCGGCTGGCTTTCTGGTGGAACGCTTCGGTGAGAAACCCGTCATGATTACTGCGTTCCTGGTGGGCACCGCGGGATCGCTGAGTTTTGCCTTCCACCCCAGCTATGCAGTAGCTGTGGTCTCGCTGTTTGTAATGGGATCGGCAATGGCTACGCTGCAAACTGCGATCAATCCTCTGCTGCGGGTTGCCGGAGGCGAAGAGCACTTTGCGTTCAACTCGGCTTTCGCCCAGCTTGTATTCGGTAGCGCTTCATTTCTGAGTCCATATATGTATTCGTATTTGGTGCTGAACCTGGGCACCGAAAACGCAAATCGTAATGCAATGCTCGGCCTTCTCGCCAGGATCACTCCTGCAACGCTGCCTTGGGCCTCCATGTACTGGATCTTCGCGGTGTTTACGCTAGCCATGGTGGCGCTACTTTCCTGCAGCCGTTTTCCGCGCGTGGAGCTTACCTCCGACGAGCAGGCCGGCTCGTTGCAGACGTACGGCAGTCTCTTTCGCAGGCCGATGGTCTGGGCATTTTTCCTCTGCGTCTTCGCCTATGTGGGTTCAGAACAGGGCACGGCGAATTGGATCTCTGAGTTTTTGTCGAAATATCACGGTTACGATCCTCACACCACCGGCGCAACCGCGGTGTCATGGTTTTGGGGACTACTCACAGTGGGCTGCTTTATCGGCATGTTGCTGCTAAAGATTTTCGACAGCCGATACGTCTTGATCGGCACTTGCCTGGGAGCGCTGTTGTGTTTGACCGCCGCGCTGTTCGGTCCGGCGAGGGTTTCAGTCATCGCCTTTCCTGCAATCGGCCTCTTCGCATCCGTCATGTGGCCGATCCTGGTTTCTCTGGGACTCAACTCGGTGGCTGAGCACCACGGTTCGTTCGCCGGAATTTTGAGCACTGGAATTATGGGTGGCGCTGTGGTGCCGCTGATTATCGGACGGATCGGGGACCACTTCGGCCTGCGCACTGGAGTGGCATTTCTCTACGTCACCTTCGCGTGTGTTTTGAGCGTCGGCTTCTGGGCAAAACCGCTCATCAGCAACGCGACCGTCAGTCTTAAGAAAGCTGAAGCTCCATCTGCCGCTCAGGCACACTGATGAGCTAACAGCTCACGGACGGAACGGCGTACATTTTCTATCGTTTTCAACGGGCGCCTTGTTGCGAGGCGCGCCTGGCAATCATGCGGTATGTTATGGGATGAAAATGCAGGGCGTCTGCCGAAGAACTTTTGGAAGTCAAAGGCCGTGTGGCGGCCGATTCTCTGCGCTTGCCGCCGGCAGACGAATCCGGATGTTCCCCGACGATTCGCTTGAAGAAGGCAGCGACTCGGATTGGAGAAAAGGAGTAGGGTGACGAGCCACAGCGACAAGAGCGATAAGACGCTTGGATTGAATCAACCGATTTGCCGCCGCGATTTTCTGAACTCGACTTTACTGGCCGCGGGTGGCGCGCTGCTGGCGCCACTCACGCCGCAGCAACTCTTGGCCAATGCCGCGGGCGCTGAGGAATGGACCGGTTACGGCGGCGTGGGCGACTACTCCAATTCGAACGGAAACACACTCGAAGTCATGACTGCAGGGCACCAGATTCGTAGCGGCACTTTCAATTCATTGCCCGCCGATGTGATCGATACCGGCGAAGTGTTCGATTGCGTTGTGGTAGGTGGAGGAGTGAGCGGACTTGCGGCAGCACTGTTTGTTCAAAAATACGGCGGGTCTAAACTCAGCTGCCTTGTGCTCGATAATCATGCGGTTTTCGGGGGCGAGGCAAAGCGAAATGAATTCATCGTGGATGGCCAGCGCATTATGGGGCCGCAAGGGGCAGATCATTTCCAGGTGCCGCTTCCGCACAGTTTTATGGGAAGATTTTTTGAACTGATCGGGCTCGACTGGAGCCAGTTCAAATATCAGGAGTGGGGAGCTACGTCTCCTGAGGTCCCGCTGGGTTACAGCTTCGAAGATGCAAGGGGTCCGGATGCCTTCTATTTTGGCGCGAAGTTTGGTCAAAAGCCCGGAACGTGGCTGATTGATCCCTACGGGAAGAAACTGCAGGGCGCGCCAATTTCCGAGAAGACGCGAGCTGAACTGCTCAGGTACAACGATCGGCCGAAAACTGGCTTGCCGTTTGATTATCCGGGAGATCAGAAATCGCGCCAGTTGGATAGCATCACCATCGAGCGCTATCTGATCGAAACCTACGGCCTGAGCAAAGAAACCATTCAAACATTCATGGCCGACGAAGGCAGTGGCTTCGGTGCCGGACCGGATGCGGTTTCCGCGTATTGTATTTACGCCTTCGATGTGGATCGTTCGATGGACCAGCCGTCGCTTTCGTTTCCTGGCGGAAATGACGGGATCGCGCGTCACATGGTGAAGACACTCGTACCCGACTCAATTGCAGGAGCGAACACGCTCGATGCAGTTTGCCGCAATAACATTAACTTTGAGGCGCTCGACCGCCCCGGCCAACCGGCGAGAATTGGTTTAAGCAGCACCACAGTTTGGGTGAAGCACGAAGGAGATGCCTCCAAGTCGGACTTCGTTACGGTTGCGTACACACGCGGCGGCAAGGTTTACCGGCTCAAAGCACGATCAGTGGTCATGGCGGGCGGGTGCTGGACTTCCAAGCATATCGTTCGCGATCTGCCTGCAGCGCACCGTGAGGCCTATGATCAGTTCTACCGATCACCCTGCATGATGGCAAACGTTGCGCTGCGAAATTGGCGCTTCCTGTACAAGATGGGCATCTCGGGCTGCCAATGGTTTGAGGGCCTGGGCAACTTCACAGCGATTCGGAAACTGCCGACATTTTCAAGCGACAAGAAAACGATCTCCCCGGATTCTGCTGTGGTGCTCACGCTCAAGGTGATTTTTCCTCATTATGGACTGCCTTTGCAGGAACAAGGGAACCTTGGCCGGACCCAACTCTTCACGACTTCTTTCCGCGACTACGAACGACAGATTCGCGCGCAAATGACCGAGATGTTTTCGGCTACCGGATTCGACGCCTCACGCGACATCGCCGGCATCGTTCTCAATCGCTGGGGACATGCGTACGTCAGTCCGCAGCCAGGATTCTTTTTCGGAAAGGACGGCAATCCCGCGCCACGTACGATTCTGCGCGCCGCGCCATTTGGACGAATCGCATTCGCCAATACTGATTTGTCCGGCACGCCCGACCATCGTACCGCTATCGGAGAGGCGCATCGCGCAGTGAGCCAATTGCTGGATCAAGTGCTCACGTAGTCGAGCCTACCCATAGTTGAGCCAGATCTCTGAGGTTGTCTTTGTATGTGCGCGTTACCAAGTATTCCTTCCCACCTCTTACACGCAGCCGGTACTCTCCCGTCGGTAATGACTGGATCTCCTCCACGGCCGAAATATTCACCACGACCGAGCGGTGGATGCGAATAAAACCGTAGGGTTTGAGCTTCTCCGCCATGGACGAGAGCGACTCGTGCACCAAATAGGGATTAGGCCGATGTCGCAACGAAACGTAATTACCTTCGGCTTGCACTGCCGAGATGTCGGCTAAATCCAAGAACAAGATGTTACCTTTGGCCTTGACCGCGATTCGTGGCGCCTGACGTTTAAACTCCAACTGGCGCAAGACTCGCATGAGGCTCGCAGCCACAACTCTGGTTACCGGAAGCAAAGATGTATCTGCAGTTTTGGAGAACTCGTCCGCTGCCGATTCAGGAGTGTAATCCCGGCTACTCTTAATGGAGCGAATCGTAGCTCTCCGCTGTGGGCTGGCCGAAATGCCCGCATTAGCATGATTCGCTTGTTGAACAAACATCTCACGTGGCATGGGTTCCTGATCCTGGATCTCGCGGGCGCTCATAATGAAACCCCTTGTTACTTCTGCCCAGTGCTCACCGCAGAGGGAAAGCTGGATTGCGCACCGAAATAACACTCGATGGATTGCAACTTTCCGTTCTTGATTCGGAGATACTCGATGTTCCGGAACGATTTACCGTTCTTGGTGTGGCAAAGATACTTCACAAAAGCATCATCCGCGCCAGTAGTGATTCGCTCCAGGTCAAAATGTTTAATGAAATCGATCTGCGTTTGCCAGCATTGCGCCTTGAAGGTGCTCTTGCTGATATGGTCGTCGCCAGCCGCGCTGCTAAAGATGAAATTATCGGCGAGCAAGCTATCTACCGGGCCCCAGTCTTTCTTCTCCCAGGCTGCGTACCACTTCCGGACTAGCTCCTCGTTGGTTAAGTTCTGCTCTCCCAATACCCTTCCCGGTAGGCTCACGGCACCGACCAGTGCGCAGGCACCCGTTGCCAGCAGATTCCTGCGCGACACTGCGATCCTTGTCCTTGTCATTGTTCGTTCTCCTTTTCATGATGGAGCTGAAGCGGCTTCGCGCGATCGCGATGCTGACTGTCCTAAGCTGACTGACCTAAGCTGACTACCCTAAGCTGACTGACCCAAGCTGACTGCCCGAGCAAACAAACCGGTCGGTATGCATGGTGACACTTCTCTTTGAGACACCGATGCGATCAACCCCGCTTGCCGTTATCCGGCGTGCGCAGGGACCGCAGCCAGGCCACGATGTTTCTGATCCCCGCTTTCATCACTTTGGGATCCTGAGCATTCTTTGCCAGGGACGCATAGCCTTCGACCATCGCGATCAGTAAGGCAGCGGCGTCAGCGGGCTCCACGTCGGAGCGAACGTTTCCCTGGATCTGGCCCTCTCGCAAAGTGGAGGCAACGGCCTCGCGCCAGGCATCGAAGATGATCGCCAGCCGCTTCCGGAATCCCGCGTCAAGCGGAGACATTTCCTGCGCCAGATTGTTCAGCTGGCAGCCACCCCGCACGTCCCCGGGCTGAACGGGTATACGTTGAACAGCGCCGATCAAAGCGTCGATAGGGTGCTTGACGCTCTGCAGAGGCCGCACCCACTTGCCGTGCACATCGGGGGCGATGATCTCTTCAATGACGGCGTATCCCAAGCCTTCCTTGCTTTTGAAGTGGTAGTACAACGCTCCCTTGGTAACGCCAGCCGAGGCGAGAATTGTGTCCAGGCCGGCACTCTGGAAACCGGATCTGTAGATCTCACGAGATGCCGCCTGCAGCAGGCGCTCCCGCGTGCGCTCAGGATCGTGCAGCCTTCCTGCACTCTTTTTCGGATTCTTGCGTGCCCCCAACATACCAACCAGTATGTATGGCGGCAGTCCCCGCGTCAAGAAGGATTTAACAACGCGCTCAACAATATGAAAATCCATCGAATTTCGTGACCTCTCGCCCATGTGTATGAGAAGTTGGAGAAACAGTCGTTCTAGCCCGTCTCGGTGTCGCCCCAGGATTTTGTCAATCCGCCACTCTCGCTCGAAACCTGAAATGTTTGGATTGTCGTTTCACGTAATCGCTGTGAACGTGGAACACCACATGCTTCGTCAGTTGGCATCAGCAGGAGTTTGTGAAGTTGTGAGCCAATTCTGCTCTCAATCGCACGCTAACTCGGAAGACATTCCTGTCCTCCATTTCAGCTAGTCGCACGTTTTGAGCGATGTGTTTTATGCCCGACCGCTTGCGTCACTGCGTAGAATGCCCGCAATGTTGCACTCGATACCTGATCGGGTTCAGTCCGTATCACAACGGTTCGTACCTCGCATCTTTTGTAACTGAGTCTTGCGAAGAATATAAGTTGTTTTGTTGCTGTCAAAGGCCGCCGGTTTGCAGTCGATGGAACTGGAACGATCTGAAAACTTACTCTGTCTCCAATGGAGCTTATGCTCGCGGCTATGGCGAGCCTGATGAAATTTGGTTACTGAGATCAAACACGGATCGAGAGAGAGGTTGACTCAATGTGAATCTGGCGGCGGGCAGAAAGAAAAACAAATGAAACCCGCCGCGTTGCGGTAGAAGCGGGTCGCGACGCGTGTCCTTGGATTTCTGGCGGTGAGTCTTGGAGTGGCGGACGGCAAAGAGTGTCCGGAGTCGCTTTCAGGAGGTGGCTTCCGTAGCGCCTTTTGGATTTGAGGCTTACAGTACGCATTCGATTTCTGAGAAACCGCGCGTCGCACCGATTTCCCAGCCATCTCATCCAATCCAGCATGGGCAATGGATTAGCGGTTTCGGTACTGGATCTTGTGGGCATGCGGGCAGGGGAGTTTTCCGGCAGCGCAATTGCCAGGTCAGTAGATCTGGCACGGCATGCAGAGCAGTTGGGATACAAACGCTACTGGTTGGCGGAACATCACTCCATTTCCGGGCTGGCCTGCTCTGCTACGTCGGTGTTGATTGGGCATGTGGCGGGTGCGACGAGGACGATGCGCGTAGGCAGTGGCGGAGTGATGCTACCGAACCATGCACCGTTGGTGGTGGCGGAACAGTTTGGGACGCTGGAAGCGCTGTATCCAGGACGAATTGATCTTGGATTGGGGCGTGCTCCGGGCGGCGACTTTCAAACGATGCGGGCGCTGCGAAGGGATTCGCGGCAGAGCGGCGACGATTTTCCGGATCTTCTTGATGAGCTTCGCACGTACCTCGGGCCCGAAAGCCCTGGGCAAGCGGTGAAAGCAATTCCCGGACAAGGAAGCAATGTGCCGATCACGTTGCTGGGATCGAGCGGCTTCAGCGCGAACCTAGCGGGGACATTGGGACTGCCGTTTGCGTTCGCTGCGCACTTTGCCCCTGAATATTTATATGCAGCAGTGCAGCTTTATCGCGAGAGATTTCAGCCCAGCGACGCTTTGAGCAAGCCATACCTGATGGTGGCGGTGCAAATCATTGCGGCGGAGACGGACGCGGCGGCCCAACGGTTGTTCACGACCCCGCAGCAACGATTCCTGCGATTGATAAGAAACCAGCCGGTGGAGTTATTGCCACCCGTTGACTCCATGGAGTCCCTGTGGCGGGACGATGGGGAGAAGGCGGCGGTGGAGAGCAGACTGCATGCAGCGATTGTGGGATCGAATGCCACGGTGAAAGCGGGACTCGAAAAGTTGGTTGGTGAAACGGGAGCCGACGAGGTCATTGTTGTGACCGATACCTATGAGCATGAGGACAGGCTGCAATCCTATCGGCGAGTAGCGGATATTGCGAAAATGATCGCCGTGAAGCCAGGCGTGACGGTGGGAGCCTGAAGGCTGCTTACCGAAATCTCCGGCATATCCTGGCA
Organism: Candidatus Sulfotelmatobacter sp.; assembly: GCA_049693675.1. Taxonomy (GTDB): domain Bacteria; phylum Acidobacteriota; class Terriglobia; order Terriglobales; family Acidobacteriaceae; genus Sulfotelmatobacter. The sequence goes on along the minus strand of JBAVQD010000069.1, from coordinate 25,936 downwards.
AATCACTTCGATTCAGTATCTTAGCCAGATTTATTCGCTGCCTAAAGCGGCCGACTCACGGTTTAAGAATTTGGGCAGCCTTGATTTCTGAAATCGCACCTTGAACAAGAAAATGCAAGGGCAGCTTCGGCGGGCCCGTACGAAGCAGGCGTCCTCCACGCTATAATCGAAAGTTCCGGGCCTTATACCCTCGGCTCTATTTCCCAGGCGGACTCACGAACGCGTTCGACGTCCCTCATGGAACTTCCCGGCAACCGGGAGCGTACTAGAAGATGTGTCGGTTAGACCGTGTGAAGCGGGTTGGCCGGAAGCGAGGGGGGCCGAAGGCAATAACGAGAGAAATTCCGGACGATGACGGAGACGATGAAAACCTGGAAGAAGGTCGCGATCGGCGCTGGCGTCGCGGTGCTGCTGGTGGTCATCGTCGGGATCACGGTGCACCAGAGCGGCAAGAATGTGGTCACGGTGCAGACCGGCAAAGTCCAGCGTGAAGATTTGGCTTCCGTGGTAAGCGCTTCGGGAGAAATCAGGCCTAAGACCTACGTCAACATTGGCGCCAACGCCTTCGGCAAGATCACGCATCTGCTGGTCAAAGAAGGCGACCACGTGAGAAAGGGTCAATTGCTCGCGCAGCTCGAGAACGTACAGTCTTCGGCGGATGTGACTGCGAACCAGGCATCCCTGCAGGCGGCCGAGACCGATGCGCTTGCCGCCGATGCGGCGCTGAAAACGTCGCAGGCAGATCTACTGCGCGCCCAGGCGGACTACGACCGCAACAAACTGGATTGGGACCGCGCGCAGAGCCTGTTCAAGGATGGACTAATCTCCAAGTCAGATTTCGATAGCCGCAAGAATGCCTGGGCAACGGCCGACGCCGGCCTGGTGCAGGCGCAAGCGCGAGTGGCACAGGCGAAAGCGCAAAAGGATTCAGCCGATAAACATATTGCACAGAACCGGGCTACGCTCACTCGCTACGCGGATGTGCTGCAAAAGGCCACTTATGCGGCGCCATACGACGGCGTGATTACCAACCTGCCGGTGCGCGAAGGCGAAACCGTGGTGATGGGCATCCAGAATTCACCAGGCAGCACCCTGATGACGCTCGCCGATATGTCGGTAATTACCGCGGAAGTGAAAGTGGATGAGACTGACATCGTCAATGTTCGCCTTGGCCAGCCCGCCGAAGTGACCATCGATGCCATCCCTCGAAAAGTTTTTCACGGCACGGTTTCCGAGATTGGAGACAACGCCATCGTGCGCTCCACCGGCGTGGCCACTTCTCAACAAACTACCGCCAGTGAAGAAGCGAAGGATTTCAAAGTGGTGGTCACGGTGAACGATCCGCCGCAGGACTTGCGTCCCGGACTTTCCACCACGGCGAAAATAACGACCGCTGCCCGCAGCGGCGTGCTTTCGATTCCGATTCAAGCGCTCTCGGTTCGCAGCCAAGCCCAGTTGGAGCAAGAGAAATCATCCCCCGGTTCGGTGCAGGCGGCTGCACCCGCGCCCAAAGACACATCGAAGAATAAGAATCAGCCGGACGTGCAGGGCGTCTTTGTCATTCGCGACAAGAAAGCAGTATTCGTTCCCGTGACGACCGGCATTACCGGCACCAGCGACATCGAAGTATTGCAGGGTTTGAAAGAAGGCGATGAAGTAATCACCGGCAGCTACAAGGTTTTGCGAACGCTGCGTTCTGGCAGTAGCGTCAAGATCGATAACTCGGTTCCTAAAAAAGAAGACGAATCATCGTGACGTTCGCCGGGTTGATCCGTCCAACGGAGAAGCCGGTGAGACAAAACAATTTTGGACCGGCGTCTGGAACGACAGTGTTTTGCATGCCGTCAGCCTCCGGAGTTCAAGAAGATCGAATTCACTCACGGAGAACTCAGTGGCACCGGAGCAGGAGAAAAATATGGCTACCGCAGAAGTGATCAGCATGCCGTCGACCGCCGTTTCAGCTCCGCCGCAAGCTTGCATGATCGCCGCCGTCGATCTTTGGAAGACCTACGACATGGGCTCGGAGCAGCAGGTGCATGCTCTGCGCGGGGTCAATCTGCGCATTGAGCGCGGCGAATATGTCGCCATTATGGGGCCTTCCGGTTCGGGCAAGTCCACGCTGATGAACCTGATTGGCTGCCTTGACACGCCCACCAAAGGAGAATACTGGCTCAACAGCCAATTGGTGAGCGAACTCGATGACGACGAACTGGCGCGCATCCGCAATAAGGAAATCGGCTTCGTATTTCAAACATTCAACCTATTGGCTCGGGCCACCGCTCTGCATAATGTTGAATTGCCGTTGATCTACGCCGGCGTCCCGACCGACGATAGAATCGAACGCGCTAAAGCCACATTAACTGCGGTGGGCATGGGATCCCGCATGACTCACAAGCCGAACGAGCTTTCCGGTGGACAGCGGCAGCGCGTTGCGGTGGCGCGGGCCCTGGTGAACAAGCCTTCCATCCTTCTGGCGGACGAACCCACAGGGAATCTTGATTCGCAGACGGGAAACGAGATTATGGCGCTGTTTGACCGGCTGCACGGGGAAGGCAACACCATTGTGCTGGTCACTCACGAGCATGATATTGCCGAGTATGCTCACCGGGTGATCCACATTAAGGATGGAGTGGTCGAGCGCGACGAGCGGAAGAAATGATTTGAGCGTGTTTTACGAGGCGCAGGCCGCCGCGCATTCTCGCTGGCGAGTGAGACTCTCTGAAAGGCCAATTTCCGGGGAACTAGCTCCACTTGGAGGCAGTGTCGGTTTCGGCGGGAATGACGATCTGCTCAACACTTCTCGCCAAAGCCACTGCAACCTGATCTCTTCCCCCGCGTTTGGCCTCGTATAGCCCGCCGTCGGCGGCGGCCATCAATTCTTTCGGGGACATGCCGTGGGCGGGAAACGCCGCGACTCCAACCGAAAGCGTGACCATGCCCAGAGACTTTCCCTGATGCATAATGGACAGTTCCCGCATTTTAGAACGCAGTTTTTCGGCGCGCATCTTCGATCCCTCGAGGTCGGCGGTGGGCAGGATTACAACGAATTCTTCACCGCCATAGCGGCAAACAAAATCCTCGGCGCGCACGTTCTTGAGCAGGAATGCGGCGGTTTCGCGCAACACGGCGTCGCCGGCATCGTGCCCATAGGTATCGTTGAAATGCTTGAAATTGTCCAAGTCGAGCATCAGAATTCCCATCGACTGTCCGGCGCGTCCGGCGCGCCGAGTCTCGCGATCGAGCACCTCTTCCAGATAGCGCCGGTTATAAAGACCAGTCAAGGCATCGCGAACCGATTGCATACGCAGGGCCTCGCGCAGCCGGATGTTCGCGATTGACAACCCGACCTGTCCGGCAAATGTAGTCTTAAAGGAAAGCTCGGCGGGGTCCAGTTGCGGCACGGCATCGGTGGCTTGAAGATGCAGAATACCTAGGGTTTCCCCTTGCGCCAGGATCGGGATGCACAAGTACGAGTTCTTCACGCCGGCTGCGTGCATACACGGGGCAGTCGAATCGCCAGCCACGACCAGATGGGGATGGCCGGTTCGCAGCGCCCAACATTCCGTCGGTTCAAATTCCTTCGTGGGAAGCTGGCATTCACTCCACGAACCCAGCACCTCGGCATGACTATGCGAGGAATCGAGCAGCGCTACGGCACCACGCGCGGTGGGAAAGATCTTAGGTGCGTAACCCAGTGCGGCTGCGAATACTTCGTCGCGGCTGATGCAGCTCTGCAGTAATTCGCCCATTTTCGCCAGCATGGTGGCTCGCTCTGAGCGCTTCTGCAGTTCGCTCATCATCCTTTCATTCTGCTGATCGAGTTCGTTGCGGGCAAAGTCTTTCTCCAGCATCTCTTCCTGCAAGCGGGTATTGGAGTCGGCTAACTGGGCCGTGCGTTCAAGAATTTGCTCTTCCAGGATCTGCTGGTTCTGTTTTTGATTCTCAATGTCCGTACACGTGCCGAACCATTTGATAATCTCCCCGGCGGAATTGTGGATGGGATTCGCCCGTACCAGGAACCAGCGGAAATGTCCGTCTTTATCTCGCAGGCGATATTCTACCTCGAAAGGATTTCCCACGAGCAAAGCGCTTTCCCATTTTGCTATACAAAGCGCCAAATCATCCGCATGAACCGCGCGAGCCCATCCCTCCCCCACACTTTGCTCGGCAGTCATGCCACTGTAATCGAGCCATTTCCGGTTGGTAAAGTCGATCGCGCCATCGAGGCCAGCCGTCCATACGATCTCGGGGATTCCCTCCATTGTCTGGAAATATAATTCGCGCTGCAGCCGGGCATTTGTTTCCGCCAGTTGCAGAGTTTGCTCCTTGATCTGCCCTTCCAGATTCTGCTGGTTCTGCTTCTGATTCTCGATATCGGTACAGGTGCCAAACCATTTGATAATCTCTCCGGTCGCGTTTCGGATGGGATTGGCGCGGCCCAGGAACCAGCGAAAGTTTCCATCCTTCCCGCGCAAGCGATACTCGATCTCATAAGGCTCACCCACTTGCAGCGCGTTCTTCCATCTGGAAATGCAATTACCGAGATCTTCTGGGTGGACAACTTTCCCCCAGCCCATCCCGCGCATCTCGTCGAGCGTCGACCCGGTAAAGTCGAAGCATCTTTGGTTGAAGTAGTCGTCCTGACCGTCAGGGGTCGCAGTCCATATCATTTCCGGCACAGCCTCCGCGATGGTGTGGAAATACAACTCGCGTTCGCGTGTCGCGTTGAGATCAAGTCTTTGTAAATCGATGAAGCGGTCAAGAGAGGAGAAAGCAATCGCCAACGCAAGGACGAAAAGAGCGCTGGCGCCGATGGCAAAGACGCTAATCGTGGAATTGCCGACGGAGTGGGCGAGATCGGGCACGGCTTCCGAAGGGAAGAAACTCGCCGCCCGAATTCCGGTGTAATGCATCAGCAGGATGGCGCTACCGATCACAAGTGCGCCGGTAATTTTTGGCACGGTTAAATGTTTTTCGTCGCGCACCCGGAAAACCAGCCGCAGCGCAAAGAGCGAGATAATAATTGGCAGCACGATCGAGAGCGCTACAATCCGTGGATCGTAGACGATCAAAGCAGAGCAACGCATGGCCGCCATACCGATGTAATGCATTGCCGCGATGCCAACGCCCATCACGACACTGCCTGCGACCTCCTGCCACAGGCTGATTTGGGGTTGGCTGACTACGAAAAGTGTAACCGCCGAGGCGGCGATTGCGGCAAGAAGCGATAAAGCGACGGTGGGTAGATGGTAGGAGACCGATACTGGCATGTTTAAAGCAAGCATGCCAACGTTGTGCGTAGCCCAAATTCCTAAACCCATAACCACGGCGCCGCAGCCCAGCCAGAGCGCCCGAAGACGGCCGCGCGAGGAAGCCACGCGTCCCGCTATTTCCAATGCCGCGTACGACGCAAACATTGCCAGGACTACGGAAAGCGCCACCAATCCGTAGTCGAAGCTGGGGTGCATGGCTGTTGCCGAGTTCATCTTTCGCTCACCGAAGAATCGCGGGTACCAACCGCCGTAAGACGGCGAATCTGGCAAATACAAAACGGGTACTTCCCCGGGTGATTCGTCATCATGGTCCTATGCGATATATCGGCGAGATAGGGGATTTCGTGTTAGAGGAAGCTAAGCTTCGGATACTTGAGTGGGTGCCAATCGCGGCTCAAAAACAAAGGGCCTCTGCGGAGAGGCCCTGGCCACAATCGAGGTAAGACAATCGAAATTAGAAAGTAGCGGAGGAGTCAGCGCACGGAAGCCGTATCGGCCGGACGTGAAGGTGGTCCCGCCAGGAAAAAGTTGTGATCGTAGAGATTTCGGTACATGTGACCGGCAATTTCCGCCGCCTTCGGTCCAAAGGTTGGACGTCCACCTTCAAGAAAGACCACTACCACGACGCGTCCACTGCTGGTGTTGGCGTAAGAGGCAAACCAGCCGAAGCGCGTGCCCGCGTGGGAGCAGGTTCCGGTCTTGCCGAGGATTTCTTCCTCGTTGAAGTTAAGGCCTAGACGGCGAGCGGTACCATATTGCACGGCGCCGGCCATGCCCACGGAAATTTCCGGGATCAGGGGAGCGATATCCAGTTGGCGCTTGATGCGGGGCTGGAAATTGGTGATCTCTTCCGGAGTAGTTGGATGCTGGAGGTAGTAAAGGGTGCCTCCGTTTGCGATCGCGGAAACCATGGCGCCCAATTGCAGCGGCGTCATGGAAACTCCTTCGCCGAAGGAACACATCTTGCCTACGCCGCCCAGTTTCTCGGGAATGACTTCTTCGGGATAAGTTCCCAGTTGCTCGCCGGGAATATCGTAGCCGGCTAACTCGCCCAAACCATATTGATGGGCATAATAGGCGACTTTTTCGAAGCCTAACTTGCGGCCCAACGCTTCGAAATACGCATTATTGGAGTGCGCCAAAGCTTCGGTGAGGTTCATCCGGTAATGGCCGCCGAGGGAAACTTCAGTCTCTTTCGAGATCAGGCCTTCACTCAGTGCGGCGAGTGCGACGGAAAGTTTAATAGTGGAGCAAGGCTGGGCGCCGCTGGAGAGCGCCAGCTTCTGGTTCACCATGGCGAGCACGCGTCCGCTGGTGGGCTCGATGGCGACCACGGTGCCGTTCATGTTGCCCAGGGCATCGATTGCCGCCTGGCGCACGACCGGATCTTCACCATCAGTAATGTCGCCGCCGGTAAGGCCTTCGGCGTAGGAACTCATGAAAAAGCGCTCGCGATAGCTGTGTCTTCGAAGGCTGGCGGAGGTTCCGGTCACGGTTGCACTGTGACTCGCGGTGCGCCGGCTCGCGACGTGTCCCGTGGTGCTTCGGCCGCTAGCCAAATGCCGCATCCGGCGCCTGGTATGCTGGCTCTCGGCGAGTTTTCGGGACGACTTTGGCTTGCTCCCGTTCAAGGTCCGCGGGTTCACGTGTGCGGCCCAAATTGCCGGCGCCAGAAACAGTCCCCCCAATACCACCAGCAGCCGAAGACAACGCGCATTCGAGCTCAACATTTCTGGCCCTTCCCTCTGATCTCCGGCTTTCCTGTTGATTACGGTGCACGAAGCTTGCCAGTCTGCCGGTCTTGACCAGTAAGTCCGCCGAACTCTCAGATATTACGAGAGTTAGCATGTGCCAGGCAATAACAAAGTTTTTCTCTCAGTAAAAGGTAATTTCGATATAACCCGTTTTGGAACAGGTACTTAAACGGGAAGTTACTTCGGTACCGCTGCCTCGGTAACAGTAGCCTAGTTACTCAAGAGATACTCCACTTATAGGCAAAGCTTTTCCCATTTTCCCCACTCGACTTCCTCCCGCTCTTCCCACTCAGAGGTAGGTTGACTACATCACTTCGCCGCGCTTGCGGAGAAATGCGGGAACGTCCAAGTCAGCCTGCTCGAAGTTCGCCACCATCGCGCTGCGCATGGCGTCGAGTGAGATTACGTCGGGACCCACGTTCGCCATTGCCACCGGTGACGATTCCTCCATTCTGGGCTCGTCGATCATCCGATCCGGCATTGGCTCGGAAAATGTTGACGCAGCGGATTGCACTGGAGCTACGGACTCCGGAAAATCCATGGCATTGTCATGCGATGCGGCGAAAGAGTGAAACTCGGGCACTCGCTGGGCCCGCGGAACCTCGCGGAAGCCAGTGGCGATCACGGTAATCTTCACCGCATCTTTCATCTTTTCGTCGAGCACTGCGCCAAAAATAATGTTCGCATCTTCGTGCGCTGCACTCTGGATGATGGTGCAGGCCTGCTGAACTTCTGCCAACTTCAGCGAGGCTGATCCGGTGATATTGATGAGAATGCCGCGGGCTCCGTCGATCGCGCCCGCTTCCAGTAGCGGCGAGGCAATCGCACGCTGGGCAGCTTCGATCGTGCGTTTCGTCCCGCTCGCCGTTGCTGTGCCCATCACGGCATAACCCATTCGAGCCATGATTGTTTTCACGTCGGCGAAGTCGCGGTTGATGATGCCGGGAATTGTGATGATGTCGGAGATTCCTTGCACGCCCTGGCGCAGAATGTCATCGGCAACGCGGAAGGACTCGAAAAATCCGGCATCTTCGGCAACAGCCAAAAGCTTTTCGTTCGGAATTACGATTGTCGTGTCTACCGATTCCATCAGCTCTGCGATGCCGCGATCCGCCTGAGTCATGCGGCGGCGGCCTTCGAAAGAAAACGGCTTGGTAACTACGGCAACGGTCAACGCTCCCATCTCACAGGCCAGCGATGCGATGATGGGAGCCGCGCCCGTGCCCGTGCCGCCGCCCAGGCCGGTGGTAACAAAGACCATGTCGGCGCCTTCGAGCGCTTCAATGATTTTGTCGGAATCTTCGAGCGCGGCTTTGCGGCCCACCTCCGGATTTGCGCCCGCACCCAATCCGTTGGTGAGCTTCACGCCTAGTTGCAGCTTCACAGGCGCGCGAGAGAGGCGCAGCGCCTGCAAGTCGGTGTTGGCTACAATGAACTCGATGCCTTCTACTCCGGCATCGATCATGCGGTTCACCGCGTTTCCGCCACCGCCGCCCACGCCAATCACCTTGATCTTGGCATCGTTGAGAGGTTCTTCGTTGAAGCTGATGCGAATGCTGGAATCGTTTGTCATAGTTTCCACCTAATTTTTGAATTCTCGTCCTGAATCAGTGGCCAGAGGTCAGTGGTCAGGGTTCAGCAGAGAAACAAAGCCAAACTTTCTGACCACTAGCCACTGATCACTAATCAACTGATCACTAATCATCACTGCTTCTTCATCCCACCAACAACGCCTTCAATCTCGATCCCCACCGCTCTCCTTGAAACCCACGCGCCACGCGCGCCCGTTGCCCGTAGTTCACCATTCCGAGCACCGTGGCATACTCTGGCTCGGCCAGGGTGGATGGCATCTTCGCGAGGGGCATAGGCCACGACAGTCGTACTGGACGCCGCAACACCGATTCAGCGACGTCGAAAATTCCCGGCAGCCGCGACCCTCCACCACTCAGCACAATGCCCGCAAGGCAGGCGTCAAACATCCCACTCTGCCGCAGGGATTCGCGCATCATTTCGAAAAGTTCGCGCGCCCGCGGTTCGAGGATTTCTGCTACGAGACGTTGAGGAAGCAAGCGCGATGGCCGGTCGCCGACGGATGGCACCTCGACTTCATTGCCTTCCGGAATCAAGGTGACGATGGCATTGCCGAAAATTTTCTTGATTTTTTCCGCATCCGCCAGCGGCGTGCACATGCCCATCGAGAGATCGCTGGTGAAGTGATCGCCACCTACCGGAATGACACCCGTGTACGCGACTGCTCCCTGCAAGAAAACCACCAGCTCGGTCGAGCCCGCACCGATATCCGCCAGACACACTCCCAACTCGCGCTCATCGGCGCGCAGCACGGAATCGGCCGCAGCAAGCGGTTCAAACACGGTGTCGTCCACGTGCACGCCGGCGCGGTTCACCGCGGTGATTACGTTCTGGGTTGCACTGGCCGCCGCGGTAATCAGATGAACTCTCACTTCCAGCTTGGCGGCCATCATTCCCAGCGGATCGTGCACCCCGGCCTGATCGTCCAGAATGAATTCCTGGGGCAGAAGATGCAGCACTTCACGACCCTCGGGCAGCGGAATCGCCCGCGCCCGCTCAACCGCCTGCTTGATCTCATCTCGCCCAATCTCCCGCGGACGCGATCCCAGACTGATGCCGCCATGGCTGTTCACTCCGCGCACGTGGGCTCCGCCGATGCCGACAATGGCGTGTTCCACGGCTGCACCTGCGACATCCTCAGCCGCTTCCACGGCCTTCTGAATGGCCGCAATCGCTTTTTCCAGGTCGACGATCACACCTTTGCGGGAGCCGCGTGATTCCGCGATGCCGTGCCCGCGATAACGCAGGCCGCAGTCGGTCACCTCTGCCATGAGCGCACACGTTTTGGCGCTGCCTACATCGATCGCCGTAAGAAAATTCCGTCGCTGGTTCGCCATCTTTGATCAGTTCCCGTTATTCGTTTCCGGTAAAAATTTTGCCATACATTGTTCGTGACACGGTCCTTATGAAAAGTTCAATCGCTCGGCTCCGAATTCGTCTGAGTCTTTGCAATCGCAGGGCTCGGTTTCCGACCGCCGGTATGACCCGCAGACTTAGCAGTTACAGCCGAACTCCTGCTCGCCGTTTTCTTGCGCTCAAGCTTTCGCCGGGCTGCGATTGGCATAGCTCGCTTTTTGGAAGGCTTGTCGGTCACCGGTTTCGCGGCAGCGATCGACGTCCTGGCCGCGGTTGGGTTCGGTGCGATGGCAGCAATCTTGTTCGAGCTTGCCTTGGCGCCGACTTTTTTGGTTGAAGCGGTCTTCGTTGAAAGGATTGCGGCTTTGGGGTCAAGTTTCTTCGCCGTCAACTCGAAAGCGGGTTTGGGCACCGGCTTGTCATTCGGACCCACGCGGGTCAGCAACGACACGGGCTTGACTCTGCCCGTCGCCTGCGCCTTCGCAACACTCTGCTTCGACGGAGCGGGCTTCGCCATATCCGGATTCACGATGATCTGGTTGTCGTAACGGAGATCGACAGATTCGAGCTTCTGAAACTGCTGCCGCCAACCCTGCGCGTGACTGACAAAAATCTTGTAACGCCGCAGATAATCCGATGAGCCGAGATGCACCAGCACGTCGCCCGCGGGATCATTTACCCGCACTTTTACGTCTTCGAGATCGGAGAGATCCACTTCACTCAGGTCCTGCGAATAGCGAGCGCCGCCGGAATCCAGTTCATGCACAATCTGGGTATAAGCCTTCATGCGCGGCGTGCGTGTGGAAAGCGGCTCGCCGGGATTCATTCCGATAATCACGGGGAAAGAATATTTGTGCTTCGGAGACAACTCCATCAGCGTGCCACCGGCATCGATCAACAACATGCGCGGGCCAACTCGCGCGAATGCGACTGGAGTGCGCTCGTGAATTTCCACCTGCAGGCGATTGGGAACAAAGCGCATCACGCTGGCCGATTCCACCCAGGGAATCTGCTCCAGCTGAGCTTTCTGCTGCGCCAGTGGAATGAAAAATATGTTGCGCCCGATATCGGCGCCCATCACTTCCATGATTTGCGACTTAGTTACGTTCTGCATGCCGGCGACTTGAATGTTGTCGCTCGATTCCACGCGGAAGCGCCATGAATGCTCGCCGTAGTGATAGAGCGCCGCGGCACCCAGCGCGGCGAGGCATACAACAGCGGCGGCAGCTATGCCCCACAACAAACGGTTTGCAGTTTTCTTAGGGAGAGAACTTCGGCGGGCGGAGACTCGCTTTTGGCCGCGTAGAAACGGCGATTCCTCATCCACGTCCAGATCAACGAGGCGCGCATCGTCCATCTCCAAGTCATGTCCGTTCAGACCATGGAGACCCGGCCGCGCGCTGCCCGCGCGGGGTGGGTACAACTCCTCCTGCAAGATGGTGGAACCCGACTTCCGTGCCATCAATTCAGGTTAGTTGTCGCTGTGAAATCGCTGAGCACTCAAACTATAACTTCATTTCGCGAAGTGAGACAGAAAAATTATCGAATTTTTGCACAGGTGGGAACCGCATTGGCCATCAGGTGGGGAAATCTGTGAGAGGTAATTACAGGCTCATTTCGAAATCTCCACCGACCGGGGAAAAAACATTTGCAGATGCGGGCGCGGGTGGCTGTGTCCGCCCTTACAGGAGGAAGATGTTATTCGTTCTCGAAGCTGACGGTCTCTACATGCGCGCCGGGAACCGAAATTCGCACTCGCGGAATCCTTACCCGTACTCGCGGACAAAAGACTCCATCAAAGCTGGGAGTGGCCACACTTACGCGCGCAACCTGCGCCTCAATCTCGGCCTCGGCCCGCGCCCGGCTGGCTTCCAACCGCGCAAATTGGGCTTCCTCGCGTGCCGACATGGCTTCAAACCGTGCCATCCCGCCCTGGGCTCGCGCCATCTTGGTCTGCATTCGCGCCATGACTGTAGCCAAGCGGCAAGAGGCGGTCTCGTTCTTCGCGGCTAAGGCCTCGCTTTTTGCGGCGAACCAGTCTGCGCGCCCTGCTGCCAGCGCCAAAACGCCTTCGGCCCGACCAGTAACGCCGGTCATCCAATGCGTGACCGCGCGATGTGCCCAAGCCGCGCCGCCGTCCTGATAAATGCCATTCAATCCCAGCGCCAGAACGCCAGCCATCAGCCATCCCCATGCTTGTGTCGATTTCATTGGCTTGAACCCCTTATGGCAGATTGGACGAGTCGCGCCTGAATCCGTTAGCAATAAAAGATACGGAGAGTCTGAAGCAAAAGTTCCCTTCCCCGACGTCGCCCAAAGCATTATCAAAATGACATCGGGCTATTCAGGGCTATTCCAACCGCTTTCGCGACAGCATGGTCGCGGACTCCCATCGGGATTCCAGGCGGGTGATGCGGCGCTCGTGATCGCGAATCTGCTCGGTAAGATCTTTCGGCGTGTCGCTGGCGCGCCGCAAGTCGTCGGCAAGCCGCATCGCGTCTTTGATTGGCTCCACGGCTTGCGCGAGAAGACTCACACACGCTCCGCCGATCTGCGCCGCTCCCGGTGCGCTCTTAATTCGTCAAGCATCGCATTGGCTTCGGCCAAGCTGCTCCGCAAAGACGACTGTGCCCTCCGCACTTCTTTGCTAAGTTGCGCGGCCAGCTCGGCAACCAGCTGTTCTTCTTCATTAGACGAACCTTCGCAGCGCGTACGCACCAACTCCGCCATGCTGACGCCGGCCTTTTTTGCTTCTTTGCGAAGCCGATCCCGAAATGCAGGGGTGGTCAGCAATTGCAGACGCGCAGTTTTCATCGGCGATCCCTCAGTCTACACATGAACATACACATGCTCATACCAATTCAAACACTTTGCGCTATTCCTTGCCGTCAATTTCCTTCAACCTCTGCAGAATCATCGGTCCCAACTGTGAAACGCTCCCCGCGCCCAGCGTCAGGATCATATCTCCCTGTTGCGCAGCTGCGGCGGCTGAATTCACGGCTTCTGAGAACGAATTCACATACTGCGCGTCCCGAGCGCCCTTCTCTCGTATTGTCCTCGCCAGTACTTCCCCGCTGATCCCTTCGATAGGCTTCTCGCTGGCCGCATAAATGTCGAGCACGAACAACGAATCGGCGTCTGCAAATGCAGCCGTAAACTCATCCATCAGATCGCGGGTACGCGTGTAGCGGTGGGGCTGGAACACCACATGAACCTTGCGAAAACCGCATTGCCGCGCGGCTGCCAGGGTCGCCTTAATTTCGGTGGGATGGTGGCCATAATCGTCGATCACACTGACTCCGGCTGCGCGCCCGCGCAGTTGAAAGCGCCGGTCAACGCCACGGAACTGATCGAGCCCAGCCCGGATTGCCTCCACTTCAATATCGAGGCCGATGCCGACGGCAATCGCCGCCGTGGCGTTCAGAATGTTGTGCACGCCCGGCACATGTAATGTGAACTCGCCCAAATCTTTCTTGAGATAACTCACGCGAAAGCGGCTCAATGGCTGGCCTTCAACCCTCAAGCGCGAAGTGGAACCATTTTCCATCTTGATCAGAAAATCCGACCCACGTTTCGTCCCATAGGTCAGCGTGCGGCGCTGCACGTCCGGGAGCAATCGCCGCAACAGCGGATCGTCATTGCACGCCACGACCATGCCGTAAAAAGGGACGCGGTCCATGAACTCAAGAAAGGTTTTTTTTACATCCCGCATGTTGCGGTAGCAATCCATGTGCTCGCGGTCAATGTTGGTCACCACGGAAAGAATTGGGGACAACTTCAAAAACGACCGGTCGCTTTCATCCGCTTCGGCCACCAGGTAGCGTGATTTGCCCAGCCGGGCGTTCGATCCCATGGCATCGACGCGTCCGCCTACGACTACCGTAGGGTCAAGGCCGCCGCCCGCCAGCACCGCGGCCACCATGGAAGTGGTGGTCGTCTTGCCGTGCATGCCGGCGATGGCTATGCCGTATTTCAGGCGCATCAACTCCGCCAGCATTTCCGCCCGCTGAATCACGGGAACGTGCAACTTATGCGCCTCAAGGACCTCAGGATTCTCCGTCGCAATCGCCGAACTCGTCACTACCACTTCGGCTCCGGAAATATTCTCTGCACGATGCCCCTCAAACACCGTAGCGCCGAAAGCTGCAAGCCTCTCGGTCACAGAAGAATGCTTGAGATCCGACCCGGAGACCTTGTAGCCGAGATTCAGCAACACCTCGGCAATGCCACTCATGCCGATGCCGCCTATGCCCACGAAATGAATCTGCTGAATCTTGGCAAACATATTTTGTCATCCTGAGCGAAGTAAGTGCTTCGCGAACGCGAAGCGATTACGCAGTCGAAGGATCCCTACCTGGCATCAACGCCCAACGACCGCTCACTCCCACTGCGCCGCATGCCGCTTCAACCACCAGCAGGCGGAATACCCTTGCTGCGGAAAGATCGACCGGCTACAGGTCTGCTGCGCGGTTCCGGTCATATCATATTCAGTCTTGTTGCCCTTCAATGATGTAGCCAGAAACTGATGGACCTCGACTGTGCCGTAGCCCGTTCCCCGCGAGTCGCGCAACTTCCAAACCACCCAGTCGCCCGCATAAAGCATCCCGGAAAGGAGGAGCAGGATTATTGTGACTCCGCCGATTTGTGCTCCCGTAGGGGCCTTCATATTTTGCCTATCATTCGAAGCGTATCCCTATTCGCTCGAATTAGTATGGGAACTTCGCGAACTGCTTCCATTATCCGCTTCGTCAATTCCCGCCACCCGCGCCGCCAGCGCCGCGATATCCCGGGCGGCATTGGGATGCGACAACCCGCGCGCTGCTTCGCTCATGATATGCAATCTTCGCGCATCCCCCAACAAAGCGGAAATTGTTTCCGCCAGCCAGACACCTTCGAGTTTCGATTCCTCCACTACCACCGCTGCTCCGTCGCGGGCCAGCGCCTCGGCATTCACCCGCTGATGGTCGTCCGCCGCCCGGGGAAACGGGACGAAGATCGCGGGCTTCCCCGCCGCTGTAATTTCCGCCACCGTGCTGGCGCCGGAGCGGCAGACCAACAGATCCGCGCGCGCAAATGCCAAAGGCATGTCCTCAATGAACTTGAAAACCTGCACCGACTCCCCCGATCCTGATGGATCGAATCGCCGATACGCGGCCAGCGCGTCATGATAGTCACGCTCGCCCGTCTGATGAATGATGCAGATTCCGGGGGCCTGCCGATGCAGTTCCGGCAAGCAGCGGATCATTGCCTCATTGATCGCGTGCGCTCCCTGGCTTCCGCCAAACACAAGAAGAGTCGGCGTTCCACCCCGCTTGGGCGAAATTTCAAAGAACGCCTGCCGCACCGGAACTCCGGTTACTTCCGCATGACGAAAATATTTCGCTGTCTCTGCAAAATGAACCGCTGCCCCGGACACAAATCGTGCCACCACGCGATTGGCAAATCCGGGGACAACGTTCGGCTCAAAGGCAAGCGTCGGAATGTGCTTCATTACCGCCGCCAGCATCGCCGGACCGGAAGCGTATCCGCCCACGCCGATTACGACGTCGGGTGCAAATTCGTTGAGGATGCGGGCCGCGCTCCACACAGCCCGCGGCAAATCGAAGGCCGTCTTGGCGCGAGTCATCAGACTGACATTTTTCAGCGCGCCTACACGCACCAGTTGCAGCGGATACCCGGCTGCGGGGACGAGGCGATTCTCGATGCCGCGCGCCGTCCCGATGAATAGCATCTCGGCTGCGTAACGTTTCTTAAGTTCGTTGGCGATGGCCAGCGCCGGGATGACATGTCCGCCCGTTCCGCCGCCCGCAAGAATGGCCCGCATGAGGTGACTATAAAGGAATTGTTGATTGTTGATTGCTGACTGCTGATTGTTGATTGCTGATTGTTGTTTGCGAGCGATTGGGCCGGTTCAATCAGCAATCAGAAATCAACGATCAACAATTCCTTTTCCGATCTAATTCTTCCGTGCGAATCTGTGAGAATCCCGGCGCGTTCTCACTCTGCCTGCTTCGTAATATTCAGCAGCACGCCCACGCAGGCCAGCGTCACGAACAATGACGACCCTCCGTACGACACCAGTGGCAGCGGAATGCCTTTCGTAGGCATCATGCCCAACACCACGCTGATGTTGATGAAAGCCTGCAGCACAACCATGCTGGTAATTCCTACCGCCAGGTATCGGCCGAATATGTCTTCGGTTCGCCAGGATGCGCGCATTCCACGCCATAAGAATACGGCGAAGAGGATGACTATAAAGATCGCACCTACCAGACCTAATTCTTCCGCGGTCACGGCGAAAATAAAATCAGTATGCGGCTCCGGCAGATAAAACAATTTCTGTTTGCCTTCCATCAAGCCTGTGCCAGTGATGCCGCCGATGCCCACGGCGATCAGTGACTGGATGATGTGGAACCCGGTTTTCTGGCGGTCGGCGTAGGGATTAAGAAATGCGAGAATCCGGTCACGCCGCCAGCTCACATGAAAGATCAGAAAATAAAGCGGCAGCAGCGATGCGCCGAAGGCGTAACCGAAATAGCGCATTCGCATGCCGGCCACATAAAAAATACAAGCCGCGATTCCGGCACAAGCGATGGCCGTGCCCAGATCCGGCTGCAGCACAATCAGGCCGAGCAGCACCAGCACCGGCGCGGCTGCAGGCACCAGCGTGTTGCGCCAGTCATCGATGGAATTCGGCATCGTTCTGATGCGGCTCTCGAGAAAATAGGCGAGAAACAAAATCAGAACCGGCTTTGCCAATTCGGAAGGCTGGAAGGAAAAACCACCAGCGTGAATCCAGCGATGAGTGTTGTGGGAGCGGTCGAGAAAGAAAACGGAAATTAACAACAGTGTAGTGACGCCGAGAAACGAGAACACTACTGCCGGATGCTTGTAGCGCCGGTAATCGACACGCATGGCGACCAACATTGCCACAATGCCCGCCGCCGCCCAGATCAACTGCTTCGACAAAAAAGCGTATGGAGACCCGAAGCGCTCCCGCGCCATTACCGCTGATGCCGAAAACACCATCACCAGCCCCACAAAGACCAGCAGCATGGTCACAGTAAACAGCCAGCGATCAACACTCACCCGCTTTGCCATGGGAAGTTCATTTCACCACGGAGAACGGAAGACATGCTGGATGAATTGCTGATTGTTGATTTTTGATTGTTGATTGTTTTGGTTCGGGGCAGCGTCCCTGATAGCGGCATAATGAAAATTGCCGATGTCTTAGCTCAGCCCCTGCACAATCTCCTTGAAAATCTGACCGCGCTGTTCATAATTCTTGAACTGATCAAAGCTGGCGCACGCTGGTGCTAACAAAACAACATCACCCGGTTCCGCCACGGCATTCGCCTTGCGAAGCGCATTCTCCAAAGTTTCTGCGCGGACCACCTCAACATTCTTAATCTGCGATTCGATTTTTGCTGCCGCTGCGCCGATAGTGTACACACGCTTTACGCGCTGCCGCAGCAGATCGTTCAGAACGCTGTAGTCGCTGCCTTTGTCCTTGCCTCCAAGAATAAGGTGAATATTAGCGGGAAACGATTCCAGCGCCTTAATGGTCGCATCCACATTCGTGGCCTTTGAATCATTGTAGTAATCCACGCCGCGAATCGTGGCCACAAATTCCAGCCGGTGTTCCACCGCCTTGAAATCCCGTACCGCCTGGCGGATTTTCTCCGGAGCACATCCCATCAACATGCCGGCGCACACGGCAGCCAGCACGTTCTCCAGATTGTGTGCGCCCTTCAGAGGAATTTCGGAAGCCAGCATGATCTCCCGCTGAACCGCTTCCTCAGGCCCAAGGCCATCGCGAAAGACGATGGCTCCCTCGCGGACCCACGCTCCTTGTTTCACTTCCTTCTGGCGGCTGAACCAAAACACTTGCGCCTGGGTACGCCCAGCCATCGCCACGCAGGTGGGGTCATCGGCATTCAACACAGCAAAGTCTTCGCTTCCCTGGTTCTCGAAGATGCGCGCCTTCGCATTCACATAAACTTCCAAGGTCCGGTGCCGATCGAGATGATCGGGGGTCACGTTTAAAACCACGGCAACTTTCGGACGAAATGTCTGAATCGTTTCCAATTGGAAACTCGAAACCTCCAGTACGATCACGGTCTCGGGCTTCGCCCGCTCGGCCAAGGAGATCGCCGGGGTGCCGATGTTGCCGCCCACCAAGGTCGGCAATCCGCCAGCAGCCAGAATTTCACCTGTCAATGTGGTGGTTGTCGTTTTTCCGTTGGATCCCGTGACTGCCACGATCGTACCCGGCAGGAACTGCGCCGCAAGTTCGATTTCGCCGATCACGATTTCGCCCAGCGACCGCGCCTGCACCAGCGGCGGCGCATCGACCGGAACTCCCGGGCTTACCACGATTAAATCCTGGCCGCGAAAAGTGCGTTCACCGTGGCCGCCCGTTTCTACAGTAATTCCGTGATCGAGAAGCGCAGGAATTTCGTTCCGTAAATCGTCTCCGCTTTTTGTATCGGAGACGGTAACCCGCGCGCCGTGCGCCTTCAAAAACAATGCAGACGCCACCCCGGACTTGCCGAGGCCGACGACCAGGACGCGTTTGTCTTTGAGGTCCATTCGTAGGTCGATTGCTGATTGTTGATTTCTGAATGTTGATTGAAGAACCCAAGGCCCGCCGCTTTTTCAATCAACAATCAAAAATCATCAATCAGCAATTCCTAAACTACTCGCCTGCAGCCCTACCGCAGTTTCAGCGTCGTAAGCGCGAACAACGCGAACACCAGCGATGCGATCCAGAAGCGAACAATAATCTTCGACTCGGACCACCCCATCAATTCAAAATGGTGATGGAGCGGAGCCATCTTAAATATGCGCTTCTTGCGCAGTTTATAGGAACCCACTTGCAGGATTACCGACACTGCTTCGATCACGAAAACTCCGCCGATAAATGGGAGCAGAAGCTCCTGCTTGATGATGACTGCAACCGTTCCGATCGCGCCGCCCAGCGCGAGCGATCCTACGTCACCCATGAAGACTTCCGCGGGATGCGCGTTATACCACAAGAATCCGATCGATGACCCCACCATCGCTCCGCAAAAAATCGTTAATTCGCCGACCTGCGGCATTTTCGGAATCTCCAGATAAGTGGCAAAGGTGGCATGGCCGCTTACGTAGGTCAACACCGTCAGTGCCCCTGCTGCGATTACAGTGCAGCCGATCGCCAAGCCGTCCAGGCCATCGGTAAGATTTACGGCATTGCTCGAGCCTACGATCACCAGCGCCACGAATGCGATGAACGGCAAGAACGCCAGCGGCCAAAGATGGGGAAACCGTTCCAGATTCTGAACGACGAGATCCGGGTGGAATTGTTTGAGGAAGGGCACAATCAGCTTGGTCGAATACATTCCGTATGTCTGCATGGCGATCAGCATCACTGCGATCACAATGCTGGTTGCGATCTGCAACCCCAACTTTGCCCGCCCGGTCAGACCAAGGTTCCGGCGGTGCGCCACTTTGGTGTAGTCGTCGGTAAATCCGATCGCCGCAAATGCACAGGTGGCGAACACCGCGATCCATACGAAGCGGTTGCTCAGGTCGGCCCAAAGCAGAGTGGGCACGACGATCGCGATCGCAATCAACAAGCCGCCCATGGTGGGCGTGCCGGCTTTTTTCTGGTGTGCTTTCGGCCCTTCTTCGCGAATGTACTGTCCGATCTGGAATTCGCGCAGCCGGTTAATGACCAGCGGCCCCACAATCAGTGCGGTAAACAGCGCGGTAAGACTGGCAAATGCGGTACGAAACGTCAGATAGCGAAAAATTCGGAAGGGCGGAAAATAATGTTGCAGCTTCACAAACAAGAGCCAGTAGAGCAATCAGCCTCCGTCCCGCAATAATCTCAATTCTTTCCGTCGCGCCGCGCCTGCCAGGTCTCGAGCGCCTTTTCCAGTTTCACACCTCGCGAAGCCTTCAAAAGGACCACGTCACCAGCGCGCGTCTGGCGCGCCAGCCACTCCCCTGCCTGTTCCGGCGAGGTCAGGAATTCTGACTGGACTCCAGCCTGTCTAGCCGCGTGGACCATGGATTCCGCCAGGCCGCGCACTCCGACCAGCAGATCGATTTTCTTTTCCGCGATGTGCTGACCCGCGGAGCGATGCATCTGTTCCCCCGCAGGGCCCAACTCCAGCATCTCGCCAGCGATCACGATCCGTCGCGTGGCTGGCATGGCAGTCAGCGCATCTACCATTGCTTCAAGTGCCTTCGGATTCGAATTGTAACAATCGTTGATCAGCGTGATGTTATCCATGTGGAGAACCTGGCCACGTTTTTCCGCGGGAGCCAGAGTCGCGAGCGCCGCAACGGCCTGTGAAAGTTTGAGTCCGCTTTCCAGCCCCACCGCGATCGCGGCCAGCGCATTCAAAACATTGTGTTCTCCAACCAGCTGCAGAACCGCGTGTTCGCGCGCATTTCCCACCACAACATCGAACTCGGTGCCCTCCGCTCCTTTGGATTGGATTTTCTCCGCGCGCACGTCCGAGTTCTCATGGGTGCCGTAGAGTAAAACTTTCCCTTGGAAGTCGCGTCCAAACTGTGAGACATAGTCGTCATCGGCATTCAACACTGCTGTGCCCGTTGCAGGCAGCGATTCAACTAATTCATATTTGGCCCGCGCAATCCCCGCCAAAGAATCGAAAAATTCCAGATGCACTGCGGCTACATTTGTAACCACACCAATTTCCGGCTGCGCAATCTTGGCCAGGGCGCGGATTTCCCCGGCATGCGACATCCCCATCTCGATCACGGCCAAGTCATACTGCGGATCTAACTTCAGCAACATGAGCGGTAATCCGAAATGGTTGTTGAAATTCCCCTCCGACTTCAACACTTGAAACTGTGAGCTCAACACGTGAGCGATCGCTTCTTTGGTTGTCGTCTTTCCGGCCGAGCCCGTTACCGCGATCAGCGGTTTGCCCCACCGCTTCCGCACCTCGGTGGCCAGTGCCTGCAGCGCCACCAGGGTGTCTTTCACCGCGAGTAAGTCTGTCTTTACTTTCCCGGAATAACGCCCCAGGTGATCCCTTCGTACAACGGCCGAAGCGGCTCCTTTTTCGAGCGCCTGCTCAACGAAATCGTGCCCGTCGAAGCGCTCGCCTTTCACAGCAAAGAAAAGCTGCCCCGGACGCACGGTCCGCGAATCAATGGAATATCCGTTTACGGATTTGTTTGGGAGGAAATCCCCGGTCGCGGAAATAAATTCGGCAATCTTGGCGAGCGTCAGCTTCATCGCCGCGCTCCGGCTGGGGCGGCCTTGCAGTCGTAACCGGCTGCTCGCAAAGCCTGGCGCGCCACTTCCAAATCATCAAACGGGACTGCACCTTCACGCGTGACCTGCACTTTTTCGTGCCCCTTTCCAGCCAGGAGCACAACATCTGCCGGACGCGCCTCGCCGATGGCCAAGGCAATGGCTTTACGCCGGTCGGGCTCGACGCTGTATTTCACTCCAGTCTTCTGCAACCCGACCACTGCATCATTAATAATCGCGCGCGGATCCTCGCTGCGCGGATTGTCCGAAGTCAAAACTACAAAATCACTTCCGCGGCCCGCCGCCTCGCCCATGAGTGGGCGCTTCTTCCGGTCCCGATCGCCGCCGCATCCAAACACCGTCAGCACTCTTCCTTTCGCCGGGGACACCAACTCCCGCGCCAGCACTGTAAGATTTCGGAGCGCATCGTCGGTGTGCGCGTAGTCGACCACGACCGTAAACGGCTGACCGCAATCCACGCGTTCAAACCTTCCCGGAACGCACGCCAGCTTGTCGATACCCGCCGCAATCGCATCCGCCTTACATCCCCGCGCATAGCAGGCCCCCGCGGCCGCCAGAATGTTATAGACATTCACACGTCCAATCAGGGCGGAGAACACTGCGATTTTTCCTTCCGGCGTCATCAGATTAAATCTGGTTCCGCGGGTGGTGATGTCCACTTTCTCCGCGTGCAAGTCGCCGCGCGTCCAACCGTACTTCAAAACCAGCGAACTGCGCTTCCGGCTGAACTCCGCCAGCTTCGCGCCATACGAATCGTCCACATTGGTCACCACGGCTCGCGGCGCGTCGGTGCCGCAGCCTTCAAACAACACGCCCTTAGCGGCGAAATATTCTTCCATCGTGTTGTGATAGTCGAGATGATCGCGCGTCAGATTGGTGAAGACTGCGATGTCAAACGGGATGCCGTACACTCGCTCCTGGGCCAGAGCGTGGGAAGAAACTTCCATCACGGCATCCGTCGCACCATGGCCCAGAGCCTCATTAAAGATGCGATTCAGTTCCAGCGCCTCGGGAGTGGTATGGGGCGCGGGCAAAACTTTCCCGGCCACGTGATATTCAATCGTTCCGATTAAGGCGCTCTTCCGTCCCGCCGCTGCGAGAATCGATTCCACCAGAAAAGCCGTTGTACTCTTTCCATTCGTACCGGTAATTCCAGTGACCGCAATCCGCTCCGCTGGTCTCTTGTAGAAATTCGCACTTACGCGTGCCAGCGCTCGCCGGCCGTTCGCAACCACCGCCCAACCCACATTCAGACGTTGTTTCTCAGCAGCGGAATCCGTGACCACGGCCACTGCTCCCGCCTGGATCGCCTGATCGATAAACCGGTTTCCGTCGCTGGATTCGCCGCGCATGGCCACGAAGGCGCACCCCGGCTGCACCCGCCGCGAGTCGTATTCCACACTGCTCACGCCCGGATCCCCGCTTTGCGCGAGAACTTCCGCACCATCCAGCAACTGTTGGAAGGTCATTGCTCAGGATTATATGGTACGAGAACGTGGCATAGGGACCAAGCGGCCGGGGAAGAGTTCCGAGTTTAAGAAGTTGGAGTCCAGCGCTTCACGGTGAGTGCCACGGCTGCAGGGTCTGAACGCAGAATTACTTCTTGCTCGCCTTACCTTCCATTATGGTAGACCATTTGGTTCCATCTTGTGACATATCGAAGGTGAAGCTGTAGGACGCTGTCGAAGTCATTTTCATCATGAAGCGGCCCTTCATGATAGTGCCGCCCATTTTCTCATCGCTGGTCCAGGTCCATGTATCGCCGTCGAGCCAGCCGCGGGAATCGTCGAATTCACCGAAGCTGTTGAACTCGCGATAGGTATAGGCCTTCTCATCGGCGGAGTATCCCATCACCGATAAGCCCACGCCATTGCCCATCGAACTTTTATAGTCGGAATGACAGACGAGATAGAAACCGCCCTCCATCCACTCGCACTTTTCGTTTTCCGTCATTGTCCCGCCCGGGCCCATCGTTCCCGGCTTCATGGTGCCGTCGAGGGTCCACGAACCGACGAATACATCCAGCTTCTTAAGTTCCGGCGCGGGCTTCGGAGGCTGCATCTGTGCCGTAGCGGCTGCTGCTACCAGGATCCAAGCCATCAAAACTGCTCGACGTAGTTTCATATGCTTCTCCTTGAGCAGGCTAGCCTCCGTAAATTCCCGAGGGAGAATTTTACGATACGCATTCTCTATGTGCAGTGGAATTCCACGGCAAACCTACCAGTCTCCCCAGTGCGCGGCCGTGGCCTGATGAAACTTGAGCTTCCACGCGTCGCCCTGTTTCACCCATACCGAACTGAAATGCTGGTACCGCGGCGGGGGGCCCTGATCCTCTTCGGGCTTTTCACGCACGATAGCGTCGTAAGTAACGACGACGGCGTCGTCTGCCAGCACGACGACTTTCATGTTATAGGGCATGAGTTCCGCCAGGTTCGAGTCGCCTAAATTCTCCGCGGCCTCTTGCCCTTCGAGCAGAGTGCCGTCGACGCCGACCAGGGAAAAATTCTGGCTGAGCGTTCGCTTGAAAAATGCGGCGTCGTCTTTCTTCTTGGCTTCGATCAAATTTTTCTCGTTGGCGATTGCGCTTTGATCGAGCGCACTCGGGACTTTGACAGCGGCTGGAGTCTGCGCCGCTACCTGGATTGAGGCAACCTGGATTGCAGCTGAGCACAAGAGAACGGCACCGGAACGCCAAGAAATCTTCACACGACCTCCTTCCGATCATCTTCCTTCTGGTCTTGTTTATGAACGGCTGGTTTATGAATTGTCTGTTCAAGAACCGCTCGTGTATGAAGCGATAAGCCCGGAAGTCCGTCAATACTGACCCGATTCTTCCGCTCGCGGTAAGCTTGCAAGCCCTCCGGACCCTGCTTGCGAGCCCATGCCGAGAGCTGTTCGCGCTCGCCTTCGTATTTGAAACGGGGAACGCCGTATCCGCAAGAGTCAGTGACTCGAGAGATTTCGACCACGATGATCGAACGCATGGTTTCGTAAGCCGGGAAGTTCGCCGCAAAATCTGCAAACTCATCTTGGTGAGGTTCAACCTCGCGGCCAATGCCATATAAACGAAAAATATTCGGCGGACCCTGGAACGCGCAGAACATCAGAACAATACGGCCATTTTCTTTCAGGTGCGCGATGGTCTCGATTCCACTACCGTTGAAATCAACATAGGCGACTGTGGTCGGCCCCAGAATGCGGAATGTGTCCAGGCCTTTTGGGGAGAGGTTCCCATGCCCAGCGACATCGAGCGGGGCCGATGCGACGAAGAATATATGTTGCGCTTCGATGAAACTGCGAGCCTCGTCGTCGATCATGGAACGAGTCTTCCCCATCGCTACTCCTGAATCCTCCGCACTAGATCGCTGCGCGGAACTGAAACCTGCTCGCCGGTGGCGAGGTTCTTCAGCGCGAACGCGCCGGCCTTGATTTCATTTTCACCGACGATCAAAATATATTTTGCCCCGGCTTTGGTTGCGGTTTCGAAAGATTTCTTCAGGCGGAAAGTTTCATCGCCCAAATCCGCCACGACGTTTTGTCTTCGTAGATCGCGGGCCAACCGGGCTGCTTCTGCATTCATCCCCACGCCTAGCGGAGCAATATACACATCCGGCTTCTTCACCACGCTTTCAGCCGGCGTCGATTCCTGCAGCGACATCACCAGCCGGTCTTCGCCGATGGCAAAGCCGATTCCCGGGGCTGCTGGTCCGCCGAGCGCCTCGGAGAGCCCGTCGTAGCGGCCGCCGCCGAGGATTGCGTTCTGTGCGCCGAGCGCTCCGTGAGTGAATTCGAAGGCCGTGCGCGTGTAGTAGTCGAGGCCGCGCACCAGGCGATCATTCAACGTAAATGGGATTCCAACCTTGGTCAGGATTTCCTTCACCGTGGCAAAATGCGCGCGGCAAGGTTCATCCAGAAATTGGCTGATGCGCGGCAGCGTGTCGATGATCGGCTGATCTGACGGGACTTTGCAATCGAACACGCGGAGCGGATTGGTCACAGCGCGGCGCTGGCAATCCACACACATATTTCCCACCACCGGCTCCAAAGCCTTGCGCAACGCTTCGTTGAACGCAGCTCGATCATTTGAGCACCCGACGGAATTCAGTTCGAGAGTCCAGCCCTTGATCCCGAGACGATCGAGCAATGTGGCCAGCATCTCCAGCACTTCGGCATCGCGCGCGGGAGACTCGCTGCCTGACGACGGCGGCCCAATGATTTCAGCATCGATCTGGTAGAACTGCCGGTAACGGCCTTTCTGCGGCCGCTCGCGACGGAACATCGGGCCCATGCAATAAAGCTTGTTGAGTCCGCGGTCACCGAGCTTGTGCTCGATGTAAGCCCGGACAATGCCCGCCGTGGCCTCGGGACGGAGGGTGAGCGACTGCCCCCGGTCACTCTCGGCGCGGCCGCGATCTTCCCACGTGAACATTTCTTTCGAAACGATGTCGGTCTCTACGCCCACGCCGCGCGCAAAGAGTTCCGTCGACTCGAAAATCGGCGTACGAATTTCGTGGAAATTGTAGGCGCGGAACAAATCGCGTGCCGTCGACTCCACAAAATTCCACAACGCCGTGTCCGGCGGCAGAAGGTCACGCGTTCCTCGGACGGCTTTAATCATTCCGGTCTCATTCTTTAGTTCTAAATTCTCGAGTTGTCATCCTGAGCGG